>CAZYFX010000040.1:0-15979 GCA_964646725.1 uncultured Oscillospiraceae bacterium
AGCAGTCGGCCGTTTGAACTATTGAATCAACTGCGTATCAAATTCATTGACTCCCTCATGAAGCGGAATCAAATCATATTCAAAGCGGAAAACCGCCTTAACGCCTGCGGGTATTTCGAATTTGTAATAGGTATTGGTCTTGCCGCGCCGCACCGTAACACCGATTTTTCCGTTTCCTACGTCGATGTGTCCGCTGCAATAATTTAAGCCGTCGATAATCGCCGGATCTATGACCAGATTGGTGAAGCCGCACGATCCCGCTTCCTGGCGAATGCCGAGCAATCCCTCGAACAGCTGGCGCGTGACCGCCCCGAACATGGGGTGGTTATGCGAATAAACCTTGGCGATCGGCCCCCACATGTATTCCCACAGCGTGGTCGCACCGCCCTTTCGCATGTTGCCGAACGAAAGATCGGTTTCGGCGGTCATCAGCTCATAGGCAATTTGTGCGTTGCCGTTTTTGAACAGCACGTCGGTCAACAGGTCGGTCGCGAAAATACCGGTATCGTATTCGTGCGTCTTGGCATACTTTTCGCACATATTTTTATAGGTACGATCGTCACCGATACCGAGTGCGACGGCAAAGCAGTTCGCACCTTCATAATCGCCGAAGAAATCGCCGCTCTGCGAGGAGAGATACGCCGCGCGCATGGCTCGTTTGCTCGTTTCGATCTTCTCCCGATAGGAGGGGATGATATCCTCCATGCGAACGAGCGGCGCCATTTCGCACATTTCCTCCAAACTACGGATGTAAAAATAGGTATTGACGTAGTTCTGCGGAATCATGTACTCATTCTGTTTGGAAAAGCCCCAGTCGCCGAGATTCCATTCCCACGGTTCTTCGCTTGTGATAAAGCCGGCCGAGCAGCGCGAATCGAAGTAACGCATAAAGGCAAGCATCCGCTCAAAGTGCTTGCGGATCAGGCTGTCGTCGCCGTAGATGCGGTAATAGACATACGGCACATGGATGATCGCACACCCCCAGCCGCCGATACCGCCGCCACCGCCCTGATAGGGGGAGGTGTGGTTGACGTGACCGGATAAGCGGCACTGGCTGTCCACAATGTCCTGCATCCATTTTTTGTAGAAGGTGCGACCGTCCATCATCAAAAGCGCCGCGTCGGCACAAAGCTGTCCGTCGCCTGTGTAGCCCAAACGTTCGCGCGTCGGGCAGTCGGACGGAACGCCGCAGTGCATGTTCTCAAGCTGTGTGCGCAAATACGTCTCGTACAGCCAGTTGAGCATGTCGTTGTCGCTCTCGAAATGCGAAGTGATCTTCATGTCGGCGTGAATCATGCGCGCTTCGACGGGATAGGCGTTGTCTGAAAGCGTGAAGTAGCGGAAGCCGTGCCAGATGAAGTGCGGACGCATATCGTGAATGCCGTCGGAAATGTATTCGTCCCGTGCAGGCTTGCGGTCGCAGGCACAGGTTACCTTGTCGAGCGTGCCGTCCTCGTTCAGCTCTTCGGCATGCTCGATGATGATATGCTCGTTCGCCTTGTCGCAGCGCACCACCACATAGCCGGTCAGATTGACACCGCAGTCGTAGACGGTAAGACCGTCTGACTTTCCGACCGCAACCGGCTTGAACGTCTCGACCACACGGTCGGGCGGGAAATCCTGTATCTCCCACTCGCATTCCGGCGTGGCGGCTCGGATGACCGAGCGCCAGTCACTGTCATCGTAATCGGTTTGCAGAAGCGATTCGTCGTACAGACGCATATCCTGCTTTTCGCCGAGGTAAAGATGATCGTCCGTGATAAAACTGGGCTTCCATTTATGAGAGGGATCGGAAACAACGGTGTGGCGTCCCGTTTCGTCCTCAAATTCGAGCATATAGCACAGCTTGACGGTGCCGAAATAGTCCATGCCCTGGTCATGGTCACCGGTGTTGCCGTACCAGCCGTTGCCCAAATGCACGACGAGCGCGTTTTTTCCGTCTCGGAGATAATCCGTAACATCGTATTCCACCGAATAGGTACGGTAGGTGAAGATGTCGCGTCGGGGAGATTTTGAATATTTGTTCTCGCGGTGCTCATAGAGAGAGTTGGCGGGGACAAATTCATCGTCGCTTACTCTTTTGCCGTTCAAATACAGCTCGAAGAAGCCGAGTCCGCAAATCGTGATTTTTGCATGCTTGACCGCACCCGCCGTAAAAGCCTTGCGGATATAGGGTGAGGAACAATCGGGGTCATCCGGCGCGATAAAGCAGGCGCCCGGGTATAATTCTTCAAATCTCATGGCAGAGTCTCCTTATGCCCTTCGCACAGCGAAAAAGGGCAGATATTGATTCGTTCAGCTGATAAAGACAGCCGTCGGGCCGTCCGCGCCGCCGATAATGCCAAGGCTCCTGTCCTTAGCGGAGCATCCGACAAGGATAAGCGCGCACAAAACGGCGGTCGCAAGGAAATACAGAGTTTTTTTCACTGAGCTTTTCACCTCAAACATTCTGTTAATGCGGTAAAAAAACAACATACATAGGGCACCGCGGCAACGAAGGCACTTATCAAAACAGATCGCTGTGTGTGCCCGTTCGAGACAAGAACAGGATCAGTTCATGCTCAACAATTTGGTATATCAAAAGCCAGTCCGGAGTGATATGACATTCGCGGAAGCCGCTATATTCTCCCAGCAAAGCGTGATCCTTGTGCTTTTCGTCAAGCGTTTCGCCGTTTGCCAATTTCCGAACCACTTCCGTAAGCAGGGATAGATCATATCCTCTTTTTTGTGACAGACGAACATCCTTTTTAAAACGATTGGACGGTTTAATTTCAAGCTTCACCGAGGATATCCTCCATCATTTTATCCACACTGTCATAACTCTTGTAGGCTTCGGGGTGTTTTTTCATTTCTTCGAATTCTTTCATCGCCGCAAGCGTATCGCTGTTGGGAACTTCACGCGAAATACTGAACGGTATAGCATTCTCGCGTATTGTTTGTCGCAGAAAAATATTGATCGCCGTAGACAGATCCAGCCCGAAATCAGCCAAAAGTTCCTGTGCCTGTGTCTTGATGTCGCTATCAATTGTAATAGTTGTTGTGGTTTTTGCCATACAAATCATCCTTTCCGATACTATTATACAGCACAACTCGCGTTTTGTCAATATGTACTATTCACATTACAAATATTCAATGAATATTATAACAGTTATTGATACACGTAAACGCCGACGATCGAAAAGGAAAATACAGAGCTTTTCCCCTATTGAATATGCGTCGGACGCAGAATGATACCGCAACGAAATTCCTTTTCGGTAAAGCGATACTTCGGCTCGGTGCGCGGGCCACAGGAATTGGAGCCGATACCCGTCATGCGCATGTCGGCATGAACAAAAGTCTCGGGACGCGCTTTCAACTCATGGTCGTGCAGAGTCAAAAGATCGTGCGTCGAGAAATGCATGGCGTTGAACGAAAAGTCCTCGGTATCGTACATTTTGAGAATTTCCAATCCGTGTCCCGTCAGACTTCCGACAAAGGCATAGCGCGTGTCGCAATGCGAGGAGTTTTCCTGCGGACGGATGTAATGCTCGAAATTGTCGGTCGCGGTGGTGCGGAAGTAGCCGATGTGTGACTGATACTTGTGATCGGCATACGCTTCATACGGCCCCATGCCGAAGTATTCCACACGCTCGTTTCCGCGCGGCATGACAACGGAAAGACCGAAGCGCGGCAGCTCGTCGCAGTGCTCGGCACACTTCACCTCAAATTCGAAGCTGATATTACCGTCATCGGACACCGTGATGTATTCCTTCACCCGCATGACCGGACGCTTGGACGGCGCGGCCAGCGACAGCTCGACAAACAGCGTGACATAATCCTCCGCCGTCTTGTACAGACCGCTCTCGTAGGTGCTCTGCTCCAGCTTATCCAATCCCCACGGATACCACGTTTGATTGGCATTCGGACGGTCGTTGTCGGTCGGTGCGCGGAACAGCTCAAGCTCCAGAGGCTTTGCCAACATTTCCTTGCCGTCGTGAACGATGCCCGTGATTTTCCCGATCGACTTATCGAACAAAACGCTCATTTCGCCGCAGGTGATTTCGATAAAGTGCTCCTCCTCGACAAACGCGAGCTTGCCGCTTGCCGCCCGTATCGGTGCGGTATCCGAGCAGATCGAACCGAGCTCAAACTGTCGTGCACCCATCTCATAGCCGGCATCGCAGAAAACGGTATCGGTATTGTAAATAAGACGAACGTTGAGGAAATATTCGCCGACATCCTCGAAATCAAACATGTTATACAACTTATAGGTACGACGATAGCCCGGCGCGACGTTTAATCCGGCAATACGGCCGCTCTTGACACGCTTGCCGTCACACTCGACATTCCAGACAAGATCCACATCGGAAAACGTCTCGAAGAAGCGCCAGCTCTTGACCTCGATCTCGCCGCATTCGCCGTCCTTGAGCGTGATCTCAAGCGGCATATAAGCGTTTTTGAAGGCGCGCATACCGTTGGACGGGCGTCGGTCGGGGTAGACAAGTCCGTCCACGCAGAAATTGCCGTCGTTGGGATGATCGCCGAAATCACCGCCGTAGGTATAGTGTCTGTTTCCGTTTTCATCGGTCACCGCCACAGAGTGGTCGCAAAATTCCCAGACATTTCCGCCCATAAACTCGTCGCGCGAACGGATGAGCTCGATGTATTCCTTTATGCCTCCGGGGCCGTTGCCCATGGCATGGAGGTATTCGCACAAATAGAAGGGCTTCTGCTTGTTTTCGTCGCGGCTCTTGATGTAGGCAAGACATCCGGCCGGGTCTGTGTACATCTCACTGCGCACATCCACCACATCGGAATAGTCATCGCCGACACCCCAGCGTTCGCTTTCGTAGTGAACGATCGCATCAGGAATACGCGAAAGAATGTGCTTGCGCATGGCGCGCTGATTTTTGCCGCAGCCAGATTCGTTGCCGAGCGACCACATGATGACACAGCCGCGATTCTTGTCGCGTTCGATGAGCTTTTTGGCACGGTTGACATAGGCGGCCGTCCATTCATCACTGTCGGAAAGGTCGGACCAGCCCTTTTGTCCGCGCACACTCATGCCGTGCGTTTCGATGTCGGCCTCGTCGATGATGTAGAAGCCGTACAGGTCGCACAGCTCCATCATACGCGGGTCACTCGGATAATGCGAAGTGCGTATGGAATTGACGTTGTTCTGCTTTAAAATCATCAGATCACGTACAATATGGTCAAACGGCGCGGTCTGCCCGAGTTCGGGATGCGAATCGTGACGGTTGACGCCGCGAATCTTGACTTTTTTGCCGTTGATATAAAAGACTTTTCCGTCGATGTGAACCTTTTTGAGCGCCACATACTGGAAAATGACCTCACGGCCGCTTGTAAGATACAGACTGTATAAGCGCGGAGACTCGTCGTTCCACAAAATCGGCTCGTCGAGAGTGATAACGGCTCCGTCGGAACAACAACCGCTCGAAACCTCCTCGCCGTTCGGGTCAAACAACGTATAGGTGACATCGGTCTTACCGACAAGCGACGTTTCCAACGAAAGGGTCGCCGTTTTCAAATCGTCCGACACGTTCTGACGGATATAGAAATCGCGAATGTGTGCCTTTTCGCGGGACAGCAGATATACCTCGCGGAAAATGCCCGAGAAGCGGAACTTGTCTTGATCCTCCAGATAGCTTGCAGCACACCATTTGAGCACCAGAACCGCGATGGTGTTGCGGCCGGGCTTTACGACCTCGGACAAATCAAATTCCGTTGTCGAATGGCTGACGGTGGAATAGCCGATAAATTTGCCGTTGACCCAGACATAGAAGCAGGAATCCACGCCCTCGAAATTCAAAAAGACGCTTCCTTCGGCAAAATCGTCGGTCAGATAGAAGTCGCGCGTATACACACCGCAGGGGTTGCGGTCGGGAATGTGCGGCGGATCGACCGGGAAGGGGTAATTGACATTGGTATAGTTGGGCACGTCGTAGCCCTTGCCGAGCACGGTCTGCCAGGAGCGCGGCACGGTCACGGTGTCGGTCAATTCGTACTCATCGGTGAAATATTCGTCGGTCGTGAAATCGTCGGTCACGTCGGAAACGCTTTCGTAAAAACGGAAATTCCATTCGCCGCAGAGTGTTTTGAAATACGGGCTTTTGGTGCGGTCAAGCGCATGGGCGCTTTCGGCATCGGCATACGGGATAAAATAGGCGCGCGGCTCGCATTCGCCGACGGCGGTCACGTTTTGATCCTTGTAGTAGGGTTCGAAGATCGGCATGATTCTGCTCCTTTTCAATGATGATTTTTGTTAAAGAAAGGCATACAGCCTTATTGTGTACAGTATAACACACCCGAAAGGAAATTGCAACCGTTTTCGTGAAAATTCACGGGGGGGAAGTGTTCGTTTCCTTTATGACAATCCTCGTTTCCGTCATCCCTTCCCTACCTTAATTCCGTAGATCACACAGACCGCCGCATACGGGATCAACAAAAATACGGCGATCAAAGACGCTTTCGGAGGAAAGAATATGCTTATGAGAAAAACAATTCCCTCGATCACCGTTGCAAAGCCGATAAAACGGTTAATTTTTCGTGCTTTTTCCGTATCAATCCGGTCATAGTCCTTGACGTAGTCGAGCTTCGGCTGATAGTTTCCGATCACGATCAAAACCACACCGACGAGGACGGCCACGATCCTTCGTATGTCCGCTCTTGCGCCCAAGCCGTACCCCAGCGTCACGCTCTGCAAAACAAGCGTCAGGATCGGAATGATCGACTTTACGACTCTTTCGAATTTTGCGCGTTCTCCGTGCTTTGCGGCATTCGCGTCGTTTATCAAGCAGCAAAAAGCCTGCAAAAACATCATTAAAATCGGAAGCCCGAATACGACAAGATTTTTGGAAGCAAAGCCGTCCGGCCGCCCGTACAGATCAAAATGGGTCGCCACAGTCTCAGGAAGCCTTTGCCAAACCGCCGTTCCCGCAAGGATCGGCAAAAGGCATACGAAACAGGACACGGCAAGGCTTTTGGTTTTTATGAATTTCAATCGTTTCATCGTTTGTTTCCTCCCAAATCACAGATCCATGTCAACACTTCTTCAAAAACCGAAGCGTTTAATTCATAGAAAATATAGTTTTTGTACTTTTGCTCCGCGATCAGATCGGCGGCCTTCAGCTTGGCCAAATGGTAGGAAACGGTCGCGCCGGTCAAATCAAAACGTTCCGCTATCTCGCCCGCCGATTTCTTCCCGCTTTTCAACAGCTGCAAAATGTCGCGCCGCACCGGGTCGGATATAGCCTTCAGCGTCTCGTTCATTCCCATGTGTTCCCCTCCTTTTGATGGTATTTAGATCCTTATCTAAATAGATTATAACACGGTTCATGAGAATTGTCAAGACTATTTAGAAAAAAGTCTAAATAGCTCGCATTTCCCTCTCCTTCAATATGTTAAATATCTGTTATCTTCCTTCACAGTCTTGCTTTTTGGAAGAAAAAGGACTATAATATTCATAGAATTTTGCGTCCCTTACGGTCGCATTACGGAAAGGCGGCATTTATCATGCGTTTTGAACAAAAGGACTTTATCCCCGTTCTGTTCGGGAACGATATCAATGTATACAGCGTCGCACGCGCCTTCTATGAGGAATATCGGGTCAAAGCCCGCGTATTCGGCAAGGCTTTAAAGAGCACCTGCTACAAGAGCAAACTTGTGGAATTCACCGAGGTAAAGGATTTGGACACGCCGCAGGTGCTGATCAAGGTGTTGAACGAATACGCCGACGCGCACAAGGACAAGAAGATTTTAGCCGTCGGCTGCGGTGACAGCTATGTCAAATGCCTTGCTTCGGGCAAGGGAAGCTTTTCCGAAAACGTCGTGATTCCCTATGCCGATTACGATTTTCTCGAAAGCTTAATGGACAAGGAAAAATTCTACGCTCTCTGCGAAGCGCACAGCATCGCTTACCCGAAAACCTATATTTGCACTTACGACAATTACACCTCCCTCAAACCCGATTTCGGTGCGCCCTACATTTTAAAGCCCGCCAATCAGGTCGAATACTATAAGCATAAGTTCGACGGACAGAAAAAGGTTTTCAAGTTAAATACCTTCGAAGCTCTTTCCGAAACCGTAAAAAAGGTTTACGAAGCGGGCTACACCGATCACATGATCATTCAGGATTTTCTGCCGGGAGATGACACCTACATGCGTGTGTTGACCGGCTACTCCGACCGAAACGGCAAGGTCAAGATGATGTGCTTGGGACACGTTCTTTTGGAGGAGCATACGCCCTACGGCATCGGCAATCACGCCGTTATCATCAACGAATACGAAAAGGAGCTGACCGAGCGTTTCCGCGAGCTGCTCGAAAGCATTCACTACACCGGCTTTTTCAACTTCGACATCAAGCTCGACAGCCGCGACAACACCTACAAGGCCTTTGAGATCAATACCCGTCAGGGACGCAGTAATTTCTATGTGACCGGCGCGGGGCACAATATCGCACGTCTTTTCGTCGAGGATCACATCTACCGTCACGAATTGGAAGAAGACATTGCGCAAAACGAGCACTTGTGGATGGTCGTTCCCAAGGGCGTGGCCTTTCGTTATGCGCCCGCTTACAAGGAACGTATGAAAAAGCTGATACGCGATGGCAAATACGTCAATCCCCTGTGGCTTAAGGAGGATAACGATCCCGAGCGCTTTTTCCGCCTTGTTCGCTCACAGCTCGCGCATTACGTCAAATTCAAAAAATATCTGGGCAGATAAGGAGTGCATACCGTGGGAAAACTCGGCGTTATCGGCGGCATGGGGCCTCAGGCCACCGAACTGTTGTATCAGAAGATCATCGACATGACCGATGCCGCCTGCGACCAAGAGCATTTGGACATGATTATACTAAATCACGCCTCCATGCCCGACCGAACGCAAGCCATCCGTTCGGGACAGACCGACGAAGTGCTCCGCTTGCTGACGGAGGACGCGAAAATGCTTGAGCAAAACGGTGTGGATGCCATTGCCGTTCCCTGCAACACCTCGCACTATTTTTACGACCGCTTGCAGGAGGCTGTTCGCATTCCCGTCATTCATATGGTGCGTGAGACCGTGACGCGCGTTGCGTCCCGTCTGTCACCCGGCGGGAAGGTCGGGA
Organism: uncultured Oscillospiraceae bacterium; assembly: GCA_964646725.1. Taxonomy (GTDB): domain Bacteria; phylum Bacillota; class Clostridia; order Oscillospirales; family CAG-382; genus UMGS882. The sequence goes on from CAZYFX010000040.1 coordinate 9,104, forward strand.
TCCTTGCCACCGACGGAACCGTCTTTTCGGGGCTGTACGCAAACGAATGCGAAAAGGCGGGGCTTGTCTGCGTAACACCGGACGAAAAGACGCAAAAGCTTGTCATGAAGATCATCTACGAGCAGATCAAAGCGGGCGAAAAAGGAAGTCTCGACGATTTCGGCGTGATCGACACCTATCTGAAACGAAACGGCTGTGAAGCCGCGATTTTAGCCTGCACCGAGCTGTCCTGTTTCAAGGCATTCCATGCCCTTGACCGCTTTTATACCGACGCGCTCGATGTGCTCTGCTATGAGAGCATACGCCGCTGCGGCGGAAAAATCAAGTCGGAATATACCGACCTCTATGGGGTGAACCTATGAATCCTACCATTCTCGCCAAGCATACCTTAAACGAATACATCGCGCTTCTTTCCTCGGCCGAGCTTCTCGCGGAGGTACACACGAGCGCCGACCCGACCGTCGAAGCTCTGACCTACGATTCCAACAAAGTCGTCCCCGGAACGCTGTTCATCTGCAAGGGCGCGCACTTTAAAGCAGAATATCTGTCCGACGCTGTCGCGCGCGGTGCGGTCTGCTATCTTTCGGAGACGCGCTATGCGATCGACGCGGACTGTATCATCGTTCGCGATATTCGCCGTGCCATGGCGATTCTGTTCGGTTTTCACTTTGACAGCGTGTGGAAAAACATAAAGCTCATCGGTATTACCGGCACCAAGGGAAAGTCCACCACGACCTATTTTCTCAAATACATTTTGGACGAACATCTTCATGCCGTTGGGAAGCCGCGCAGTGCCTACATTTCCTCCATCGACACCTACGACGGAACGGAAACGTTCGAGTCGCATTTGACCACGCCCGAGGTGGGGGAGCTGTACACGCATTTCTCGAACGCCGTGAAAAGCGGCATCGAATATCTGACGATGGAAGTTTCTTCGCAAGCACTCAAATACGACCGTGTGTACGGCATCGGCTTCGACACGGGCGTATATTTAAACATCGGCGAAGATCACATCAGCGCGGTGGAACATCCGGATTTCGACGATTATTTTCATTCGAAGCTCAAGCTGTTTGAGCATTGCCAAAAAGCCTGCGTCAGTCTGGACACGCAGCGTGTCGATGAGGTCTTAAAGGCCGCATCGGTCTGCAAAAAGGTTCTCACCTTTTCCATGTACGACGAAAAAGCCGACGTGTATGCCTATGACATTCACAAATCGGGAAACGACACGGTGTTTACCGTGCGCACCCCCACCTATACCCGCGAGATCACGCTGACCGTACCGGGGCTTTTCAATGTGCAGAACGCTTTGGCCGCCATCAGCGTTTGCGTTTTGCACGACATTCCGTCGCACGACGTATATGTGGGACTTATGAAAGCACGTTCCTCGGGGCGTATGGAGATTTACGCCAACAACGACAACCGCGCCGTTGTCATTGTGGATTACGCACACAACAAGCTCAGTTTTCAAAGTTTGTACGACTCGGTTCTCAAGGAATTTCCCGGCAGACGGATCGTAACGGTGTTCGGTTGTCCGGGCAAAAAAGCGCTTCAGCGTCGCAAGGATTTGGGCGAGCTGTCGGGCAAATATTCCGACTATGTATACATCACCGAGGAGGATCCCGGCGAAGAGCCGCTTTTGGAAATTTGCGAACAGATCGCCGTACATGTGGCAAATGCCGGATGCGCGTATGAGATCGAACCGGACAGGGGCGAAGCCATCCGCAAAGCGATTTTTTCCTGCGACCGCGACAGCGTGGTGCTCATCACGGGCAAAGGAAACGAAACGCGGCAAAAGCGCGGCACGGAGTATGTGCCGTGTGAGACGGACGTCGAATATGCGACGCGCTTCTTAAAAGAACTTGACGTATCCCGTCGGAACGACCCGACCGAAACGGTGCAAAGCATCCGAAGTGTGCTCCCCGCCTTTCGCCGTTTGTACGGTAAGACGGTGGTCATCAAGTTGGGCGGAAGCATTATGGAAAACGAAGCCGCTTTAAAAAGCCTGTACGGCGATATCGGGCTTTTGTCCACCATCGGCGCAAAGCCCGTGCTTGTCCACGGCGGCGGTAAGGCCATATCGGCGGCTTTACGGGCGCGAGGTGCAGAGCCGAAATTCATAAGCGGCTACCGCGTGACCGATAAAGCGTCGGTCGAGATCGTAGAGGAGGTTCTGTCGGGACGGGTCAACAAAATGCTCGTCGGCGGACTGCGACGCGAGGGCTTGAATGCCTGCGGATTGTCCGGCAAAGATGCGGGACTCATCACGGCGCATCGCAAGACAGTGCCCGAAGGGGACATCGGCTATGTGGGCGAGGTCGAGAAGGTGGACGCTTCCTTCCTCACGCTTCTTTTGGAGCACGGATATCTTCCGGTTCTTTCGCCTGTCTCCGTTTCGGAAGCGGGCGAAACGCTCAACATCAACGCGGACGATGCGGCCTTTGCGGTCGCGGAAGCCTTAAAGGCGGACACGCTGATGTTTTTGACGGATGTGGACGGGATTCTGTTGGATGTGCAAAACCGCTCGACGCTCGTGCATACGTTAACGCTTGAAAAGGCGCGCGAATTGGTCGAAAACGGCTTTGTGGAGGGCGGCATGATGCCGAAGTTAAAAAACTGCATTCGTTCGGTGGAAAACGGCGTGTCCGAAGTTGCCATCGTCAACGGCAGCACCGAAAACGAGCCGATTCTGTATTTCATCACCCACGGAAAAGTCGGAACGGTGATTTGCGACAGTAAAGCCTAAGGAGAAAACGCACCCGGCACAAGAGCATACACGATTCGGCTTACCGTCGATAATGCTCCGTTGACAAAACGAAACACTCTAATACAACTGTAGACGAGGTGATCTCTTTGGACATTTATACCTTCCGAAAGGGCTGGCTCTTCCATTTGGAGGACGAGCTGTATAAAAAAACAGGAAAGAACGAGGATAAAGACATCGCCACACGGTTCGGTCTGCAAAAAACCGGAAATGCGACCGGCTTTGCGGCACGAAAATTCGAAAACAGCAACTGGCGAACCGTCTCGCTTCCGCACGATTATGCCGTCGAGCTTCCGTTTGATCGCGACACATACGCTTCGCAGGGCTTGAAGCCGATAAACGAAACCGCAGACAGCGGCGAAAGCCCCCGTATGCGCGCGGACAAGACGGTCTATCCGATTGCCTGGTATCGCAAAACCTTTTTTATGGACGAAAACGGTCGGATCGACGAGGAGCACACGCCGCTGTACGGCGACTGCAACATGCCGTGTCCTCGGGGAAAGCGTTTTTTTCTTGTGTTTGAGGGTGCATACCGTGATTACACCGTTTGGGTGAACGGCGTGTACATGGATCGATGCTTTTCGGGCTACCGTGAATTCGTTCTGGATGTGACCGACCAACTTTTGTTCGGCGAGACCAATTCCGTCGCGGTACGCATCAACGCCGACCAATACGAGGGCTGGTGGTACGACGGAGCGGGGCTGTACCGCTCGGTCAAGCTGCTCACCGTCGGAGACATTTTCTGCCTGCCGGAGGACTTTTATGTACACACGGAAGAAAACGGCCGTGTGCAAATCTTTTCGGAGTTGACCAATGCGCGTACATATGCGCAAAACGTGCATCTGTCCGTCGTTCTTCGCCGAAACGGAAACACGATCGCGTCGGATGAGCAAACGGTACGGCTGTCGGTCGGAAAAACAGCCGTCGAATTTCTTTTACAAGCGGATGAACCGCGTTTGTGGGATATTTCCGCGCCGGAGCTTTACACCGTCGAGCTGCAAATCGACGGATGTACCGAGCTTGTCGAACACGTCGGCTTCAAATCGGTCGTGTTCGACCCGAATAAGGGGCTCATTCTCAACGGACGCTCCGTCAAGCTGCAAGGTGTGTGCTTACACCAAGACCTGTTCGGCGTGGGTGTGGCCGTACCGAAAGAACTCGTTCGGTATAAGCTCGAAGTCATGAAACAAGCCGGAGTCAACGCCGTGCGCACGGTGCACAACCCGCCGTCGCGCGATCTTCTTGATTTGTGCGATGAGATGGGCTTGCTTGTGATGGACGAAACGCGCATGTTCGGAAGCTCTCCGGAAGCCTTGCGGCAATTGGAGGCGTTGGTCAAGCGCGACCGCAACCACGTTTGCCTTTTGATGTGGTCAATCGGAAACGAAGAAATGACGGTGCAGGACACGACCTTCGGCAAGCGCATGGCCGAAACGGCGCTCCGAACACTCCGAAAGCTGACCGTCGCTCCGTCTGTGAGCTATGGCGGCAACAACGGCAACCGATACAACGGCATCAACGAAACACTTACACTGCGCGGAATGAACTACATTCGTATCAGTCCGGACATGCATCCGGACGACTATCATCGTGAGCATCCCGAGCAGGTTCTGTTCAGCAGCGAGGAAATATCCGTTCTTTCCGCGCGAGGCGTGTATACGACGGACAAAAGTGCCGGACACGTGGATGCCTACGGCGAAAACACCATGCCCTGGGGCTCGACCGTGTCGGGCTTTATGCGATTCTGTCATGAGCGCGACTACTACATGGGCGGCTTCTGTTGGACGGGCTTCGACTACCGCGGCGAACCGACTCCCTTCGGAGAAAGCGGAAAACGCAATCCGGTCGGAAACTTCGGAATGGTCGATCTGTGCGGATTTCCCAAGGATATTTACTACTGCTACAAGTCGCATTGGACCGATGAGCCGGTCTTACACCTTTTGCCGCACTGGAATTTCAAGTCGGGGGAAAAAATCCGCGTGGTCGCACACACCAACTGTGATCGAATCGCACTTTATTTGAACGGAAGGATGCTTGCTTCACAGTCGGTCGCGCCGTTTGAGAGTCCCGAATGGGAGGTCGTTTTCGAGCCGGGCGAATTGAAGGCGGTCGGATACAAAGGCGGCGGGACGGTCGAATGCGTGCGCCACACCTCGTCCATGGTTGCTTTGGCCTTCGATACCGAAGCCTACGGCGAATATACGCTCGTCACGGTGAAAGCCGTCGATGCGTGGGGCGACGTTTTCCCCAATGCCTGTTCGAACATTTCCTTTGAAGCTTCCGACAGACTGCAGATCATCGGTGCGGGAAACGGCGATCCATCCTCGTTTGAACGCGAAGCTTACTACGCCGAGACGGTTTACAGAGAACTTCCGATGATTTGTACGACCTGTCGAAAAAAAGACGCGGTTTCGGCCGAACTTCCCTATTTTGAAGCACCCGACGATCACTATTTTGACAAATGCCGAAGGATATGGTTCGATTTTCACACGCAAGAGCCCGATGAATACACCTTTGAAGCGGAGCTTACGACCGAGGAATCGTATGATTTCTTTGAGTTTTCCTCTCTTTCGGCCGAGGAAGCGACCGTTTTTGTCAACGACATACCGATCGGCGGCTTTTCGGGAAGCGAAAACCAGGCGCTTCGTCCGTTCCGCTTTATGTGCTCCCTTGCGCCGGGATACCACCGCATCCGTTTGGAAGTGAGGGCGTGTGCGGGACGAAAGGTCGAGCTTTCGGGCGCAAAGCTCGGGAAAACGGTTAATCCCACGGTCAAGCGGCGGCTGTGGAACGGTCTGTTGAAACTGATCGTCGTGGGGAGCGGACGATTAACGGCCGTAAGCGACAACGGGTTTATGCTTACGGAGAGCATCCGCGCATAGCACATTGATGTATTTGGGAAGCTGTATTCGGCACACGGATACAGCTTCTCTCTTTTTGTCCATTTTTTTGTTTTGACACATATTTTTTCGTTTTCAAGGCAAACTATGATCAAAAACAAGCACAAGGAGAAACGTCATGAAAAAAGTCCTTGCCCTGCTTCTCGCACTTCTGTGCGTTCCCGCTTTTTCCGCCTGCTCCGGAGGAAACGCGACCGAAAACGGCGAAATATCCGTTTTCTATTACACCTTCAGCGATACCTATGTGTCGAGCGTTCGCTCGAATATGGACAAGCTGTTTGAAGAAAAGGGACTTGTCCACAACAATTATGACGCCAACGGAAACCAGACCACCCAAACCGAGCAGATCCACACGGCGCTTGCGAAAGGCTCGCGGCTGCTCATCGTCAATGTGGTGGACACCGGCTCGGACGACGCGGCGCAAAACATCCTGTCGCTTGCCGCCGAACGGAACGTTCCCGTCATTTTCTTCAACCGCTCGGTAAACGACAGCGTAACGGCAAGCTATGCGCAAAGTGTGTTCGTCGGAACCGATTACGAAATGGCGGGACACCTGCAGGGCGGCTTGATCGGCGACTATGTACTCGCCCACTACGACGAGCTCGACCTGAACGGTGACGGAAAAATCAGCTATGTTCTTTTCAAGGGACAGGAGGGCAATTTGGAAGCCATCGCCCGCACCCGCTACAGCGTCGAGGACTGCAACGCGATTTTGGAGAAGGCCGGGAAGCCGCCTTTGGTCTTTTACGATGCTTCCAATCCGAACGGCTATTTGGTCGATCAAAGCGGGGCTTGGTCATCACAGGCGGCGGCCGAATATATGAGCACCCTTTTGGCTCGTTTCAGCGAAGCAAGCGGCAACATGGTGGAATTGGTCATCGCCAACAACGATGAAATGGCACTCGGCGCTCTTTCGGGGCTTCAAAACGTCGGCTACAACAACGGTAAAGGCAAAAACATTCCTGTTTTCGGGATCGACGCCACCGAAGCGGCCAAGGCTGCCATCGCCGCGGGAACTTTGACCGGAACGGTACGTCAGGATGCCTTCGGCATGGCGGAAAGCATTCTCACCATTGCCGACAACTATCTGAACGGCCGTCCCGCCTTGTCCGATTTGAAAGACGTGCAGACCGTCGGGGACAAGCGCGTCAACATTCCGTACACCGTCTATAGGCAGGACGCGACCGACGCGGGAGAGTGAGTGCATGGATAACG
>CAZYFX010000041.1:0-15967 GCA_964646725.1 uncultured Oscillospiraceae bacterium
TGAGAGGATACGACCACTGCGTCCACGCGCACCGGCACATCGTCGTGATATTCGACGGTGACCTGCGTTTTTCCGTCGGGACGCAGATAGGGGAGCGTTCCGTTTTTGCGCACCTCGGTCAAACGACGCGCCAACTTATGGGCAAGTGAAATCGGAAGCGGCATGAGCTCGGGTGTTTCGTCGCAGGCAAAGCCGAAGATCAACCCCTGGTCACCCGCGCCGATGTCGAAACGGTCGGTGATCTCGCCGTTCTTTGCCTCCAAGCTTTTGTCCACGCCCATGGCAATGTCGGGCGATTGACCGTGGATGGAATTGAGCACGCCGCAGGTGTCACAGTCGAAGCCGTATTTGGCACGGTCGTAGCCGATCTCGCGCACCGTCTCGCGTACCACGGTCTGCACGTCGAGCGGGGCGGTCGTGGTGATCTCGCCCGAGACCATCACAAGACCGGTGGTCGCCAGCGTTTCGCAGGCCACACGCGCCATGGGATCCTTGGCCAAAATGGAGTCGAGTATCGCGTCGCTGACCGCGTCGCAAAGCTTATCGGGATGTCCCTCGGTAACCGATTCCGAGGTAAATAAAGTTTTTCTCATGTTTTCCAAATTCCTTTCTATGTACAGGCTTTCGCCTTTTTGTGCCGAAGAAACAAAAAAACCATGCACAGGGCATGGGAAAAGATCGTCTCATCTTTCACGAAGCCTGTGTCTTCGTGCAGGAAGTAGCACCTTGTCGTAACCGACAGGTTGCCGGGCATCTTCGGTCCTGTTCCCTCTGCCACTCTTGATAAGTTCTTGTGATATGAGTATACAACAACCGACGGCGTTTGTCAAGAGGTGTGGACATCCCCGCGCAAATTTAAAACTATGTTCAAACTTCCCTGTACGTTTTTTCGACACAATTTACAAAAAAACATTCGTTTGCCCTTGACAGAAGCATAAGTTTATGCTAACATGATATATATAACATGGGATAATTGTGCGCTCGCGGAGCGCAGCATTCAAAACATCTTCTTTCATTTTGGGAGGAATACCGCATGTTTTTTCGCAAACATATGGTTCGCTTTATCGGAGTTCTTATGCTCGGTCTGACTCTGACGGGAACTGTGACTGCCGAAGAGGCCGTAAAGATCACAAAGAAAGTAAACTTTACCTCCGATTCGTTCGAAACCGCCAAGCTCACCGACGGCTCTTTAGCCACACATTCGCAAAAGACGGACGCATCCTTGCTCATCGAGAGCGATACGCCCATGGGCTTTTTGTACATAAAATACCGCTCCATCCCCACCGAGAGCGGCACCTTGAACGATACGTCCGCCCTTGCCGCCAAAGGCTTTTTGCACGAATACGTCGCGCTTGACGGCGCAACAAGCGCACGTCTTTCCTATCCGGACATCGACATTGCCGAGATCGAGGTATGGTCGGAGGGCGATATTCCTTCCGATATCCAACGCTGGGAGGTAGGCCCCGAAGAAACCGATATCATGCTGTTCGCCACGCATTCCGACGACGATCAGCTGTTCTTTGCGGGGCTCGTTCCCACCTATGTGGCGCGCGGCGCCTGTGTGCGTGTGGCCTATTTCGTCAACCATTTCGACACCTACAACCGCATGCACGAGCTGCTTGACGGGCTTTGGCACTGCGGACTTACCAACTATCCGCTGATCTCTCCCCTACCCGACGGCTATTCCGAAAGCATCGAGGGAGCGATCTCTTATTTTGAAAAAGAGGGCTTTATCTACGAAAACGTGCTCAATCTTCAGCGTCTTTTCCTGAACCGCTTTAAGCCGAAGGTGGTCGTGCTTCACGACATCAACGGCGAATACGGGCACGGGGCGCATATGTTAAACACTTCGTCCTTTTTGGAAGTCGTGGAAAATGCCGACAGCGAACAGTTCGTGCCCGAAAAAATATACATTCACCTGTACAAGGAAAATCCGCTGACGTTGGACATCGACACGCCACTAGACTTTTTTGACGGCAAGACCGCCTTTAACGTGTCGCAGGAAGCGTTCGGTTTTCACAAATCCCAGCACTGGACATGGTTCAAGGGCTGGCTCTACGGTAAAAACACGACCATTACCAAATCTACGCAGATCAAGACCTACAACCCCGCCGAATACGGCCTGTATTCTTCGAGCGTCGGTGAAGACACCGGTATCGGCGATATGCTTGAAAACGTTGTAACGCTTGCCGACAAAAAGGCGATCGAGGAACAGAAAGCCCGAGAAGACGAACAAAAACGTCGGAAAAATCTCGAAAAATTGGAAAAACAGTTGGAAGAGGAACGACACGCCGAAACAGATGAAAGAACCGCTTTGGAAGCTGCGGCGCGGGAGCGCGAACGTGTGGCCGCCGAAGCGCTCAAGCAAAAGCAGATAAAAGCCGGACTGTTCATCGGTCTGGTTGTCGTGGTCGTGATCGCTTTGGCATTCCTGTATATAAAGCGAAAAAAAGACTCGGGGAACTAAGTCTCGGAATTCAAAACGCCCGGAAAGGTGTTGTATTGTCATGAAGCTGGCCGAAGCATCGGCATTTGTCACGGTCATCATTCCGTCGCTCGACCCGGACGAACGTCTGTCGCAAACCGTTTTGTCTCTGCAAAAGGTCGGATTTTGCGACATTTTGCTGGTGGACGACGGAAGCAAATCGGAAAACAAACCGTTTTTTCCGTCGGGAGACGGAATCACACGCCTAACGCACCCGATCAATCGCGGCAAGGGCGCCGCCATCAAGACCGCGCTCGACTATGTTTTGCGTGAACGGCCGAGCACGCGCGGCGTTGTGACGGTAGACGGCGACGGGCAGCATTCGGCCGAAGATGCGCGCGCGGTTTGCGACAAAATGCTCGAGAGCGGCGCGTTCGTTTTGGGCGTTCGGAATTTTTCGCTTCCGCAGGTGCCGACCAAAAGCCGTGTCGGCAATCGCGTCAGCGCCGCTTTGGTCAAGGTGTTGTGCGGCTATCCCATTTCCGACACACAGACCGGGCTTCGTGCGATCCCGGCGACCTTACTTGCGCCGATGGCGAAGGTGCGCGGCGACCGCTTCGAATACGAGACGAATGTGCTGTTGGAGTTAAAAGACATGCATGCTTCGTATGCCGAAGTACCCATCGAAACGGTATATCACGACGAGAACCGCGGCTCGCATTACCGACCGCTTGCCGATTCGCTTCGCATCGCGTCGATCCTTCTCAAATACGTCGCCAGTTCCCTTATCTCCTTTGCGGTCGATCTGGTGTTCTTTACGCTGTGCAACAGTCTGTTTTCGTGCGGCACGGTGCTTTCGACGGTGCTTGCGCGTATCGTAAGCTCTCTTGTCAATTTTTCACTCAACCGAACCGCAGTCTTTCACGCGCATACCTCGCCGCTTCGTTCGCTTGCCAAATATTACGCGCTTGCCGTGCCGGTCATGTTTCTTTCCGCTTTCGGCGTCAAGGGCTTGGCCGCTTTATTCGGACTTTCGCCGCAAAGTCTGTGGGTCAGCCTTGTCAAGATCTGCGTGGATTGCATACTCTTTTTCGTCAACTTCCGCTTGCAGAAGTATTGGATATTTTCCGAAAACAAATAGCTTCGCTCTTTGAGCGAAACCTTCCCTCTCCATTCTCATTTTTTCTCTGCTACAGGACGGTATCACTTATGGCTCATTCCCTTATTTCCGAAAACAAAGACGAGTTTGTCGGGCGCAGTATGCGCCGTCCGTCTCCCGATCGTTCCGAACGAATCGGCGTGTTCTGCGTAATTCGGCGCGTTCTTCTGTGCTTCTTCACACTGCTTTTGTGCCTTGTCATCGCGCTTCTTGCCGCCGTTTACATGTTGGTTAACGGCCCGTGCGAGCCTCTTCGCGACCGACTCGTACTGTCGGCCATGCAGGCCAGTGCCACAAAATGGCTGCCGGGGCTGTTTCTGCCCGACGAAACGGTGGATGAAATCGTCGCGCAAAGCTATGTGGTAAGCACCGACGTATTGTCGCTTGAAGAATACACCGCGCAGAATGCGGAAAGCGAAACCGCCGCCGACGAATGGGAAAACGCTGTTGACGGGATGTTACTCGAAACCGTGAACGGCTCGACCTTCACGGGCTACGTTCTGCTCGTCAAAGACCCGTCGCGCGTTTTTGTGGGCACCTCCAGCGATTTCAAGCAAGGCCTTGCCGGTATGCGCATTTTCGATATTGTGAAAAAAGAGGACGCGGTGGCCGCCGTCAATGCGGGGGAATTTGCCGACCCGGGCGGAACCGGCGTCGGAAGCAATCCCATGGGCATCACCTATTCGCGCGGCGAATGCGTCTGGAACGATTCGCTCAAGCGCACCTTCATCGGCTTTGACGCAAACGACACGCTGATCGTTACCGAACCGATGGATAAAGCAACCGCCGATTCTCTTGCGATACGTGACGGTGTGAGCTTCCAGAACGGCAACGTCCTCATCACCAACGAAAACGGAAGCGTGACCGTCCACTACGCCGACAGCAACACCGGCACCGCCCAACGCACCGCCATCGGACAGCGCGCCGACGGAACGGTCATTCTGCTCGTGACCGACGGACGCAGTGCCAGCAGTCTGGGCGCGACGCGCAACGACGTTATCGACGTCATGGTAAGCTACGGGGCTATCACAGCAGGTATGTTGGACGGCGGCTCCTCCAGTCTCATGTACTACGAGGACTACTACACAAAATACGACATTCCGACCGATACGTTGGACGAATATCAGAAAAAAGGGCTTGTCAATCGCTACAAGGCCTTCACCACACCGCGCCGCATTCCCACATACATCTGTGTGGCGCGTGAAGAGACGGCAAAGGACGGTGAAGCAAATTGACCAAACGCAAAAACTCTCGCCGTTCGCGCAAAAAAATGTCCCTGTTTTACCGCCTGTATTTTTCGGCACTCGCCGTTTTCGCGCTTTTGCTGATCGGCGGCTTGATCGCCTTGCATTCGTTTCTTGCCTCCTACAACGAAACAATCCCCGAGACTGTGTCCGCACGATGGTTCGAAGAGCTTTTCGCTTCGGACGATATGACCGCACTCATCCGCGCTTCCGGCCTTTCGGCAAGCGAATTTGAAACGGAAGAACGGTTTTCCGCCTATCTTTCCGACATCCTTCACGAAAACGAGCTGACCTACACCGCCATTTCCTCCGGAAGCGACGCGGATATCAAAAAATACATCGTCAAGTCCGGCGAATACAAGCTGGCCGATTTTACATTAAAAAAAGCCGACAAGGGCTGGGAACCGAACACCGTCACACTTCATCTGCCCGCCGCTTCCGTCTATACCTACCGTCTGTTGGACTGCGGCGACCGTTACGGTGCGCTGTACATCAACGGACTTCGCGTGTCGAGCGACTACTGCGCATCGCGTCTGCCCCATAAAAACGCCGAATATCTCTCCGAGGATGTTCCCATTCCGACATGGTCTACCTACGTCATTCCGAATCTCACCGAAGAACCGACGGTAAAGGCGCTCGACCGCAACGGAAACGAGGTCGATTTCGTTCTCTCGGACGGCGTGTATACGGAGGATGTGCGCTGCGACACACCCGAAGAGGAGCTCATCGACTATCTGACTGCCGCCGCCAAGCAATACGCCAAATGTATGCAGAACGACGCCTCCAAGTCCTCGGCGCTTGCCTATTTCGAAAAGGGCACCGATCTGTACAACAGCATCCGCACGGCCGACAACACGTTCGTGTGGAGCCACAGCGGCTACAGCTTCGAAAACGTGCGGACCGATGAGTTTTTCCGCTACGATGAAAATACCGTATCGCTGCGCATTTCCTTTACGCACATTCTCCGCAAGGGTGCGTCCGAATATCGGGATTTCACCGATATCACCTATTTCGCACACAAGACCGAAGAAAACGGATCGTATAAGATCTTCGCGCGGTACAACAATTAGAAAAGGACATAAAAAAGACTGCCGCAAAACGGTTTTCGAATAGCCGCTTGCATCGCTGACCGCCTTATCCTCAAAGAAAAGCATCTCGAAAACGGATCGTTGTATCTGCTTTCGGGATGCTTTTTTGTATATGATGGATTCGACGCGGTTGCTCCGCAGCCTCTCATCGCGAAACTGCTTTCTTAACCGTTTTAACCGCGCTTGAAATCGGGAAATTCGACCGATGCGCCCCCTTCGCGAACAGATTTTTCGGACAGGGGAGAAACCGCCATCCAAGCGGCGGCATCGTACACATCGATCGGCATGGCGCGACCGTCGCGCACGCAGTCGAAAAACTCGTTGTACACCAGATAGTCCATACCGTCATGACCGCCTTGCACGCCATCGGACAGATATTTTTTCCATACGTCGTGGTCGTATGCATCGACATATTCGGCGGCATTGCCCCAATGCGGACGCCAATTCCAGTGAGCGTCCTCCGGCATACTGTCGAGGAACACCGAATCGGTCGCTTCCTCATACATTCCCTTTGTCCCGCGCACGGTGAAGCCTCGGCTGTAGAAGCGCGGAAGCGTGGTGTCAAGCGTCAGGGTAATTGTTTCACCGCGAGCACAGCGAATGACCGTCGTGACGATATCTCCCTGGGCAAAGGACGCGCTTTTCAACACTTCGTCGTTCGGTCGCTCTTGAAGGATGTATTCATGTAATCCCGCTGCCTTGGAGGCAGTGGATGTGAGCGACACAAAGCGATTGCCGTTATTGATGTCGAGCACTTTGGCGATCGGCCCCAATTCATGGGTCGGGTAGTTTTCGCGGTTATGGTTCAGATATTCGTCCAAACGATAATGACGGCGTTCGCGTCCCTCGGATATCTCATCCCGCAGGTCGTGCTGATAGCCGCCGGCGCAGTGGACGATCTCGCCGAACAGTCCCTTTTTCACCATATTCAATACCATCATTTCGCGCCGTCCGTAGCAGCAGTTTTCCAAAAACATGAACGGCGTTTTCGTGCTTTCCCAGGTATCCACCAAACGGAAGCACTCGACGAGCGTCGAAGCGCCGCCGACCTCCGTGCCGCACGGAATCCCGCGCTCCATGGCCATGATCGCCATGGGAACATGCTCCCGCCAAGGCGTTGTGATAACGACCAGATCGACCTTCGATTTGTCGAGCAGCTTCGTATAATCGGTCGTGGCAAAGGGTGTGGGGTCTCCGTGCTCCGTCACGCTTTTGACCGCATCCGCCACGCGATCCTCATACACATCGCATACGGCGCTCACATACACTCTGTCCGACGGTAAAAAGATCGTGCTCAACAGTCCCATGCCGCGCTGTCCCAAACCGATCACGCCGAGTCTCAGCTTTTCCATAAATATTCTTCCTTTCCGTTTTTCTCGTTTTTTTCGCTTTGCGCTCTTGACAAGCTTACACTTTTATGCTATCATCATACCATAAAAAAAGCGTATATTCTATATCAAAAAGGACTTTTTTTCTATGAAAACAGACAAATCAAGTTTTATCACTTTGACCCATTCCCTTCCCAACCGACGCGCTCTTTCGGTGGATGCGCTGTATTCGCTGTTCTTTTTCACCCGCACACCCGATTTCTTTTTCGGCGGCGAATGTCATGCCCCATGGGAAATGGTATATGTGGTACGCGGGCGCGTCGGAGTCAGCGCGGATGATCGCGTATATTCGTTGGCGGCGGGAGACATCATTTTTCATCAGCCGATGGAATTTCACAAAATTTGGAGTGAGGACGGCTCTTCGCCGCAGACGCTCATCGCGTCGTTTGATTTGAGCGGCCCGTATGTACACCGTCTGCGCGGAAGTGTGTTTCATCTGACGGAGGAGCCGCTTGCGATCCTTTCGTCACTTCTTGCGGTCTTGGGCATTGCGGGCGCCGAAGCGGAGCTTCCGCAATCGATTTCGTATACGGAAAAAGAGACGTTGCCGCAGACCGTTTTTCCCCTTTTGGAAGCGCTGCTACTGAGCCTGACCGTGACCGAGCAAAATCCGATCGATACGCAAAAGGGAGAAATGGAGCGCTTATACACCGCCATCGTCACGCTGCTCGAAAAGAATCTGACCGGAAAGATCACGGTCGCGCAGATCGCCTCCGCGCTCGGCATCAGCGAAACGACCGCCAAAAGCTGCTTTGCCTCATATGCCGGAACGGGGATACACAAGTATTTTCTCAAGCTCAAGCTTCGCACCGCCATTGAGCTGTTGCGCGACGGACACACGGTAAGCGAGGTCAGCGACCGTCTGGGCTTTGCCAATCCCAATTATTTCGGCATCGTGTTCAAGCGCGAGACGGGAAAAACACCCGGCTCGTTTCGGGTGAGCGGGCAAAAAGACGCATAAGGCAAAAAAAGACCGCGATGCGGTCAAAAAAACGGGGACGATCCGTCCGAGCGGTCGTCCCACGCAAAATCTGTTCGGTTATCAACCGATGGAAAACACACGCACCAGCGCATACAGACCGAAGCAGAGATCCATCAGGTTATAAAGGATGCTTGTTTTATCGTAGATCCAAAACGCCTGTGCCAACGAATAAGTAACGATCACAACGATCACAAGGCACATCACCGCAAGGCCGTACGAGTAGTAGCGCGCCGACAGGCGGGACATCCGTTTTGCCTTCGCTTCTTCGTCGAGCCTGCCGCACGGAACGGCGAATTCGGCCTCCGACACAAAGAACATCATCACGCAAATGAGTGTCAGCAAAACAAAGGAGCGCTGGGAAGCATTGATCTGTTCGCTTGTGTTCATAAACAGTGTAATGGCGCGCACGGCGGCATACAGAGCCGGACACAGGGGAAGGACTCCGAACCAGAGCGAGCCTTCGATCTGTCTGTTTGTGCCTTTGGAGCAAATGTAGAAAAAATAGATGACCGAAAGAATCCCAAACAGCATTTCGAAAAGAAGCAACACGCCAAGCGGACGTATGCCCTTGAGCACGTCATAGACATCTCCGACCAAGATCACCACCATCATCAAAGCGCAGACCGAAGACGCAAAGGCAACGGTAAGCGCGTCGTTTTTGACAGGACGCGTAAAGGTGAAGCGTTTGACCGCGAATCGCGAAACAAAAAAGAGGACGAAAAGGATAAGAGCAAGGCCGCCGAACAGATTACCCATTCCGGCGTCGGTATAAAGGCCGTTTACGTTATCGATTTTTTCGAACAGGAGCCGACCGCGAAAAACGGCCAACGCGATCGACGCGACCAAAAACAGGCTCGGCAGCAGGTATAAAACCACACGTTTTTTGTTATTTTTCAAATTTTGCATCATGAACGATCTCCATAATCGCTTAGTTCGACATGCAAGCGGCTCCGTTTTCGGCGAGCTTGCTTCCAAATCGGGTACTGTGATATTATGTTTGTAGTATAATTATACGGATACGACTCACAAAAGTCAACGCTCTTTCAGCCGAATTTACACCTTATAAACGAAAAATATACATTCGGCGGCGAAGCGCCGCTGCGAAAGCCGAGCAACGAATTACGCGTCCAAATTTACGAAAAAGGAAAATACAGAATCCGCGTCCCGGGCTTGCAATAAAAATATAAATATGATATAATATAGGCATAACATACGAAAACAGTACAATTAAAGCAGAAAGGCGACCCACATGTCCAAGCTACAGAAAACCAACGCCATGCGTTTGCTCGACGCGGCGCACATCTCCTACGAAGCGATGGAATATACCTACGACGAAAGCGATCTGTCGGGACTTCATATTGCAAAGAGCATCGGCCTTGATCCAGACATCGTTTTCAAAACGCTTGTCGCACGCGGAGACAAAATGCCGTATGCCGTGTTTTGCATTCCCTGCGCCTACGAGCTTGATCTGAAAAAATGCGCCCGTGTCAGTGGCAACAAGCGTCTGGAGCTTGTGGCGGTCAAGGAATTACTCGGCTTGACCGGGTATATACGCGGCGGCTGTTCGCCCATCGGCATGAAAAAGCCGTTTCCCACCTTTATCGACGAGACGGCTCTGCTTGCCGAACGCATTACGATCAGTGCCGGGGTGCGTGGGATACAGCTGTATTTGGAGCCGCAGACACTGATTGATTTTTTGGGTGCGCAGGTCTGCGATTTGACCGAATATACCGATGTGACCGATCGGGGCAAATAAACTTGAAACTGAATATAACGACATAAAACGGAGGTTTTCTTCCCATGAACGATACCATGCTTCGCACACGCCCCGCTTCTTTCTTTTCCGAGCCGTGGCGCGATGCAACGCCGCTCGGAAACGGCCTTACCGGTGCCTTGCTGTACGGCGGTGCCGAAATCGAGACGGTGCTTCTCAACCGATACGACCTGTGGCATTTCGAAAGGCTGTGTCCCGTGCCGGACGTTTCCGCGGACTTTGCGCACATGCGTGCGCTCATGGAGCGCGGAGAATACATGACCGCCAAGAACGTTTTGAGCGACGCATTGAAGGCGCACGGATATTCTCCCGACCCGGGTGTACCGTGCCCTGTCGGGGTGCTTCGCATACAAACGTCGCCGATCGGCATGTTTAAGCATTACCGTCGGATGTTACAAATGGATACGGGTGAATACGGCCTTTCCTTTGACGAGGGAGAAAACCGTATTACTTCCGGGTGTTTTATCAGCCGTGTGCGCGATGTGCTCTATTACAAACTGAGTTCGCAGACGCAAAAACGCTTTACGGTCACCTTTGCACTTCACGATGACAACACCCCCGCCACGGCACGAACTCTGCGGGAGTTGGAAGGAAAATACAGCCTTTGCTATCGCGGCGATCACATCTTCTTTCTTGCGGAAAACCACGGTTTGAAATACGGAGCCGCCGTAAAGGTGGTCGGCGGTGTCTGCGACGAGGATCGAATCATTGCCGACGGAAACGGGCTGTGTCTTGCGGTCAAATGTTTTTCGGGACGCACGGAGCTGACCGAAGAGTTCATGGAAAAGGAGCTTGCCGAAGCGGGAACGGATTACGACGCGGAGCTTGCGGCACATATGCTCGAACACAAAAAGCTGTACGAAAGCGCCTCGCTTTCACTGTATGACGGAGAGCCGCATACCAACGAAGAGCTTTTGGCGGCGGTCTATGAGGACAAAGCCTCTCCCGAGCTTATCGAGCGCATATGGAAATTCGGACGGTATCTTTTTATCAGCGGTACGGCCGAAAAAGGTCTGCCGTTTCCGCTGTACGGCCTGTGGCACGGGGAATATGCGTCTCCCTGGGCGCAAAATGTTGCCAACATCAACGTCGAAATGATTTATTGGCACTGCTTAAACGGAAATCTGTACGGCCTTATGCGGCCGCTCATCCGCTACTATTGCGCAAATCTCGAACCGTATCGCGAATATGCGACCAAGCTGTTCGGCTGTCGCGGAATTTTTGTCAGCGTGTACTCCTCGCCCGTCTGTATGCAGCCGGCGCCGGTCGTGCCGGTCATCGTCAATTACATCGGCGTGGCGGGGTGGCTCGGCAATCTGTTTTACAAATATTATAAGCTCACGAAGGATACCGAAACGCTTGAAACATACATCTATCCGTTTCTTTGCGGGGCGGCGGAATTTTACTGCGACTATATGACTCGCGACGAAAACGGAAACGCCGTGATTTTCCCCTCCGTTTCCCCCGAAAATTCACCGCGCAACTTTGTTCCCGAAAAGTACGCCGCGAACATGGAGCATCCCATGCCCACGGCGAAAAACGCGACCATGGATTTTGCTATCATCAAGGAATTGCTTGGAAATCTTATCGAGCTTGCCGAAACGCAAAAAACGGTAAGGCCCTCTCCCGAATCCCTGTCTGTCTGGAAAAAGACTCTGCAAAGCATTCCCGACTACAAGGTCAATACCGATGGGGCAATCGCCGAATGGATGAGCGACGAATTTGAGGATAATTATTTTCACCGCCACCTGTCCCACATTTATCCGGTGTATCCGGGACAAGAAATCACGTTCTCTCATCCGTTGCTCGGAGCTTTCAAAAAGGCGGTGGAGCTGCGTGTGCTCCAAGGTCAGAGCGGTTGGTCGCTCATGCACATGGCCGCTATCCATGCCTGCTTAAAAAATGCGGAAAGCGCGGCCGAATGCTTCGACGTACTCGGAAAAGGGGGGATGCTCGACAGCTTCATGACGCTGCACAACGACTACCGACACATGGGCGTGACGCTGGAATACGGGTACGCGCCGATGCAGTTGGATGCCGCCATGGGCGCGGTCAATGCACTCCAGCTTATGTTGTTCAACGAACGCGGCGGAACGCTTTGCTTCCTGCCGGCACGTCCCGCAAGACTTGCGAGAGGGAGCGTGCGCGGGCTGTCGTTTGTCGGCGGCGAAACAGATTTTGCGTGGGATGAGCACGGATTTTGCGCGACGGTTCGAGCATTACATACGATAAAGATCAAGCTCCTGCTTCCCAAGGGAGAGCACACCGTAAGGCTCGACGGAAAGCTCCTTCCTTACAACAAAGAAAGTGAGTATTCACTGCAAGCAGGTGAAGAACTTCTTGTTTTTACGAAATAACGTCTTGCAGAAACCCGAGGCAGGTATCACAGCCGTGATACCTGCCTCTTTTCTCTCTATATTTTGCGATGCCGCAAGACCGCCGCACCGTATTTGTCCAAGGTGATCGAGTCGGAATGCTTCGAATCGGTCAACAGATCAAAATATTCGCCTTCGTCCAAGCGAACCGTCTGCGCCTCGGTGGAATAGTTTGTCAAAAACAGATATTCGTTTGCGTCGTCCTCGCGAGTCAGTGCCTTGATCTCCGACGGAAGCGGAGCGTTCAAATTCTTACGTACTCCGACACGGTCGGCAATCGCGCCGACCAAGGCTTCGAGTGCTTCACGGCTTTGGCGCGTTCCGATGAAATAGGCCTTGCCCTTTCCGTAGGAATGTACCGTGATGCAGGGCATTCCCTCGTAAAACTCACTGCGATAGCAGGCAAGCGCCGTTGCCCCCTCAAGATGGATAACCTCGCACAGATCATGCGATTCGAAAAAGCCCGTAAGTCCCAAGTCGTTTTCAAGGTATTCGTTCTTCACGCTTTCGCTCGGATATAATGCATCCAGCTCCTCCGCCCATAGGCCGAACACCTTGCGAAGCATTCCCCCCGGGAAGCCGCCCAAATGACACAGATCGTTCTCGTTGACATAGCCGGTCATGTAGGTGGCGATCAACGTTCCGCCCTCGCGAACGTATTGTTCGAGAAGCTCCGTCGTTTTTTCGCTCGTCATGTAGAGCATCGGCGCGACAAGCAGCTTGTAGCGCGAAAACTCTCCCTCGCGCGGTACAAAATCCACATTTCGCGCGTGGTTGAAGAAGCAGCGGTAAAAAGACTGCGCCGTTTCGAGATAGCGTTTGTTGCTTTGGAAGCCTTGTGCGTCGGTAAGAGCCCACTCGTTTTCCCAATCGTAAATCAGACCGACCTCGGCGGGCGTGTCCGTGCCGACGACCTCATCCAATTTCGCAAGCTCCTTACCGAGTGCCGCCACCTCGCGGAACACGCGCGTGTTTTCGCTGCCCTCGTGATCGACCACCGCACCGTGGAATTTTTCGGAAGAACCGCGCGACTTGCGCCATTGGAAATACTGAATCGTATCCGCACCGTGTGCGACCGTCTGCAAGGAGGCCAGACGGTGCATCCCCGGTCGCTTCGGCTTGTTGATATTCGTCCAGTTGACGCAGCTCGGCGTGCTTTCCATGAGCATGAACGGACGGCGAAGAAGCGAACGCATGAGATCATGGTTGAAGCCGATCTCGACCGCAACGTCGGCGTCGCTTTTTTCGGGATTGTGAAATTGCGGATAGGCGTCCCAGGAAACGACATCGATGTGTTTGGCTACCTCAAAATAGTCAAGCCAACGGTAAGAGCCCATAAGATTGGTGGTGACGGGGATATTCGGCGCATACTTGCGCAGAACACGCGCTTCGTTATCGATAAAATCGCAGGTGTTTTCGGTGGTGAAGCGCATCCAGTCCAAATTGTGCCCGTGGACGCTGGTGTCTCCGACGGCACTCGGCGGGTCGATCTGCTCGAAATCGTCGTAGGTGTGACTCCAGAAGGCCGTCCACCATTCGTGGTTCAGCTCTTTGATGTCGTTGTGATACCGCGTGCGCAAATAGGTGCGGAACTTCTTCTTGCAGGCGTCACAGTAGCAAAAACCGCCGAATTCGTTGGAAATGTGCCACATTTTCACGCCCGGATGTGTGGCGAAGCGTTCGGCAAGCACGCGGTCGATGGCAGCCACCTTTTCGCGATAGATCGGAGAGGTCATGCAGTGGTTGTGCCTGTGCCCGTGCGTGTGGTGTACGCCGTTTGTGTCCGTGCGGCAGACCTCGGGATAGGCCGCATCGAGCCGGGCGGGACGCGCGCCCGAAGGGGTGGCAAGCACGGTGTAAATGCCGTTTTTGTATAGATTATCGACGATTTCTTCCAACCAGTCGAGAGTATATACGCCCTCGCGCGGCTCCAGTGCCGACCAGGCAAAAATGGCAAGCGTTGCGCTGTTGATGCCGGCAAGCTTCATCAAGCGCACGTCCTCGGAAAGAATTTCCGGCGTATCGAGCCATTGGTCGGGATTGTAGTCGCCGCCGTGAACGATGTGCGGCACGTCTTTGAAAATGGGCGGATGTTTCATGAAAAAGTCTCCTTTCGAGTCGTACAAAACAAACTTCGATTCCAGTATAGCACAAATCGGTTCAAATGTAAAGAGCTTTTGACGGATAAAAAAATTATCGCTTTTTTTCTTGACAAAAGCGCGGTCGCATAGTATAATGGTTTCGGAAAACTCATCGATTCACATAAATTCACATAGAACGGAGGACACCAATATGTTGGAAAAATTCACATGGTCTTTTCTCGCTCATATCGGCTACAATATGTGGGCTGACCCGAAAGAGCAGGACGGAGTACATGCTTTTCCGCAGAGAATCGCCAAGGATAACAACTGCGCCTGCGATTATCTCAGATTTGACCGTGAGGTATGGAGAGAAACCGCCGACAGGCTGAAGGACAGCGGCTGCAATCAAATCGTTTTCGATCTCGGCGAAGGCATACAGTACGAATCGCACCCCGAGATTTCGGTAAAGGACGCCGTGAGCAAGGCCGAGCTTGCCGACGAGCTTGCCCGCTTACGCGCCATGGGCTTCGAAGTGATTCCGAAGCTCAATTTCTCCGCCAGTCACGACCAGTGGCTCGGAATTTATTCGAGAATGGTTTCGACGCCTCAGTATTATCGGGTCTGCGCCGACCTGATCGACGAAGTCAGTGAGCTGTTTTCTTCTCCGAGCCTTTTTCACCTCGGTATGGACGAAGAATGCCTGTCGGTTCAGGCCGAGCAGAACTATTGCGTCATCCGTCACGGCGAACTGTTCTGGCACGACCTTTTCTTCCTTGCAAACCGCGCACAGAAAAACGGCGCAAGACCCTGGATTTGGGCGGACTATGTATGGCTTACGCCGAGAACCCGCGAATCCTTCCTTGCCAATATGACAAAGGAGATTCTGTGCAGCAACTGGTATTATACCAGATTTGAAGAAGAAAGCGGCTATTTGTACGATTCGTATACGTCGTATAAGGTTTTGGAAGAACACGGCTTCGACCAGATCCCGACGGCCAGCAACTGCTATTGTCGGGAAAACATGGATTTAACGGTCGCGCACAGCGTAAAGACGATCGCGCCCGAAAGGCTGAAGGGCTTTATGATGACGACGTGGCGACCGACGCTTCCCGACAAGAAAGGCATACTTTTCGAGGCCGTTGACCTTATGAAGGAAGCCAAAATCAAATACGAAAGTGGCGGATACAAAGCTTAATCGAAAGCGGGGCAAAAGCCCCGCTTATTTTATATCTTATATCGGCACCTTACAACATATCGGTGCCTTGCAAAAAATATTTACATTTCATTTTCGGTCGCGGCTTGCAATGTAAAACGAATTGCACTATAATAAAATATGTATATTTATATTCTTTTGCAAAGAAGTGATCCTATGACGCAGACAATTTCGACCGGAGGTTCCGTCTTGAACATCGGTATCGATGTCGGTTCCACGACCGCCAAAATCGTGGTGA
>CAZYFX010000042.1:0-7747 GCA_964646725.1 uncultured Oscillospiraceae bacterium
GCGGAGATGGCGGAATAGATGTCCGTGCCCGATGAGGACAGCACACGGCAGGCAAAGGTCGAGTTGTTACCGCCGCCGTGCTCGGCGTGGAGCACCAGACACAAATCAAGCAAGCGTGCCTCGCGCTCGTCGAACGAAACGTCCCGGCCGAGAATCCGCATGAAATTCTGCGCACAGGCAAGCCCCGGCTGCGGACGGTGCAAGAGAAGGCTGTCCTGCTCGAACACATGACGCTTGACCGAATAGGCGTGGGCGGCGATGATGGGAAGCCGCGAGATGAGCTGGATGCTCTGTTTGAGCTGGTTTTCCAGAGACATGTTCTCCGGCTCGGGGTCGTAGGAATATAACGCCGTCACGCCCTCTTGAATTTTATTCATGATGTTGGGTGAGGGTGCGCGCATGATGACATCCTCGGTAAAATTGGCGGGCAAAGTGGCGTATTCGGCATTGAGTGTCTTGAAGGCCTCGAGCTGTTCTTCGGTGGGAAGCGAACCGAACAAGAGGATGAACGCGCATTCCTCGAAGCCGTAGCGATTTTCCTTTACATAACCGTCGATGAGCTTTTCCACATCGTAGCCGCGATAGTACAGCTTGCCCTCGTCGGGACGCTTTTCGCCCTCGTACAGGACATAGCCGTGTACAAGACCCAAATTGGTCGCGCCGGCCACAACACCCGAGCCGTCCGCGTTGCGAAGACCGCGCTTGACGTTGGCATTGGCGAACACCTTGTCGGGAATTTTATAATTTTCCTTGCATATTTCGGATAATTCCAATAATTTTACGGGATAATCGTTTTTCACGTTCATAATATCTCTTCCTTTCGTGTATACTGGAAGCAAAGGAAACAAGCTTCGGCGGGAGAGGGGCTCCCGCGAATAATGTATATATTGTATCACAGTCTTTCAAAAAATGCAAGAGGTAAAATGAAATTATGCAAAAATATTTTTCACCTGTCTCTCAAAGCCGCTCGCTCCCCCGTCTGCTCGGCGTGATCGCTCTGTTTGCCGCAGTGGCCGCTTTTTTCTGTCTTGAAACAAAAACAGACACGGTGATTTCCACGTCTGTCGCTCCGACAAATACGCTGTATCGGCAATTGCATGAAGCCGATGCGGTTGAGTACCCGACGCAAGAGAAACCGTCGGAAATGAATAATTCATCCGAAAATCATGCAAACGCAATGCCTTCGCAGGAGTCCTCTCCGACAGCCGAAACGGGCGGAGCTCTTTGCTTTTCCGGTGAACTTCGGGTGTTGGATGCCGCAAGCGGGACGGTTCGCCGTATGAATTTGGAGGAATACACGCTGTGCGCGGCGTCGGCCGAAATGCCGCAGAGCTTTGCGTCGGAAGCGTTAAAGGCGCAGGCGGTGGCGTGTCGAACGCTTGCGGTGTACGGAGCGCTTGTCGCAAGCAAGCACGAAAACGCCGACATATGCACCGACTTCCGTTGTTGTCAAAGCTTTAAGGAGATATCGTCGGAGGATGAAGCGTATGCGCGTATGCGCGAGGCGGTGCGCGCTACCGAAGGCATTGTGGCGGTGTACGGCGGACAACCGATTTTGGCCGCCTTCCATGCCGCCAGTGCCGTTCGCACACGCTCCAGTGCCGAGGTCTGGGGCGGAGCACTCGATTATCTTGTGTCGGTTTCCGCCGTTGAGGGGGAGGCGGGGAGCGAAGAAACGTTCGTAACGTCCGATACGGTGACAAAGGCGCTTTTGCGGCACGGAGTTCGCGAACCATTTGTTTTCGAGTGCAATGCGGACGGACTGTGCGGAGGTGTGACCGACGGAGAGGGGCGTTTGAGTGCGAAGGAGTTACAGGGGCTGTTTTCTTTACGTTCGGACACCTTTACGGTCGAGATAAGCGGAAACGGCTATCGGTTCGTCAGTCTCGGCTATGGGCACGGTGTGGGGTTGAGCCAGCACGGGGCGAACGTATTGGCCAAACGGGGCTGCGATTTTTATGAGATTTTGAAGTATTATTATACCGGGATCGGGTTTTCGTTTGTAACACAGCCGTAAAAAAGGGACGGTACCGTGATACCGTCCCTCTTTAAGTTATGTAGGCTGTTCTGTCCGTATATCCATATCTTTCGGCATTTCACAATCGACCGTGCGCACATTTTCGCACCGCACGGCGCTTAATGTGTGCTCCCAACCGCTCACATCGGGCGAAAATTCGAACCGACAGGCGCGAAATTCGATGTTTTTCGCGTCGCGAAGCATGAACAGGCTGTTATCCGTTTCGTGATCGTGCCGTCCGAGCTCGTCCGTCGGGGTCGAAACGCCGCCGTCTCCGGTGCAGACAAAGCGGCAGTCCGAAAAGCGAATGTCGGAAAGCTCGCTGTTTTCAAAGCCGTATATCTTGTTGTTGCGTGACCCGCGGGCGTACACGCCGTGGAATGAAACGTTTCGTATGTAGGCGTAGTTGAGCGCCGGCGGGCAATCGTCCTGCGAAGCCACACGAATTTCGAGCGGACGTCCCGCGTCGATGAGAATGTTGTCGAAGCGCAGGTTTTCGATGGAGGCGGCCAGACCGGAGCGATACAGCGCAAAATAGGCCGTAAAGCCGATTCCGATGTTGCTTTCGCGTATGCGAAGATTCGAGAACAGGCAGTTTCGTATTTTCCCCGCGCCCACGCCCACACGGATGGCATAATCGCAATAGGAGGACAGCACGCAGCCGGTGACCGTTATGTCCTCGCAGGGACGTTTGGTTTTCAACCGCTTGTCGCTTGCGCGAAGTGTGATGGCGTCGTCGCCCGTTTCGATGATGCAGTCGCTCACCGTCACGCGCCGACAGCAGTCGAGGTCGATGCCGTCGTTGGTGTACTGCAGCTTTTGTCCGAAAATGCGAAGTCCGTGCAGCTGCGCATCCTCACAGCCGTGCAAGAACAAATGCCAGTACGGTGCGTTCCGAAGCGTCACGTCCGAGACGCGCACGTTTCGGCATTCGCACAGAAAGACCATTTGCGCGATACGCGCGGCATTCGGGGCGCAAATGCGGCTTCCCTCGAAAATGTGCTTCGAGTCGTTCACCCAAAAGAGCCCGTTTCCATCGATCGTTCCCTCGCCCTTGATGAAGATGTCCTCTTGTTCGACCGCAACGATGAGATGCGCTCCGGTAACGGATTCGCTTGCAAACACGGCGTTCTGCTCGCAGAAATCGTCGGCATTGTAGTCCGCCCTTTCGGTGCTTGCCGACAGAACGGCTCCCGCGCCGAGATGAAGTCCGCCGTGGCTTTTTAAATACAGCGTGCCCGTGCGATACACGCCGCTCGGAAAATAAACCTCGCCGCCCGCGTCGATGGCGGATTGGATAGCGGCGGTGTCGAGCGTTTTTCCGTCGCCCGTCGCGCCGTAGTCGCGTACATTTCTCATTTCGTCAATCTCCTATATTTTCGATTTTCACCCGTTCGAGCGTGGCCGACTCCGTGTTCGGCTTGCACACACCGCCGTCGTGACACCGAATATCGCGGAACGCGCTGTCGGAAAGTCCGCCGCATAACGAAAGAGCGTTCGGTGCGCGAAGCACGACATTTTGTGCCGTGATGTTGTACGTTTCGTCGGGTGTGCTCTGACGTGTTCCATACAGATGAGGGTCGCCGATGCGCAGGGTGAGCCCCGTGTTGAAATTGGAAAGAACGCTTCCGTAGGGTGCGTCGTGAAGCGCGTCGAACACGCCGTCGATGAGAATGTTGTACAGCTTAACGCCGCTTTGATTGAGAAGCCGCACATTGGCACAGACCGTTTTGGTTCGGATGTTGCGAATGATGATGTCGTGAATATCGCGATCCGTTGCGTCCTCCACGCGGTAAAGCTTTTCCGTGCCGCCGCAAAGTCCCGTCAAAGCGATCGAATCGTCCTCGGTGTAGCCGGTGATGTTTTCGATGAGGATATTGTGACAGCCGGCGCGAAGGTCGATTCCGTCGGCATTTTTGATGTATATGGAATTGTATTTCACGGCGTAATCTCCCTCCGGCGGAGTATCGCGCCGCACACCGTCGGGATGCACAAAGGTGAAGTCGGCGGCAAAATCGATATCGGCCAGATGACCGCCGCGGCAGTACAGGAAATTGAGTGCCCACCAGCGCTGATTTTTTACCTTGAGATTTTTGACGGCAAAGCCGTCCACGCCCGAAAACAGGATCATATTGTTGCGGCTGATATGGGGAAAGCCGTCCTTTTCGCTGACGTGCTCGTGCAGACCGTTGTAATTTCCGCCGTCCAAGGTCGCGTTGCCCACGCCCACGATTACGATATTTCTCTGTGTGCCGGAAAGAAAGCGTCCTTCGGGCTTTCGGAGGTTTTCGTTGACGAACATGTTGTCGAAAACGCCATCGGCCTGTACCATATAGGCGTTGTCGATGACGATGGTGATGTCGGACGGAAGCTCAACGGCCTTTTCGATGACCCAACGGTTTTCGCCGCGCGTCTTGTTATACGGCGGGATAACGACCTTGCGGATGCCGGTTCGCACAGCGTCCGATACGGCACTTTGTATTTTTTCGGCATCGGTGCCGGTATATTCGTTGGGGTCGGCATAGTAAAGCATAAACGGTGCTCCTTTTCGTTTTTTATCAGTTTAGCATACGAGGGCGAAAAAGTCAACCGTTCGGAAAACGAAATTTTTTCGCAAAGCGGATAAAAACGCGCGATGCCTCATACAGATGAACAGAGAATCAATCTGCCGAAAAGAGGTTTTGTTATGCGAAACTTTACGATGACGTCCGTTTCCGAAAGCTTTCCCGACGAGAGAACTCCCGTGCTCACCGTTCGCGCCGCCTATCCCGTCTTTGCGCCCTCGGACGAAAGCGACTCCGAACGGCGCTTTACCGATACCGCAAACGCCTTTTACAAAAGTGCCTCCGAGCGATTATTGGCAGGCATCGGGCGCAAAACGCTGCGCCTTGCCGCCGCAAAGTCCGCGCAAAACGGAGGTGTGTGTGTCTATTCCGTTACGCATATGCCGTCCTTCGCGGGAAATGACTATGTATCGACCTTTGCGCATACGACGTTCTTCGACGGACGTCGCACAAGAGCTTGGCGAAGCCCCGCGCTGTGGTCGGTCGAGCATGCGGCGCTCTTACCGTCGGGACGTGTGTTTCGTACCGACCGTCGAACGCGCGAAAGGGAGATCGGATTGATTTTGGCGCAGATCGAGCAAAACATGCGTCGCGGGCTGTTCCGCTATTACGACAACTATGCGTCGCTTGTGCGTAAGCATTTCCGCTTTTCATCCTTTTACTTTGTGCCGAACGGCGGTGCGTTTTGCTTTGACGGTGGCGTTTTGGGTGCCGATACCGAGCGCAGTGCGGTGTTCGTACTCCCGAAAAAGGAGCTGACGGAGATTTTGCGGCTGTATCCCGCCGAATGGGCAGAGGAGTCGGTAAGCTTGAAATCGGCGGAACATGCTTCGGCGTGTGGAATTCGTCTCGACGATCAAGCCCCTCCGCTTTTATAAAGATTCCTCGGCTTTTTAATGATCTTTTTTGTCGTTCTTTCTTGCTGCATAGTCCTCGTCAATGCGTTCTTTCCAAGCCGCGTCGAGCGGTGCACTGCAACGAACCGAACAGATCGCGTCACTCAGAACCTCAAAATTAAGTTTTGTTCCTTTTTTGTCGGAATGGTAATTGACCGCACGGTCCTTGTCGATGCCGAAATGCTTTGCCGTCTCAACGGCGTCGATATTGGCACCGAGGAACAAAAACTCCCAGCCGTATTTTTCCTTCTGACGCTCGATCATCTTCCTGACCTTTTCGCTGTCATACTGACGGCTTGCATTCTCCATGCCGTCCGTCGTGATAACGAACATGGTATGCTCCGGGACATCCTCGGCTCTGGCATACTTGTGAACATTTCCGATGTGATGGATCGCTCCCCCGATCGCATCCAAAAGTGCCGTACAGCCACGCACCGTGTAGTCCTCGGCGGTCATCGGCTTAATATCCCTGATGTTCACACGGTCGTGGATGACCTCGCTGATGTTGTCAAAGAGAACGGTGGAGATAAGAACCTCCCCCTGCGCCTTTTTCTGCTTCTCGATCATCGAATTGAAGCCTCCGACGGTATCTGCCTCCAGCCCCTGCATAGAGCCGCTGCGGTCAAGAATGAATACGATTTCCGTTAAGTTCTTTTTCATTGTAAATTCCTCCGTTGATTCAAGTAGTATAATTGCTCGGTTGTTTACCTTGCAGTTATATTATAAAGAAAATCGTATTCGATTTGGTCGCATGGCAAGCGACTTTTTTTCAACCGTTCAAAGCTTCGTTTTTACCGCAGACACGCATTCACAACGCGCTCGGACATTTCTTCGACCCGCGCGTAGTCCGTTGCCTTTCCGTAGATTTCCTCCAACGCGGCATGATACTCTCCGGCGTTCGCCAATTCCTCCATGGCGGCATCGCACAGAGCCGTGCGGCATTTTTCGGTGAAGCGGTACTTTCCGCGGCAGTGCGAAAAGCGTTCCGCGTCGAAAAAACGTCCGAGATTGACGATTTTGTACGGCTTTTCCGCACGCTCCAACTTTCGGGCAAATGCATCGTCGTATACGCTCACACAAACCGATTCGCGCGGGAAATACAGCGACGAATAGGTCGTCGGATCGAGCGGACGCATCCCGCACACCACCTCCGCGCCCTTTCGAAGCGCACTTTCCGCCAAAAGTGCAAGGAAAGCAGAAACGGCGGAACGGGCATCCTTGACCAGATACAGAAAATCCGCTTCCTTTTCGAAGGTGAAAAAGCGCACGAAGCCGTCGCAGCTGTATGCTTCGGTATACATATAATCCAAAAAGCCCGTGCCGCTCTTGAAATGCCGTGAGCAGAGACGTTCGACCGCACCGCGCATTTTCTCGGTATTCAGACACTCCTCGCCCATTGTGCGAAGCTCCGCATCGGCGTGCTCTGCGGCGGCAAGCAGACGGTAGGCGCTTCGGTAACAGGCGCTTTTGCGGTCGGTAAGCTCGAGGATCCGCTCATCCTGCTTTTCCAAAAACGGAATACTCCAAGCGTCTCCCAACGCGACAAGCTCCTCCCGTGCGCCCGCGTATTTCGGATCGACGGTATGCGGCGCGGTTCCGTCTACGACGGCTTTCCCGGTTTCGGGGATAAACACGCCGTCCAACGATGACGGGTCACTCGAACAGTGGTAGAAAACGGGATGCCAGCCCTTTCGTTCGGCAGCCGAAGCGGCTTTTTTCATCAGCGTGCTTTTTCCCACGCCCGGGCCGCCCTTGAGTATGTACAGCTTGCGCAGACGGTTCGGCGAAAAAAAACGATCAAAACAGCTGACAAACCCGCGCCCGGTATTGGCGGCGGCGAACAGGTGCTTTTCGGTGCAGGTGAGCGCGTTGATCTCATTCAAATAGGAGGTATCTCTCATAGCAACGGTTCCTTTCAAGCGATTTATTATCATGGTATGCATTTTCGCCGAAAGGGTGAGTGGGAATGCGTAAAAATTCGGGGTCGCAAATAGAGAACGGAGATGCAAAAAGCACGAAAATTGCCTCGGCGCTTTTGCCGTCCGATCTGCCCGAATAGTTTCCCGATGAGTTTCGGCAGTGGCGTTTATGCCGCCGAAACGGTGTATCAACACGCGGACGATGCTTTACCGTTGCATGAAGATTTTACCGTGAAAATTGCCTCGGCGCTTTCGCCGTCCGATCTGCCCGAATAGTTTCCCGATGAGTTTCGGCGGTGGCGTTTATGCCGCCGAAACGGTGTATCAACACGCGGACGATGCTTTACCGTT
>CAZYFX010000042.1:7847-15542 GCA_964646725.1 uncultured Oscillospiraceae bacterium
GCATGAAGATTTTACCGTGAAAATTGCCTCGGCGCTTTCGCCGCGCCGCACATTTTCGCACGGCCCGCATACTATACAGCAGACGGTGAAACGACCCGTCAAGTACAACGTAAGGAGGAAATCCTCATGGCCGGTTGCTTGGGAAACGCGTTTGACGACAATAACATCTGGTTGATCATCCTAATTGCCGTCATCATACTCTGCTGCTTCTGCGGTTAAACATAGCGCCGCAGACGTTTTGAGCGTGAGCGGTCGCATGAAAAATCCGTAAAATTCGGCAGAATACGGAAAAACGCCGTGCTTCTTGGAAAGGCATGGCGTTTTTTTCGGCAAAAGTTTCCCGCAGTTCCGTTTTTCGGAAAAAACGGAATATTTTCGGTCTTGATAATATCCTTTCCAAGGCGTATAATCTTTATCAGAAAGGAGAGATTTTGATGAAAAAGCTAATCGCTGTATCGGCTGCCATCTTTGCGGCAAGCGCGTTTTTACATACAAGCGCCGCCGCGGCAGACAAAATTTCCGTTTCCGACTTCTTCGATCGTGTGAAAAATACCCCCGTATCCTCTCTTTCCGACGCGGAGCACGCGCTTCTCGAAAGCTTTTCGCTCGGACACGCCGATTCGGACTGCGCTCTGTCCGAAGGCTTAAAAAAACTCTTGGCCGAGCTTTCGGAGCGCTTCCGACTTCCCGAAACAGACGGATCGATCGCTCCCGACGATTCGCAAGACTCCGACGATCCGAACACGCCGGAGGAAGCTCCTCCGACCGAGGATTCCGATTCCTTCGACGGCTCGTATGCCGAAGCCGTGCTGACGCTGGTCAACCGTTACCGCACACAGAACGGACTTCCGTCTTTGACATTGGATGCAAGTCTGTGCAAAGCCGCCGAAACACGCGCGCGAGAGATCGTAAGCGCCTTTTCGCACACCCGACCGAACGGTGCGTCCTGCTTTACCGTCCTTTCCGAAAGCGGAATTTCCTACGGCAGTGCCGGGGAAAACATCGCCTACGGACAGGACAGCGCAAGCGAAGTCATGACCGCGTGGATGAACTCGTCGGGTCACCGTGCCAACATTTTGAGCTCTGCCTTCGCCAAGCTCGGCGTGGGTGTCTGTCAAAGCGGCGGCACACTGTACTGGGTCGAACTGTTCACCGATTAAACGAACCGATTAAACGATCGGATAAATAAGATTTTTTCACACAGCTTCTTTTGAGAAAGCGCCCTCTCACGGTAAAATCACTTGCCGTAAGAGGGCGCTTTGCATGTATGTTTCTTTACGCGATCACTTCAAGAAAACCTTTTTTCCTTTTTCTTCATACGAAACGTCAAACAGCTTGGCAATGTCCGTGAGCGAGATCGTCGGAATGCCGTCCTTCAGGTAAGCCGGGCGCACGAGCGTAAAGCTTTCGCCGTCTCTTACGGCATAGGGTTTTCCGAGAACGATCGAAATTTTGTGCTCCTTGTTCCAAAGCTCCAAACGTCCCTCTTCCTTAAACCACTCGAATTTGCAGCCGAGTGCGCCGTACAGGCCGCTCTGCGGGTCGAGCGGAACATACAGCTCTCCGCCGCGCGTTTCGAGATAATCGCTTCCGAAAGCGAACTGCTTGCCGCTCTTGCCGTACAGCGTGGTATGCGGAATGCCGGCATAGAAGGTCAGACTTTCTAACTCAAACGTGCCCGAATAGGTCGGAGCCAGCTTGAAGCCGCGAACGGTATCGCGCCAGAAGTCACGGTTATCCAGCTCGAAGAGATATTCCTTGACCTCTTCGGAGTTGCACCATGCCGAAGCCGAACGGTGAAGCATATTGCAGTCACTTCCGTCCTCGGCGTTGAAGGGCGCAAGATAGGTGACGGTCGGCGCGTTGTTATCCCCGTGGCGGTTGGTCAAAACGATCTTGGCATAGGCGATGGTCGAAGCGTCGAAGTTCGCATCCTTTAAAATCATTTCGGGATACGGCTCGGTCGCTCTGCCGCAAAGATGACCGTTCTTGATTTCCAAATCGGCCAGCTTGTTAAATTCCCACTGCGCCAAATCCGCTTCGGTCTTAAAGGTATAGGTCTTGACGGGCGTATCCGTTTCGGGCAGCGGACGAACGTCGTACTTGGTGCGGGAAAGGATGTAACGATCCTGCTTGCGCAGATAGCCGATGCGCGCCTTTTGCTTTTCGTTCGGAACGACGTCCTCGTGCGGCTCGTCCTCGCAGACCGCCTTGCGCACCGCGTCCAGATAGCCGAAGCCGTTCAAGCCCGACGGCATCATATAGGTGCCCTCGCCGTATTCGTTCCAGGTGGAAAGATGAAGCATCTTCGACTTCCATGTATCCTTCTCGTAGGTCGGAAGGATGTTGTCGATGCAGTACCGCAAGCCGTTGTACATATCCTGATTGGACAGGTTCGGACGGCGCGAACCGCCCCAACCGACATTCTTGAAGCCGACGCTGACGGTCGGAACGATGTGTACGGCCTTTTTGGCGATGTTGTCCTCGTTCGCCTTGATGTTGGTTTCGAGTTTGTAGCCTTCGCCGCCCCAATGGTAGGCATGGAACGCGTCAAAGCCGCATTTCTTTAAGTGATCGGGGTCATCGTGACAGCCCATAACGATCAGATCGTCATAGCCTAACTTCTTGACCTCGTCACGTAAGTACTGCAATCCCTCGCGCACCTTGTCCGCGCCGCCCAAATCACGTTCGACGCACCAAACGCCGAAGCAGCTCATGATGGCCTTGTTGTCCACACGCATGTAGCGCGGGTCGGAGAAGAAGTAGTCGAGCCAGTACGGTACCAGATTGTATTTGAAGTCCTCCAAGCAGGTCGGATGCGAGCAGTTGGCGGCTTCCCACAGCAGAGCGAATTTTTCGTATTCGGCATACTTCGCATAGAAGTGACCGTCGAGCCATGCATAGTGCAGATGCGTCGATTTGATCGGGTCGTGAACCTCGGCCGAATACCAGCAGTAAAGCTCATAGTCGATACCGTGTTCGACCATGAATTTGATCTCCCAGTCGGAGGTTTCCGGCAAGCCCTCATCGTAGAAGCCGAGCACGGATTTAACGTCGTCATACGGAGAAATGCAGTCCCAACCGGCGTGGGTTCCCTCGCGCCACAGCGAGCAGATGTTCATGCCGACCACATAGTCGCCCTTCTTTTTGGGAACGACGGGAGCGGGCACATAGTCCTCCGGCTCCTCGGGTTTGATCCAGGCGAGCATGTCCGAGAACATGAGCGAAGAATCCTCATAGGCCTCGTAGGTGATCGAGAAGCTGTCGGCATAGGTCGCCGCGTTTTCGAAATCCACGACCTTGGTCTTTTTACCGTTGAGCCAGATGGTCGCTTTTCCGGAATCGGTGTCGGCCTCCATACGCAAAGTCTGCCATACGGTCTTGTGGTGCGGACGCAAGGCACAGCCGCAGTAGCAGTGCAGCTCTTCGCCCTCGTCGTACACCGAAACGATGGGCTTCGTGCCCTTCAACAGCGCAATGCTCACCTTACCCTCGGACTTTTCCATGAGATACTTCATGTCGAACGTCACCTTGCCGCTCGCCTTGTCGAACGCATGGCGGGTAACCGTAACATCGCCCTTTTTGTTGCGGGAAATGTAGGTGCGGTCTTTTTTGCCCTCGACACGGATGTCGCTCATGACAGACGCACTCTTGGGCGCCTTGACGATGTAGCCGTCCGGAAGCGCACCGGTGTAATCGTTTAAGCAATAGTCGTTGAACAG
Organism: uncultured Oscillospiraceae bacterium; assembly: GCA_964646725.1. Lineage (GTDB taxonomy): Bacteria > Bacillota > Clostridia > Oscillospirales > CAG-382 > UMGS882. The sequence goes on from CAZYFX010000042.1 coordinate 11,570, forward strand.
ATAGTTGACATACAGCTTGGAGAAATACAGCTTCGCCGCGCCGCGCGCCTTTTCGCCGTAGCCGAGCTTGATGCAGGTGAACGGAAATGCCGGTTTGTCAAAATCGAACGTACCGCAGGCCTTGGTGTCGGCTGTTACCGTGACGGCAGAGCCTGTCATATTCATCACAAGCTTCAGGTAATGTACGCCGTAGGAGGCGGATGCCACACGTCGGTCACCGACAAACAGTTCTTCGCCGCGCGTGTACAGCTTCAAAAACGCATCCTCGCGCGAACCGAAAGCGATATAAAAGCCGTCGCCGCTCAGATTTTCGAATTTCACCTCATAGGTCATCACACCGCCCGAAAATTCGTTGCAGTCGCGGCGAACGTAAATTTCGCCGTCTTTGTCGGTGTTCAAAAGCCAATAGCCCGGCTGGTTGGCCCACGAAGGCCCTTCGCCGTCGTTTACATAATCCCAGCTTGTGGACAGATTGCCCCAATGCATGAAGCCGTCGTCGTCGATGAGATATACCGCGTCTTTGATGTTGGCGCGTTTAAGCAAATCGTTCATTTTCATATACTTTCTTCCTTTCCCTGTGGCAGGATAGTCCGTTAAAAATACGGTACTGAAAGTAGTTTAACAGATTTTTCCGGTTTGTCAAGAGCTTTTACGAAATTTCCGAATTTTTCGAGGAAAATGTCTTGCTTTTTGCGGATTTTGTCCAATTCGGAGCGGCGCTTCGCACTCTTTCCCCATCGGAAGGAGTCAAGGGAAACGCGCGAATTTCAAAGCCTTTTGTGACGAGCCGCAAGTCCCTATGGACGAGCGGCGGTGTAACGACACGCGAACGAAAACTTTATGGTTTAACCTAAATTTCCCCGCGAAAATTGCTGCGCGGCTTCCGCGCAAACAATGGGACTGCCGCTTGCGCGACAGCCCCATTGTAAAAGGAGAGATGGTGCAATTGCACCTGTATAAGAAAGCCGCATGCGGCGTTTCTCCGTGAGATTACTCGTCGGACTCTTCGTCTTCGTCGTATAATTCACCTATATCTATGTCAAAGCTTCCCAAAAGAACATCCTCCGACGAAACATACATAACCGAAAACGATGGAGATTCATAATTCTTTTTCATTTCCGCTTACCTCAACTCAAATTTCATCATCAATGACAGGAAGATCGATAAGAAGCTTCTAGTTCTCATCGTCGCAAACCTCAAGAATGCGCTCAACGAAATCCAAGCCTGTATAGCCTTCGCTGTTGGAGATCAGGTCGGCTACCTCGTACAGAGATTTGTGCATGACCGCACCGTACAGCGTCACACCACCGTACTTGACATACGGACGGATGTACAGCTGCTCGGTGTAGTTTTCCTTCGACTCGGGAATGCCGATAAGTACCGCCGCGAACGTGTAGTTGCCGGATTCGGCAAGCTCCAGACGGTTGACGTTCTCAACGCCGTCTGCCTTCTCGTAGGCCGCGCCGCTCACAAACCGAGTCTTGCCGTTTGCGTCCTTGACGTTCTCAAGCGTGAAGCTCTCGTCCGAGTAGAACTTGGCACGGGTCACAAGGAAGCCGATCTCCACGTTGTCGCCGTTCAGAATCGAACTTGCCGCACTTGCGCGGAAACGAATGCCCTGCGTGCCGTTCGTGCGGATGGAAACTTCACCGGTAAGCTCCGGAGCTTCCAACTTTTCCCACACGGCATAAAGCGTTTCGTTGCGGATGAAATTGAATCGGCTGTAGCGCGAGGCTGTCGCAATGACCTTGCCGCCGTCGGTGCGCGACCAGCCGACAAAACGATAGCCCTCATCGGTGGTGGGAACAAAGCTGTTCAAATTGATGTACGTCTCGGCCGTAGTGACATACAGCGCCTTGGTCTGCGCCTTGGGAAGCGTTACGTTCGTCGGCGCATTCGTCGTGGAGTTGGCAAATGTGATCATCACGTTGTTGGCTTCTTCGGTCTCCGCATCGGTGGGAACGACCCAATAGTACACGTTGTCGATGTAGATGGTGAAGTTGCCTTGTCCGCTCGTGCCGTTGTCAAAGTAGCCGCCGAGAGTCTTGTTGCTTGTGTTCGAAGTCAGATGGAAATAGTTCCACTTGGTATCGCGCGACGCTTCGCCCTTGTGGTTACCACCGGTGTGATCTGTGCCTGCATACATTACAAAGCGCGAACCATCTTCGGTGTCGTAGCGGAAATCAAATTCGAGATATTCGCGCGCGTTCGCCATGGTCGGTCTGTTCTTGATCGCAAAACCGGCATACTTATTCGGGCTGTCGATCTTCAAAACCTTGCTTCCGCTCAACTCGTCCAAAACGATCGTGGCGGTCACATCGCCGATATAGTGCTGATTGATGTTCAAAAAGTCAAAGTCGTCTCTTGTAACGGTCTGACCGACGGTGAAGCTTTCGAAATCTTCAAACTTAACAACGGGAGCGACCTTTTTCCAAACAGCGTAGAAGGTCAGATCGCCGGGAACGCGGAAGTTGTTCGCCTGAGCGCTGTGGATGACCTTGCCGCCGTCGGTCAGCGACCAGCCGGCAAATTCCTTGCCCTCGGGTGCGCCGGTCGGCTTGTAATTGTTCAAATTGATCATGCAGGAAGCGCTTTGTGCACCATAGTAGTTTGCCCACACGATTCCTTTAACGTCGGACGGCATGGTGATGTCGGCGCTTTCGTAGGCGGTCGAGTTTTTAAAGGTAAAGGTTGCGGGGATGGAACTGATATGAACCGTTCCGCCGTTGACGTTTGCGTTGATGGAATACACCGCTACGTCATCGATGCAAATGGAGGCAGTTCCTTGCGTGTGCTGATTGAATCCAAGACCGATGTTGGTGTTTTGACGGCCGCCGGTCGTAATTCTTCCGCTTCTGGTCCAAGTGGTCTTGCCGGCCGAAAGAGTATCTGTTGCCCAGCCTGCGCCTTCGGCGGCATATTGAGTGGATGTATAGGAAGAATTGGAATCAAATTCGGTGGGGTAGGCATTCTCGTCGGTCATGTAGTTGCAGTACATGTACATGTAATCGGGGTCGGTGATGCCCGTATCTACCATGAACGCCTGATAGGTCGAACCGGTGACCTTCAGATAGCGGTTGCCGTCGGCTTCTTCGCAAATTTCCAATGTCGGCTTGGCAGCCGGTTTGCTTGCGCCGATCAGCTTCGAAGTCTGCCCGGGAAGCAGGCTTGCGATTTCTTCGTCGGTATACACGCCAGGCTCGAGATTATCAAAATCCTGATAATACAGCAGGGTTGAGGAAAGGGTGTCGACCAGCTCGGTCGATTCGGGTTCAATTACCCCCCCGTTTTCGACATTTTCGACATTTTCAAGTGTCGGAGCTGCCAATGCGCTTGCGGACATGAGAGCGGCCGCAAGAGCGAGGGTCAAAAGCTTACGGATCTTCATAATTTTCACTCCTTGATTTTTGTTTGTTTTTTACTTCGATGGATGGATCCGTCTTTATTGTATCAGCATTTTTTTCAAGAAGCAAGACAAAATCGGAATTTCATTGGACACTTTCCGCACTTCACAGATAATTTACAATTTCGAGCAGCTCAGATATCACATTACCATAAAAATTATCACAATACAGGAAGAATTTTTTTCGGGCGAAAGGTATTATAAGCTTGTTCGGACGGTACGGAGTTTTTGCGTGCTCTCCCTCAGTCGGCTGAGCTGACAGCTCCCTCGTCGGAGCAATGCTGTCAACTTATGGTATCAGCATAAGCTTGACTGGGATTCTGCGTGCTAACATAGTGCATTCTTCCAACGGGAAGCGGTTTTATTCTTTTTGCTTCTGCAAAAAGAACCAAAAAGCAGCCGGGGCGCTGCCCTGCGACCCGCGGTTCAAAACTCATGCGGGCTGAACTTTTACGATAATTTGTGATTTTCAGCTGTTAGGAAACTATCTGCGAATTTGACAGTATGTCAAGCATCCGCATGTTAGGTTTTGAACCGGTGCGAAAGGCATAGGCTACATCTAACGCAAGA
>CAZYFX010000043.1:0-14987 GCA_964646725.1 uncultured Oscillospiraceae bacterium
GAACCGTGCGCTCTAACCAGCTGAGCTATGCCTCCGCATAAGCGCCTTCGTAGGCACTGTTTACTTTTTTATTGTATCACAAACGCACTTTCAAATCAAGGTGATTTTATGAATTTTTTGACAAATCGCAAATTTGCAAATTGCGCTGTCTGTATTCCGACGGCGTAACGCCCTTTTCGGCCAAAAAAGCGCGATTGAATGTCCGCAGATTGTCAAAGCCGCTCGTCAGAGCCGCCTGTGTGATCGGCATATCGCTTAACAGCAGTTTATCGGCCGCTTCGTCGATACGCAGACTGTTGATATACTGTCGGAAATTGCAATGAAGTCTTGTCGAAAAAATGCGCGAAACGGTGTGTTCGCTTAATTCCAACGTTTCGGCCATCGTATGCAAAGAAATATCGGTCTTGTAATGCCCCATGCAATATTCGAGAATACGGCGCATACTGTCCTGGGGAAAATCGGACGTTCTTTTCCAATTCAAATATTCCATAAGCAGTGCGACGGCGGCGCATCCGAGTGACGAGGCGGCGATGGGATGAAGCGCATTTTCCACGTCCCGCGAGCGATCGGAATATCCGTTTATTAAAAGAAATTCCCGCTGTAGGTATTTCAAAAGATCCAAAAACAGATTCTTTTCCGTATCGGATGAAAAGCGAACGATCGGTGAGGTCGGCAGTCTTTTGTTTATAAGCTCATCATAGTTTTTGAACATGGACAAGCCGGCAAACATGATAAAGATCGAAATATCCTGTCGGCTGACAAAAGAATGAATCTGATGCGGTGCCACAAAAATGACTTCGTCCTTACGGGCGATATATTCTCTGCCGTCCACTTCGGCTTTGACTTCGCCGTCCACGATATACATAATCTCGCAATGCGAATGAAAATGCATGGGATAGGTAGCGCCGTAAGTCGAATACACATACAGCGATTTGTTCGGTTGAAATTCCAACACGGCCAAGCCCTCCCTCCGATGCGCGGATGACAAGAAAATTACGCTTAATTTTGAAAAATGTGCTTGACATTATTATACCGTTATGTTACCATAAAGTCAAGAGAAAAATTGCAATTTCATCCGCTTTTAACTTTTCTCACGAGAACGCATTACGAAAGGAAGGATATTGTGTTTTACGAAAAAAATAAACAAAAAACCTTAGACGATGCTTTGTTCGCGGCGCCTACCGCCGAATACCGTGCCACCCCCTTTTGGGCCTGGAACGATGAAATGGAAAAAGACGAGCTTCTGTGGCAAATCGAACAGTTTAAGAAAATGGGCTACGGCGGCTTTCACATGCATCCGCGCTCGGGACTGGCGACCACCTATCTGGGCGACGAATTTATGGAGCTTGTCAAGGATTGCTGTGAAAAGGCCAAAAAAGAATCCATGCTTGCCTACCTGTACGACGAGGATCGCTGGCCGAGCGGCTTTGCCGGCGGGTATGTGACCAAAAATCCGAAATATCGCCGCAAGCACATACTGTTTACCGTTACGAAGAAAGACAACACCGTCGATAAGCAGACGGCGCTTCAAACGGGTGAACCGTATTTCCTGGCCGCATTCGACGTTTCCTTAAACGTAGACGGCACGTTAAAAGAATACACTCGTATCGGCGAAGCGGACGCGGCGGTCGGCACAAAATGGTATGTCTATGTCTGCACCATGGCGCGCACCGGACGCTTCAACGGAGAGACATATGTGGACACGCTCGACCCGGAAGCCATTCGTGAATTCATCCGCATCACCTACGAAGCCTACGAAAAGGCCGTCGGCACGGAATTCGGCAAATGCGTTCCGTCCATCTTCACCGACGAGCCGCAGTTTATCGGCAAGCAGTCGCTTCCGTTTGCCGCAAGCCAAACGGACGTGTGTCTGCCCTACACCACCGATCTGCCCGAAACGTTTAAAGAGGAAACCGGATACGATCTGGTCGAAGCACTCCCCGAGCTTTTGTGGGACAAGCCGAACGGCAAGCCCTCTCGCATACGCTATCTGTATCACGACCATGTATGCGAACGCTTTACACGCGCATTCTCCGATCAGTGCGGTGCATGGTGCGACGCGCACGGTATCGCACTGACGGGACATATGATGCAAGAGGATACCCTCGGTTCCCAGACTGCCTCTTTGGGCGAAGCTATGCGCGCTTACCGCGCCTTCGGCATTCCGGGAATCGATATGCTTTGCGATGGGCACAACTATGCGACGGCCAAGCAGTGCCAGTCGGCCGTTCACCAATTTGCGCGCGAAGCCATGGTTTCCGAGCTTTACGGCGTGACCGGCTGGGACTACGATTTTCGCGGACACAAGCTTCAGGGCGACTGGCAGGCCGCTCTGGGCGTGACGGTGCGCGTACCGCATCTTGCGTGGTACAGCATGAAGGGCTCCGCCAAGCGCGATTATCCAGCCAGCATCAGCTACCAGTCCGCGTGGTACAAGGAGTATCCGTACATCGAAGATCACTTTGCGCGCGTCAACACGGCGCTCACACGCGGCAAGCCGTCCGTCAAAACGGCTGTACTCCATCCGATCGAAAGCTATTGGCTCCATTCCGGTCCGCAGGAAAACACGGCGGCCTACTGTGCGGCGCTCCAACAGAACTTTAACAATGTGACGAACTGGCTGTTGTTCGGAACGATCGATTTCGATTATCTCAGCGAGGGCTTGCTCGTAACGCAAAAGCCGACCGCCGAAAACGCTCGGTTGACCGTAGGCGCCATGAACTATTCGGCCGTGGTCGTTCCGGGGCTTGAAACCATACGTTCGACCACGCTCGACGCATTGGAAGCGTTTTCTGCCGTCGGCGGAAAAATCATCTTTATGGGAGAATGCCCGAAATATGTGGACGCGGGAGAAGAAAAATCCGAGCGCATTCGTGCGCTGTACGACAGCTCGCTTCGCATTCCGTTTACTTCGTTGGCGCTGCTCTCGTCTCTTGAGGAGGAACGGGATGTCACCGTGCGAAACGCAAGCGGTACGCCGACCGGTAACCTGTTCTATCAAATGCGTGAGGATGGGGATGACCATTTTCTCTTCATCGCACACGGACAAAATCCGAATCCTATCCCCGATCACGGCCCCGAAAGCGAGCCGTATCAGAGCATCGTTATCGACCTGAAGGGAGAATACGGTGTTCGGCTGTACAACACGTTGACGGGAAGCATCGAGCCGATCGAGCATTCCGTCAAAGACGGTCACACCATCGTTCGTTACAATTTGTACGAATGCGACAGTCTGCTCTTGAAGCTGTCGCCGTATGACGAAAGTGTCTTTACGACCTTGCCGCAGACTTCTGCCGAAAGACCGTCCGCCGTCATCGATTTCCGCCGCCCGGTCGAATATACACTCAGCGAGCCGAACGTGCTGGTGTTGGACATGGCACAGTTCTCCGAGGATGGAATCACCTACGGCGAACCGGAGGAAATGCTTCGATTGGACATTGCCTTGCGCAAAAAATACGGCTATCCCATGGCCAACGGCTACGACAAGCAGCCGTGGCAGTTGGAAAAAGAAGTTGTCTCGATCTTCCCCTATTTGAAATTCACCATCGAAAGCGAGATCGAAACCGAAGCGCATCTGGCCTTTGAAGGAGCGAAGGCTGTGTATTTGAACGGAACGGAAGTTCCCGTGGTCATCGACGGGTTCTTCACCGATAAATCCATTCACACCATGCCCCTTCCGTCCCTGCGCAAGGGACGAAACGAGCTCATCGTCAAAGCGCCCTTTGCCCCCCGTACCAGCCTTGAAAACTATTTTCTGCTCGGCGATTTCGGCGTGAAGGTGTCCGGCTGTCGGTGTGTGCTCACGCAAAAGAGCGAAACGATCTCCTTCGGTTCGGTTGTCGGCGAGGGACTTCCCTTCTACGGCGCGAACGTAACCTACAGGCTTCCGTTCGAAACCGCGTCGGACGCGGACATCGTTGTGCGAAGCGAACGCTACAAGGGTGCGCTTATCGGTGTAAAGCTTGACGGAGAGGACGTCGGACGTATCGTATTCTCCCCCTATGCACTCAAAGTACCGCAGGTGAAAAAGGGTGCTCACATGCTGGAGCTGACGCTGTTCGGTTCGCGTCAAAACTGCTTCGGCGGCCTGCACAACTGTTCGCATGCCAAATGGATCGGCCCGGACTACTGGTATTCAAGGGGCGTTTCCTGGGCTTACGAATATCAGCTTTACGAACAGGGCATTCTCAAATCCCCCGTTATCGAAGTGTACAACAAATAAATAATCCGACAGAAACGAAGAAAGAGGTAACGATATGAGCCAGGCAAAATGGATCTGGTATCCCGGTGACTACGAGGTCTGCCACACAAGAAAACTTCATCTGCGCCGCGAAGAATACGGTGTGGACTATCCGTCGTGGTGGTATTTTTCCAATCCCTATTCCATGGTAGATTTTAAAAAGGAATTCGAAACGGACAAAGACGGTTCGTTCAAGGTGCTTGTCCACGGCGTCGCCATGGTCATATTTGACGGACACTATTATCCGTCGAGCACGGAGATCTCCTTTAAGGCGGGCAAGCATACGCTGCGCGTCAATGTCGGAACGGAGGGGGCGCTCCCTTGCATCTTCATCAACAGTCCGTTTTTGGTGACGGACGAAAGCTTCACCTGCTCTTGCATGGATAACCGCTATGTTCCCGTCGGCTGTGTGCCGGCTTACACGAAGGAAACCGATGACCCCGAAATTTTTCCGTTTGCCTATGAGCCTTTGGAGGCCGTATCGGTTTGCGAGTGCGACGGAGGACTTCTGTTCGATTTCGGAAAGGAAACGTTTGCCAAACTCGAACTTGAAGGACTCTCCCCCGACCGCAAGCTCGGTGTATTTTACGGCGAGAGCCGCGAGGAAGCGCTGGCCGACAAAAGTACATGCTGTGTTTGGGAGATCGTTTCCGGAAAAGAAACGGCTTCGCTTGTACCGCGCGCCTTCCGTTATATCCATTTACGCGGAGAAAAGCTTTCGGACATCCGCGTTCACGCTCTGTACGAATACCTGCCGATCGAAGAAAAGGGAAGCTTCCGCTGTAACGACGATGCCGTCGAAAAAATCTGGAACACCTGCGCCTACACCTTCCATTTGTGCTCCCGCGAATTTTTCTTGGACGCCATCAAGCGTGACCGTTGGGCCTGGGGCGGAGACGCGCGTCAGTCGTTTATGATCAGCGACTATCTGTTCGCCGACCGCGAAATCTGCAAGCGCACCATTCAGGCGCTCATCCCCAAGGAAAAGCCGGTTCATCACGTCAACAACATCAACGATTACACCATGTACATGCTCATCAGTGTTTGGGAGTATTATTGCTCCTTCGGCGATAAGGAATTTGTGGAATTCATGTGGGACAGAGTCATGGCGCTGTATCGCTTCCTCGTCGAACGCCTGGACGAAACGACCGGATTTGTCGTGTACCGTCCCGGGGATTGGATCTTCATCGACTGGTCGGAAATCGACAAGGACGGCCCGCTGTGCGCGGAGCAGATTCTTCTCTGGCAAACGGAAAACTGCATGGCAAAGCTCTGCGAGTTGTTGGGAAAACCGTCCGACGAGCACATCACCCGCGCCGAAGCATTAAAGAAGCGTATCAATGAGTATTTCTGGGACGATGATCGTTCGGCCTTTATCGACACCTATGCCTCGGGAAAGAATCATATTTCGCGCCACGCCAACATTTTCGCCATACTGTTTGACTTTTCGGACGAATCGATCAAACAGCGCATTTTGGAGCATGTGCTCAAAAACGACGAGATCACACCGATCACCACGCCGTATTTCAAGCTGTACGAGCTGATGGCGCTTTGCGGAATGGGTGAGCTGGAATACGCCCAGGATATGCTTAACTCCTATTGGGGCAAAATGCTCGAACTCGGTGCAACCAGCATTTGGGAAGAATACGACCCGACCAAGGGAGTCCCCGAATGCTACGCCATGTACGGAAATCCTTATCAGAAATCGCTTTGCCACGCCTGGTCCTGCGGCCCGATTTACTTCTTGGGACGGTATTGCCTGGGCGTAAAATCGACAAGCCCTGCCTATGCCACCTACACCGTCGAGCCGAACCCCGGGAAGTACACCTCATTCTCCGGCGATGTTCCGACCGAAAAAGGAAACATCCGTGTTTCGTATGAAAACGGCCGTGTAACCGTGCTCAGCGAATTGGACGGCGGCACACTCATTTGGAACGGCAAGCGGGTCGATATACCGAAGAATACACCCGTCACGCTGTAACCGATTCGTCACTCCGATTCACACCGATCATCTCCGACAAGTTTTTTCGCTTGTCGGAGATTTTTTTGCAAAAGCCCTTGACAAATCCGAAAAATGTGATATACTGTAAATGCAAACAATTGAGCAGTTGTTCAAGTGTTTGCAAATCCAAAAAACACGAGGTGACCGCATGTCCGAATTCGAAAAGCTTACCGCACCGCCCTGCGACGCCGAGGAAGTCCATACGGATGCCTTGACGTCGGTACACGCGGCGATGCCGCCCGATGAAGAATTGAACCGTTTGGCCGAGCTGTACAAAATTTTTGCCGACACGACACGCATAAAAATCTTATATGCACTTTTCCAAAGCGAACTGTGCGTGTGCGATCTTGCGGAGCTGTTGGGCGTAACCGTTTCCGCCGTGTCGCACCAACTGCGTGTACTGAAAGGAGCTTGCTTGGTCAAATACCGCCGCGACGGGAAAACCGTTTTCTATTCTTTGGCCGATGACCACGTTCGCACCATCATCGACCAGGGCAACGAACACATTCACGAATAAAAAACACAACGAAGGAGTATGCATCATGGTAAAGGTATTGAAGATCGAAGATTTGGACTGTGCGCACTGCGCCGCGAAAATCGAGGAAGCGATTCGCAAATTGGACGGCGTTCATACGGCGACCGTCAGCTTTTTGGCACAGAAAATAACCGTCGATGCGGAGGATGACGCTTTCGAAGAAATCGCAAAGCAGATCGTCGCCATCGCCAAAAAGATCGAGCCCGACTGCACGGTGGTATTATAGCGTATGTTCAAAAACATGACCCGCAAGCAGAAAAAGCTGTTGAAGCGCATTCTGTCAGCCGCGCTGCTCACACTTCCCTGTCTGTTCATTCCGAAGGACTCCGGAACAATCGTGACCGTTTTGCGCGCCGTAGCTTTCGCCGTGCCGTATGCGGTCGTCGGCTACGATATCGTTGTCAAAGCCGTTAAAAACATCCGAAACGGGCAAATCTTTGACGAGAATCTGTTGATGGGGATCGCAACGCTCGGCGCTTACGCCCTTGGCGAATATTCCGAGGCGGTCATGGTCGTTCTGCTGTATCAGGCGGGCGAGCTGTTTCAAAGTCTCGCCGTAGCGCATTCGCGCCGCTCGATCACCGAGCTTATGAACATCCGTCCGGACCATGCCAATCGTCTCTCGGAGGACGGCACCTATACCGCCGTCGCGCCCGAAACCGTTGCCGTCGGCGATACGATCCTCATCAAAAGCGGTGAAAAGATTCCGCTCGACTGCACCGTGCTTTCCGGCGACTCCGAAATCGACACGTCTTCGTTAACCGGCGAATCGGTTCCCCGCGCCGTGACGCGCGGCGACAGCCTCTGCGCCGGATGCGTCAACATCAGCGGAACGCTTGAAGCAAGAGTCGAAAAAAGCTTCGGCGAATCGACCGTATCGAAAATATTGGAGCTTACCGAAAACAGCGCTTCGCGCAAATCGCGCTCCGAAGCGTTCATCACAAAATTCGCGAAGTATTACACGCCGAGCGTCTGCATAGCCGCGCTGTGCATGGTCGTACTTCCGACGTTGTTTTTCGGTGGCTTTCGCGCACACTTGAAAAGCGCGCTCATCTTTCTGGTCGTTTCCTGCCCCTGCGCACTCGTCATCTCGGTGCCGCTGTCCTTTTTCTGCGGAATCGGCTGTGCTTCCAAACACGGCATTCTCATCAAGGGTGCCAATTATCTGGAGGACGTTTCCAAGGTCGATGTAATGATCTTCGACAAAACGGGAACACTCACCGAAGGGCGATTCAACATTTCGAACATCGAATGCGCCGACGGATATGACCGAAAGACGCTTCTGTATTACGCCTCGGCCGCCGAACGGTACTCCGATCATCCGATCGCGTTGGCTGTCAAGGACGCGGAGCCGCTTGCGGCAAAGGCGGTCGTAACCGAATCGGAACAGATCATCGGAAAAGGCGTTCGGGCGCTCGTGGACGGAAAAGAGGTCTGCGTCGGCAATCATGCTTTGATGGAGCACTGCGAACTTGCACCGAAATGCATCCAAAGTGCCGATACGGCGCTGTATGTGGCGATAGACGGAGCCTATGCGGGGGTTATTCTCACTTCCGACACGATAAAAGCCGATACGCCGTCCGCGCTTCGTAATTTAAAGGAATGCGGCATTCGAAAAACCGTTTTGTTGACCGGTGACAAGAAAAGCGTCGGGGAACGTATCGGAACGGAACTGGGCATTGATGAAATCTGTTGTGAACTTCTTCCGGCCGACAAGGTAACCTTAACCGAAAAGATTCTGTCCGACCACGTTAAGGAAAGCCCCAAAAAGCTCGTAGCCTATGTCGGCGACGGGATCAACGACGCTCCCGTACTTTCGCGCGTCGATGTCGGCATTTCCATGGGCGGCATGGGAAGCGACGCGGCCATCGAAGCGGCCGATATCGTTTTAATGAACGACAGTCCGAGCGGACTTCCGCTTGCGATTCGAATCGCACGAAAGACCATGCGTATCGTGCATCAGAACATCGTATTCGCGCTCACGGTGAAATTCGGCGTCATGCTGTGCAGTGCCCTCGGATTTGCCTTTGCGCAAAACATGTGGTTGGCCATTTTTGCGGACGTCGGTGTATCGGTGCTTGCCATACTCAACGCGTTGCGCACCTTCCGCATTTGAACGATACCGTCGGGGAACAGCGAATCGGCTGTTCCCTCTTGCTTTATGGGTATACTTTTCGCTTCGCTCAAAAAACATATGCGCCGATTTGATAATTGCCGTATATTTTCCGCAAAACCGTAAAAAATACAAACATGTTCACAGGAGGAAGTCATGATCTACACCGTAACCTTCAACCCATCCGTAGACTATGTTATGAATCTGTCGGAGCTTATGCCCGGCACCGTCAACCGTTCGGAGAGCGAATATGCTTCATTCGGCGGAAAAGGACTCAACGTTTCGTTTGTCTTAAAGCAACTGGGACATCCATCGACCGCACTCGGCTTTACCGCCGGCTTCACCGGCGAAGCCATCGAACGCGCCGTAAAGAAAGCCGAGATACAAAGCGATTTTGTCCGTTTGTCCGAGGGGTTAAGCCGCATCAATGTCAAAATCAAAGGAAAAGAAGAAACGGATTTGAACGGAAGCGGGCCGGATATTCCGAAAGAGGCCTTGGAGACGTTGTTCGGTAAGCTTCGCCGCTTAACGGACGGAGACATGTTGGTGCTTGCGGGAAGCATACCGCCCACACTGCCGCAAGATATATACGAAACGATTTTGCGCAGCGTGTCCGACCGCAAGATCGTATGCGTTGTCGATGCCACAAAGGCGCTGTTGTCCGGTGTTCTTCCTTATCGCCCGTTTCTTGTAAAGCCCAACCACCACGAATTGGGCGAACTGTTCGAAAAGACGCTCACGAGCCGTGAGGAAATCGCATTTTACGCACAAAAGGTGCGCGAAATGGGGGCACAAAACGTTCTTGTATCCATGGCGGCAGACGGAGCGTTGCTTGCCGACGAAAACGGTTCACTTCATTATATGCAAGCACCCGACGGAAAAACCGTAAACTCGGTCGGCGCGGGTGATTCCATGGTCGCGGGCTTTCTCGCCGGTTGGTCGGAAACGGGAAGCTACGCGCACGCCTTAGCACTCGGAACGGCAGCAGGAAGCGCAACGGCGTTTTCAAAGGGCTTGGCGACCAAAGAGGAGATTCGGTCGCTTTTTGAAAAAATACGACCTTCCGTGCTTTAAAATCAGAAAGGATGATCTCATGCGCATAACCGATCTGTTACGCAAGGACTGCATTGCTTTACGGCAAGCTCCGAAAAACAAGGAGGAAGCCATCGAGGCTCTTTTGGCACTTCAGAAAAAAAGCGGATGTATTCGGGACACGGCGCAGTATAAAAAAGCCATTTTGGCGCGCGAAGCGCTGGGTTCGACCGCTGTCGGTGACGGAATCGCCATTCCGCACGCGAAAAGCGAAGCGGTCATCCGTCCGTCGCTTGCCGCCATGACCGTTCCGAACGGTGTGGATTACAAGGCCGCCGACGGAAAAAACTCGACCTTGCTGTTTATGATCGCCGCGCCGCTTGACGGAGACGTTCACCTGGAAGTGCTTTCGCGGCTTATGACCATGTTAATGGACGAAGCCTTTCGTGCGCGTCTGTTGCGGGCTCAAACGCCCGAGGACTTTTTGCATGAGATCGACCGATTTGAAAAAAGCAAATATCCGTCGGAAGCCGAGAGAACGGACAAATCCGATGCCATACGTTACCGCATACTTGCCGTGACCGCCTGTCCGACCGGTATTGCGCACACCTATATGGCCGCCGAAGCACTCGAAAAGGCGGGAGAACGCATGAATTGTCCTCTCAAGGCCGAGACGAACGGTTCGGGCGGTGTAAAAAACGTGCTGACCGACGAAGAAATCAAGCTTGCGGACGGCATCATTATCGCCGCCGACAAGGCGGTCGAAACCGCGCGCTTTGATGGAAAAAAACTCATAAGCGTCAGCGTTTCCGACGGTATCCGCCGTCCGGAGGAGTTGATAAAGCGCGTACTTTCCCCCGAAACGCCGATTTTCCGCAGTCGAACGAAAGCTTCCCCGACCGTCGCAACCGATGAATCGTTCGGGCGCAAAATCTACAAGCATCTGATGAACGGCGTATCGCACATGCTTCCCTTTGTCGTGGGCGGCGGTATCTTCATTGCGCTTGCTTTTTTGATCGACACCCTGTCCGGTGCACCGCAAAATGCCGATTTCGGTTCTTACACACCGACGGCGACCTTTTTCAAGGGCATCGGCGGCTATGCTTTCAATTTTATGATACCGGTGCTTTCCGCGTATATTGCCGAAAGCATTGCCGACCGCCCGGGACTGTTGGTGGGGTTTGTCGGCGGTTTCTTAGCAACGACCGGCTCGACCTTTGCAAGCATAGGCGGCGATATTCCCTCGGGCTTTTTGGGCGCGCTGTTGGCGGGATTTGTCGGCGGCTATTTGATGCTTGCCGTCGAACGTCTTTGCTCCCATCTTCCGGATTCCCTGGAGGGCATTAAGCCGGTGCTCCTCTACCCGTTGATCGGACTGGGGCTTGTTTCCGTCGTCATGTGCTTAATCAATCCGTTCATGGGCATGATCAACAGCGGCTTGACCGACTTTTTGACCGGCATGAATCACGCAAGTAAGTTCGCGTTGGGGCTGATTTTGGGCGGCATGATGGCCATCGATATGGGCGGGCCGTTCAACAAGGCCGCGTATGTGTTCGGCACGGCCGCCATAACAAGCGGGAACTACGACATCATGGCGGCCGTCATGATCGGCGGTATGATTCCTCCGCTTGCCATTGCGTTGGCGGCGAACCTGTTCAAATACAAGTTCACCGAGGAAGAACGCAAAAACGCCCCGGTCAACTATATCATGGGACTCAGCTTTATCACCGAGGGGGCAATCCCCTATGCGGCCGCCGATCCGCTTCATGTGATCCCTGCCTGTATCTTGGGCTCGGCGTTGGCGGGAGGACTGTCCATGTTTTTTCGGTGTACGCTGATGGCTCCGCACGGCGGCATTTTCGTGTTCGCCGTTGTCGGGAACTGGCCGCAATATGTGCTGTCACTCATCATCGGAACAGTCGTGTCGGCGCTTGCGCTCGGATTTCTCAAAAAAGCGCCGCGCGGTGTATCCGATGCATCAAACAATTGAAACGGAGTTGAAAAGAATGATCTCCAAAGTTTTCATCATCAAAAATGCCCAAGGGCTTCACATGCGCCCGGCCGGACTTCTCGCCGCCGCAATGGCCAAATTCGACAGCGATGTGACCATCCGTTTTAACGGAAGCAACGTCAATGCCAAAAGTCTTATGAACGTTATCGCCGCCGGTATCAAGGGCGGAAGTACGGTCGAGCTTGTATGCGAGGGTCCCGACGAGGACGAGGCTCTGCAAAGTGCCGCCGCTTTGATCGAAAGCGGATTCGGCGAATGATCGACGGGAGGAAAAGCATGTTAAAGGGGATCGGCATAACGGAAGGCTACGGCATCGGAAACGTTCGGATATTCGCCGCGCCGAAACCGCCTTCGGAAGAACCCACCGAAACGGAGCCATCCGTCGAAGAGGAACGCTTCACAAAAGCGGCCGTCCGTTTCATGAACAACAACAGAAAAACGGCCGAGCATTTGCGCCAAACACTCGGAGACAAGGAAGCGGAGATCGTTGTCGGACACATGCAAATGTTGGAAGATCCCTATATGTCCGACGAAATAAAGAAGCACATTCGAAACGGGCTCAGTGCTTCGCAGGCGGTGGTCAAGGTTTGCGAAGCCTTTGCGGAGCTGTTTTCCGCTTCGGAGGAAGCACTTACGCGCGAACGTGCATCGGATGTAAAAGATATCGAAGCCGAACTCCTTGCGCTTCTTTCCGGTCGTGAAATGCCGAACCCGACGCACTGTGCCCCCGATACCGTTTTATGCGCCCGTGAACTTGCTCCGTCCGTCATGGCCACACTGGATAAAGAAAACATCTGCGCGGTTCTTACGGAAGCGGGCGGCGAAACCTCCCACTTCGCCATATTGGCGCGCGCCATGGATATTCCGACCGTCATCGGGATCGACGGACTTATCGACACGCTTTGTGACGGCGATACGGTGATCGTTCATGCCGCCGAAGGATGTGTGTACGATCGGCCGAACGAGGAAATGCTGTCGGAATTTCGTGAGCGTCAAAAACGGGAAACAGAAAGAAAGAAAGAGCTTATCACCTACCGCAATCGTCCGACCTTGACTGCGGACGGGCGTTCGGTCGAAGCCATGGGAAACATCGGCTCACCCGAGGAAGCCGCCGACGTTCTTGCAAACGGCGGAGACGGCGTCGGTCTGTTTCGCACGGAATTTCTGTTCATGGAACGAACAAGCGCACCCGACGAAGCCGAACAACTCGATGCCTACAAAAAAACCGTGCTTTTGCTGGGGGGAAAGCCGCTCACCGTCCGAACGCTTGATATCGGCGGAGACAAACCGATTCCCTGCTTATCCTTCAAAAAAGAAGAAAACCCGTTTTTGGGCTTTCGTGCCATTCGCTATTGTTTGGCCAATCCCGCTTTTTTCAAAATCCAACTGCGGGCGATTTTGCGCGCGGCTGTGTACGGAGATATCCGTATCCTGCTGCCGCTGGTCACCTGCGTAGAAGAACTCGATCAAACGCGAGCGCTTTTGGAAGAGTGCAACCGTGAATTGAAGCGGGAAAATCTTGCGTATTCCGAAAGCGTTCCGCTCGGTGTCATGATCGAAACGCCCGCCGCCGCCGAAATTGCCGATCTGTTTGCCAAAAAAGCCGACTTTTTCAGCATCGGAACAAACGATCTGACACAATATACGCTTACGGTCGATCGCGGCAATCCGGACGTTTCCTATTTGTATTCGCCGTTTCATCCGGCGGTGCTTCGTAAGATACGACAAACGGTACAAGCCGCTGCCCGAGCGCATATTTCGGTCGGAATGTGCGGCGAAGCGGCCGCGGACAGACGGTTGATCCCACTGTTTTTGGGCTTCGGCTTAAACGAATTCAGCACATCTGCCAAAGCCGTTCCTTCCGTCAAAAAGGTGCTCTCGTGCTGGTCGAAGGCGGAAGCCGAGACACTGGCCGAAAACGTCTTAACCTTGGAAACGGAAGCGGATGTACGCGCGTATCTCGAAAAAGCGCAAACAGATCGGGAGCGGTCATTATAAAGCATAAATGTTCCGAGGTCGTATCCACAGCGCATACGACCTCGTTTTTTATTGCTGTTTATTTCGAGGGTGCGACACTGTCGCCGTTGAAAAAAATGCCATAATGGACAAATCGGAATACGGAATTTTGTTGTAATTTAACGAATTTACAAATCGCGCACGAAAGAGTCTTGACTTACAGCCATAAAAGTTGTACAATTATATCTGTATAAACTCAGATTAGAACACAGTCGAAGCAGCGAAAGCACCAAGAGAAAGGAAAGATTACCATGGCATATTATTTCGACCAGCCGTCACACACCTTCAGCGAATATCTTCTCGTTCCCGGATACACCTCCGAGGATTGTATCCCGGCCAATGTTTCGTTAAAAACGCCCCTTGTCAAGTTTTCCAAGGGCGAAAAGCCGTCGATCGAAATGAGCATTCCGCTCGTATCCGCGATCATGCAGTCGGTTTCGAACGATACCATGGCCATCGCGCTTGCCAAGGAGGGCGGCGTTTCCTTTATCTACGGTTCGCAGTCGATTGAGGATGAGGCGGCTATGGTGGCGCGCGTCAAGAGCTACAAAGCGGGCTTTGTGGTGAGCGATTCCAATCTCACCCCCGAAAATACCATGGCCGACGTTGTGGCTCTTGTCGAACAGACCGGTCACAACACCATCGCCATCACCCACGACGGCTCGTCCTGCGGAAAGCTGCTCGGCATCGTGACCAGCCGCGACTACCGTGTCAGCCGTATGGACGCCGACACACCCGTCAAGTCTTTTATGACCCCCCTCGAACGGCTCATCACCGCGCCGTCGGGTACTTCGCTCAAGGAAGCAAACGACATCATCTGGGAAAACAAATTAAATTCTCTGCCCATTGTGGACGAAAACGGCAACCTTATGTACATGGTATTCCGCAAGGACTATTCGGAGCACAAGGACAATCCCGGTGAGCTTCTCGACGCGCAAAAGCGCTACATCGTCGGCGCGGGTATCAACGCGCTCGACTACGAAAAGAAAGTTCCCGCTTTGGTGGAGGCCGGTGCGGACGTGCTTTGCATCGACTCCT
>CAZYFX010000044.1:0-14960 GCA_964646725.1 uncultured Oscillospiraceae bacterium
ACGCAGGAGCAAGGGGCGGTTTTGGCGACAACAAAAAGCGACGCAGCCTTTACAATCAGTACATCTAGCGTTCAGTTTGCCACTTCTGAAAATATTTTAAGCGGCGACAAGATATTTTTCCTGTCGGCAGAGGAAGCGGAAAACGGGAATTACGGATTTACAAATGATAGCGCACGTATTGCCAATTATGGCAATAGTGCGGGTGTGTGGTGGCTCCGTTCTCCTCTCGCTGACTACACTAACGGTGCGGGCGCGGTCTTCATCCTCGGTAATGTGTACGACAACTATACCCTCAACGACTGTGCGGCTCGTCCCGCTTTTAACTTAAATCTGTCATCTGTCCTCTTTACATCTGCCGCCGACGGCGGCAAATCATCAACCGCCGCCGTTGGCGGCGGAGCCGAGATTTTGAAAAATGCAGAATACACAATCATCGGCGATGAAAAATACGAATATAAGCTGACAATGAAAGACGACAGCAGAGAAGAATTTAAGGTTACGGAAAAATCCGCAAGCGGCACAAAAGGCGAAACGGTTAAGTTTAATTATAAAAACGCCGAATATGATAACGCCGAAACAGGCTCAAACGAATACATTTCCGCAATGATAGTTGATGATAACGACGAGGTTTTGTATTACGGACAACTTAAAAATCTAACAAATAGCGCCGATGAAAGCGGCACGGTTGATTTCACAATTCCGTCGGAGCTTGAATACGGAACGTATAAATTAAAACTTTTCAATGAGCAGATTAACGGCGATTACAAAACAGATTATTCGAGTGATTTTGAAACGGTTGAGTTGAGTGTTGAGAAACCGAAAGCAACATTTACAACAGAACCGATCGCAAACACGCTTACCTATAACGGCGACGAACAAGAGCTTGTAACCAAAGGTACTACAAGTGAGGGTACGGTTAAATGTTCACTTTCGGAAAACGGAACGTATTCGGAAAAAATATCGACAGGCAGAAATGCCGACACCTACACGGTTTGGTATTATATTGCGGGCGACAGCGACCACTCCGACAGCGACAAGGCATATGTTGAGGTTACAATTTCGCCTAAAGAAATAACAACCGATAATGCAACTATCACACTTGGCGAGAGCTTGACCTACAACGGCACGGAACAAACGCAAACTATTTCAAGCGTTACGGTTGACGGCTTGACCTTGACGGACACCGACTATACGGTTTCGGACAATAAGGCTACGGAAGCAGGAAGCAATTACACACTTAAAATATCGGGAACAGGTAATTTTACAGGTACGGCGACAAAACAGTTTGCGATTGCAAAAGCCGATTCGCAAACCACGGTCACCGCAAGCGCGACCGTCACCTACGGCGAAACGCTGACGCTGACGGCAAACGTGGCGAAAAACTCCGATCTTACAACGCTCATGGCAGACGAAGACGAAGTTTTGTTCTACGTCGGCGATGGCGCGAACAAGAAACTTCTCGGCACGGCAACCGTCACCTACACCGATGCGAACAAAGACGCGGGTACGGCGACCTTTGAAGTCAACACTGCCGACAAGCAGCTTGCCATCAGCGACAACAAAATCACCGCCGCATACAGCGGAAGCGTCAACTTGAACGGCAGTGACGGCGATACCGTCACCGTAACCTTGAACCGCAAGGAAGTCGGTCTTTCGTGGTCGGGACACACCACCCGCGATTACGACGGAAATGCAAGCGATGTGACCGCCACCGCGACAGGGCTTGTCGGAAGCGACCAAGTGACCGTGACCGTCGAGGGCGGTACGGAAACGAGCGCGAATACGCATACCGCAACGGCAACAGGCTTGAACGGCGCAGATGTGGCGTACTATATGCTGCCGACGGAAGTCACGAAAGAATATATCATTTCGCCGAAGTCCATCGCCGGAGCGACCGTTGGTGCGTTTGTGGCCATGACCTATAACGGAAGCGAACAAACACCGTCCGCTGAGGTTACTGTTGACAGTTTGACCGCAACGGGTACGTGGAGTAATGTTACGAATGTGGCCGACACGACGGTCTTTACCGCCGACGGCAACTTTACGGGTACGTTGACCGATATTACACCGAACATGACTCCCGCCGAGCCGATCGAGGTCGAGAAAACGACGGCCGAGGTGCGCAGAGGTCGCACACTTGCGGAAGCGGACGTGACCAAGGGCACGCTTTGCGGCGTGGACGGCGCGACGCTTGCCGGAAAATTCGCATGGGCGGACAGCACCAAGAAGATGACCAAGAGTGGGTTCGAAGAAATGATCTTCACGCCGTCAGACACCAACTATTCCGCGTTGACCGTTGAGGTTGCTGTCAGCACCTACACCGTCTCCAACGGAAGCGGCAACCGTTGCACCGTCAAATTCATCGATTCGCTGACCGGCAACGTGATTTCACGCAACACGGTCACCAAGTACGAAGCCGTAAGCGAGCCGGACGAACCGACTAAGGACGGCTACACCTTTGACGGTTGGTACACAGACAGCAAGCTTGTGAAGAAATACGACTTTGACGACGCCGTGACCGAGGATCTCGCGCTGTACGCCAAGTGGGTGTCCGACAAGAAGCCGACATCCGATGAGAGCGCAAGCGGCAAGGACAACGATGAAAACGACGACAAGGGCACTTCGTCCGAAGCGTGGGTGAATCCGTTTATCGATGTGAAGAAAAACGAGTGGTATTTTGATGCCGTCAAATATGTCTACAGAAACGGCTTGATGAACGGCACAACGGCCACCACCTTTGACCCCGAAAGCTCGGTTACGAGAGCGATGCTTGTGACGGTGCTCTGGCGCGCCGAGGGCAAGCCTGCGGTGGATTACGCCATGCCGTTTACCGATGTGAAGGATGATTACTACACCGAGGCCGTTCGTTGGGCGGCAAGCGAGGGCATTGTCAAGGGCATGAGCGAAACCGAATTTGCTCCCGATATGAACATCACAAGAGAGCAGATCGCGACCGTCATGTACCGCTATGCGGCGTACAAGGGAACGGCTCCCACGGGCGCATGGGCTATCCGATTGACCTATGCCGACCTTGCGAATATTTCCGATTATGCCGTCGAGGGCGTGATGTATTGCACGCTCAAAGGTATTATGCAAGGCAGCGACAATAACATGTTCGCACCGTCGGATGATGCGACAAGAGCCGAGATCGCGGCGATCCTTCAACGATACATCGAAGGAAACGAATAAAGTCGAACAAATGGGGAGGGGCTGTAACGCGCGTTACGGCCCTTCTTTCGATTAAATAATATAAATGAAAGAAAACCGCAAATCCCTTATAACAAGAAAGGCATATATAAATGAAGATTTTGGAACTCTATTTGTTGACGGTTTCCGTGTTTGCCGTTTTTCTGACTGTCTGCGATAAGCGGGCGGCACGGAAGGGACGGCGGCGCATATCCGAACAGGCACTTCTGTGCACCGCCGCTTTGGGCGGTTCGTTTGCCATGTTTTTAACGATGCTTTGCATTCGTCACAAAATACGGCACGTTCGTTTTATGGCCGGGCTTCCTTTGATCCTTGTCATTCAGCTTGCTTTTGCGGCTTTTGTTCGGCACTTTACGGGGGCTTTTTGAATGAATAAGAATTGCCAAAATAGACAAAAACGCAGTGATATTTGCAAAAAGAATTGTTGACAACAACAACAACGGACGACCAACGGAGTACTTGTTGAATTGTAAACTCTTTCTAAACGTCGAGCGTTATGTCAACCGAATTATGCTTTTTTTCGCGAACGGAATATTTTTCGCTTTTTTTGCGTAAACTGGAATCAACAGGGAAAATATCTGAATTTTTCCTGAATTCGGACGAAAAATCGGCAAAATTTCCGAAAAAGGCTTGACAAATCGAAAAAAGTGTGCTAAGATACACGATTGCAAAAAAGCAGATGTCGCGGTTTTGCCAATTCAACGAAAAGGAGCACAGTATGATTTTGAACAAAAAGTTGACGATAGCTCGAAAAACATCGATATTTCTTTCGACTGTATTTTTCGTGCTCTTCGTACTTGCCGTACCGGCGTTTGCCTTTTCCGAAATATACGGAGCTGCCTCCGAATCGGATGTGCTTTCGCAGCCCGCAGAAGGACCTGTGGATGTAACGCTTGTTGTGAACGGAAATTCATACGATTATACCTACTTTCCCGTCGAATGCTCGGACTTTTTGGCGTATGCCGGTGTGACGCTGACAGAAGTCGAGGTGTTGAGCGTCCCGACAGGTACGATACTGTACGATGACATGATGATCGATATTTCCTCCGTCGAATACAAAGAGTACACGGTGAACGAGGAGATACCGTGCACGTATAAGACGGTCGAGGTGGATACCGTTCCGAAGGGCGAGACCCGCGTTTTGACGGAAGGTGCGCCCGGCGTTAAGAGAGTGACCTACATTGAAAAGTGTGTGGACGGTATTCCGGTCGAATATCAAATCATCGGCGAAGAGATCGTTTCGCAGCCTGTAGACGGTTTGGCCGAATACGGCGTAGGCGGCACGGTCACGGCTTCCGACGGAACCGTTTACAGCTATTCCTACAAAAAGCAGATGGAGGCTACCGCGTATACCTATATGCCCGGGTACACGACCATGACTACCGCGACCGGCGCAACATTGGCCAAGGGGATTGTCGCGGTCGATCCGACGGTCATTCCGCTGCACACGAAAATGTTCATCACGTCGGACACGGTTGAATACGGATTCGGCGTAGCGGAGGATACCGGCGGAGCGATCAAAGGCAACATCGTCGATCTTGCTTTTATGACGTACGATGAATGCATCAACTTCGGCCGACGCAACATGTGGGTATATATCTTAGAATCGTAAAAAAACAGGCAGCGATTTTGTGTAAAATACCGATATTCGAGAAAATTGCAAATAACTATTGATTTTTTCGGGCAAGTGTGTTATACTGTTACAGAAGAATACAGAGAAAGGAGCGGTTGACAAGACCGCTCCTTTCGGTTGAATGCGCTTAAATGCGGCGGCAGCGCCGTCGGCATACGAAAGGGAAACTATGGCGGAAAAGAAAAAGAACATTGCGGCGCTTGTGTCCGAGCTCATACGTGAAGCAGTCGAGGAATGCGGCTGTACGCTTTGGGATGTGGAATTTGTTAAAGAGGGCGCCGATCACAAATTAACTGTCTACATCGACCGCGCCGAAGGTGTGTCCTTGACCGATTGCGAAATGGTCAACGATGCGGTCGAGCCCATCCTTGACAGTGCCGATCCCATCGAGGGCAGCTACTGTCTGGAAATTTCGTCACCGGGCTTGGAGCGCGAGCTTAAAACGCCGGAACATTTGAAGGCGTTCGTCGGCACCGAAGTCGCGGTGAAGCTGTTCAAGGCACTCGACGGAACAAAAACGCTTCGCGGCGTGTTAGCGGACTATGATGAAGAAACGGACAGTCTTACACTTGCATGCGGCGAAAACAGCTGCACGCTTGCCCGCAAGGACGCTTCGCGCATTCGCACCGTGTTTGATTTTTAATGTGTTCGAAAACGATGTTAGACGATAGGACGATATTTGGGGAGGAAATAAAAGACAATGAACGCAGAATTTTTCAGAGCGTTGGATATGTTGGAGAAAGAAAAGGGCATTTCAAAGGAATATATGCTTGAAAAGGTGGAAGCGGCACTTCTCAGCGGCTTCAAAAAAGACAACGGCTTTTCGAATGTCCGTATCGAGCTTGATCCCGTAAAGCAAAACGTGCGTGTGTTCAAACAGCTGACGGTCGTCGATCCCGATCTGGAAGAAGATATTCCTTTGACCGCCGAATACAATTTTGACGATTTCGACGAGCGCACCGACCGCCTGATCGAGATCGATGACACCACGCCCTACGGCGATGTGTTCGACGATGATGACAGCGGCGCCAAGCCCGCCATCATTCGCCGCAGACACCGCTTCAACGAAAAGACCGAGATCACGCTCGAGGAAGCGCGTAAAATCAAAAAAACCTATGATTTGGGCGATATCGTCGAGGTTGAGATCAAGCCCAAAAACTTCGGACGCATTTCGGCGCAGACCGCCAAGCAGGTCATCATCCAAGGGATTCGTGAGGCGGAACGCGATCGTATGGTGCGCGAATACGAAGGCAAAAAAGAGGAGATCGTGACCGCCATTGTGTCGCGTATCGACCCGGTCACGGGCAACGCCGTTTTGGAGCTCGGCCGCAACGAGGTCACGCTTTTCAAAAATGAGCAGATCCCCGGTGAGCATTATGTTGAAGGACAGAGGTTAAAGGTATATGTCACCATCGTCAAGCGTGAGACAAAAGGCCCGACCATTGTGCTTTCCCGTAAGCACCCGGGACTTGTCAAGCGTCTGTTCGAGCTTGAGGTGCCCGAAATTCAGGACGGAACCGTTATTATTAAATCCATTGCCCGCGAGGCGGGAAGCCGCACCAAGATCGCGGTCTATTCCAGAGAACCGAACGTTGACCCGATCGGCGCGTGCATCGGCGCCAAGGGACTTCGTAAAAGCAGTATTACCCGTGAATTGGGCGGGGAAAAGATCGATATTATCCGTTACAGCGAGAACCCCGAAGAATTCATCTGCGCTTCGCTTGCTCCGGCCACCGTTGTTTCCGTGACCGAGACGGGTGAGCGTTCCTGCAATGTGTTGGTCGAAGACGATCAGCTTTCGCTTGCCATCGGCAAGGAGGGACAGAACGCGCGTTTGGCCGCCCGACTTACCGGCTACAACAAGATCGACATCAAGAGCGTAACGGCTGCCCGTGCCGCCGCCTTCAATGACATCATTGAGGGCAAAACGCAGGCCTCCGGCTCGTTCGGTGAGAATTTGGCCAATGCTTTGAAGTCGGCGATGGCGGATGACGCTTCCGAAGAAGAGGTTGCTTCCGACGCTTTGTCGGACAGCGCCGACGCGTCGAACGAAGAATAATCGGCGGAAAAGAGCAAAACGGAAAAGCGTGTATTTTTACAGGAGGTCAGGCGGAATTCCCGCCGTCAGTTCATGCCACAAAAAATGAAAAAGATCCCGGAGCGCAAGTGTATGGGATGCGGCGAGAAAAAGCCGAAGAAGGAGCTATGGCGTGTGGTTCGCACACCCGAGGGTGAGATCCTTGTCGATGATAAGGGCAAGCTGTCCGGACGCGGCGTTTATATCTGTCCGAAAGCCTCCTGCCTTGAAAAGGCGAAGAAGGCCAAGCGATTCGAAAGATGTCTCGAGACAGCGATCCCCGAAACGGTTTACGAGGCTTTGACTGCCCGTTTCGAGGCTCTTTCGACGGAGACGGAGGCGAACGAATGACACAAAATGCATCCGATATCCGACAAAAGCTTTTGGGAGCTGTGGGGCTGGCCGTCAAGGCGCGCGGTTGCGTGATCGGAACCACACTCTGCGTCGAAAAAATGCGTGCCGACAAGGGAGAACTGCTGCTGGTGGCGGGAGATGTTTCGAACAATACCCGCAAAAGACTGTGCGGCACGGCGGAATATCACCGTATACCGTACATCGAAACCGATCTGTCCAAGGCGGTTCTTGCCCATACGGTCGGAAAAAAAGCCGATACGGCCGCGATTCTGTTCACCGAGCCGGGCTTTACGAAAATCATAGAAAAACAGGGCATAAAGATACACACGACCAACACGGAGGTGCTTGATTTATATGGCAGCAACACAGAAGTATAAAGTAAATAATATGGCAAAGGATCTCGACAAAAAGACCAAGGAGATCGTCGAGGTGCTCAAAGGTAAGGGATATGACGCAAAAAACTCCTCCTCCGTGATGGAGAGCGCGGAGATCAACGCTGTGCTCAATCACTATATCAACGAAAGCAAAGTTGATGATATCGCGGCCTACTTGGCCTCCAAGCCCGCACCCCAATCGATCGAGGAGCCGAAGCAGGCTGTCGAAAAAACGGAGACGGTCAAGGCGAACGGTTCGGAAAAGGAGAAAAAAGCGGCGAAATCGGAAATAACCGAAAAGACCGAAAAAACGGAAGCGGCGGAAAAATCCGACAAGCCTGCCGTTGCCGAAAAGGAAACAAAAGAATTAGCACACAAGACAACCGAAAAAACGGTCGAGGGTCACAGCTCGGCTTCGGTCAAACCAGTTCCTGCCTCGGAAGAGAAAGTCGGCGAACAAGTCAAGAATCCGAACGCCCAAAATCGTCCCGAGCGTCGCGACGCCCGTCCGACCGACGGCACACGTCCGACCGAGGATCGTCGCTTCAATCGTGACAACCGCGACAATCGCTTCGGCCGAGGCGGACAGGGAACGAGAGACGGTCAGGGCGGATACAACCGTGATAACCGTCCCGCCTTCGGTGAACGTCGCACAGCGCCGAACGGTCAGAACGGACAAAATGCGCAGAGCGGTTCGAACGGTCAGAATCGCCGTCCCTACGACGGACAGCGTAAGCCCTATACGCCGGGACAGAACGGCGGCTATCGCGGCACTCAGACCCAGGGAGGTCAGATGACCGACCGTCAAATCGACCGCCAGATCAGCAAGATTCAGCGCGAAGGCGCTCAGCTTCTCAAGCAGGAGGGTATCCGTCCCGAAAAGAGCGAAGCCTATCCGCGCTATGATAAAAACGAGCGTTTCGATAAGTATACCAACGTCAAATTTACCAAGGACGGCTTTGTAAACGAAGGGACTTCCTCCAATCAGCCGCGTCCTGCCTCCAAGCCGCGTTTCAACAAGAGTGCGGCAGGTTCGCGCGACCGCGATGAGGATTCGCAATCGGTTCGTCAGCCCAGCTTGAAGCCGGTGTTCGATAAGGACGGCCGCATCAAGAGCCGCTATGCCGGTGAACGCAAGGAGGGGGCTACGCCTCTTGCCGACAGTGACGGAAGAGTGCGCATTACCGATATGCGTACCAGCGAGGTCGATCTGTCCAAGTATGATGAAAAATTGGATACGCTTGCCGGGATGCTGGATGCCGAAGAAAGCGCAAAGCCCGCAAAGAAAAAGCAGAGTGGTATTCAAAAGGGTGTCGGCGGACGTATTGCACGAAACGAAGCGGCCGCGCGCGACGTGATGTACTCCGCTTCCTCTGCCAAGGGGAAGAAGGGAAAGCGTCGCGGCAGCGTACAGAGTACGGTCGAGCCTGCCAAAAAGTTTACCGGTCCGATCACGCTTCCCGATACCATCATGATCAGCGATCTTGCCGCCAAGCTTAAAATCACCACCGGCGAAGTTATCAAAAAGCTTCTCGGTATGGGACTCGGTATGGATCAGGTCGGCGCGAACAAGATCGTCGATTTCGATACCGCGTATCTGTTGGCCGATGAATTGGGCATTGCCGCCGAGCATGAGGTGGTCGTTTCCATCGAAGAAAAGCTGTTCGCCGAAGAGGAAGCCAAGGCCGAGGAAAATCTTGAGCCCAGAAGCCCGGTCGTTGTGGTCATGGGTCATGTTGACCACGGTAAGACTTCCTTGCTTGATGCCATCAAGCACACCAATGTGACCGCCGGAGAAGCGGGCGGTATCACTCAGCACATCGGCGCGTATAAAGTGCGCATCAACGATCGCGATATCACGTTTTTGGATACCCCCGGTCACGAAGCCTTTACCGCTATGCGTGCGCGCGGCGCTATGGCGACCGATATCGCCATTCTGGTGGTCGCGGCCGATGACGGCATCATGCCGCAAACCGTCGAAGCCATCAACCACGCCAAGGCGGCCGGTGTGTCCATCATCGTTGCCATCAATAAGATCGATAAGCCCGGCGCAAACGTTGAGGCGGTCAAGCAAAACCTGACCACCTATGAGCTTGTTCCCGAGGAGTGGGGCGGTGACACCATCTGTGTACCGGTCTCCGCGCTCAAGCATCAGGGTATCGAGGAGCTTTTGGAAATGGTTCTGTTGGTGGCCGACATGAAGGAACTGAAGGCCAACTCCAAATGTGCCGCCAAGGGCGTTGTCATCGAAGCCAAGCTCGATAAGGGACGCGGCCCGGTGGCGACCGTCCTCGTTCAGGCGGGTACGCTCCATCGCGGTGATATGGTCATTGCCGGGACATCCATCGGCCGTGTACGCGCTATGTGCGATTACACCGGAAAGACTGTAAAGGAGGCAGGGCCCTCTACGCCGGTCGAGATCACCGGTCTTTCCGAAGCCCCCGAGGGCGGCGAGGAATTCCGCGTGGTTGCCAATGAGCGCATGGCCAAGGAGCTTGTCGATAAGCGCAAGAATGAGGCAAAGGAAGAAGTATTCAAGGCGAATGCCAAGGTTTCGCTCGATACGTTGTTCGATCAGTTAAGCGAGGGCGTCAAAGAGCTTGCCATTATCGTCAAGGCGGACGTACAAGGCTCGGCCGAGGCCGTCAAGGCTTCTCTCGAAAAGCTGTCCAACGACGAGGTCAAGGTCAAGGTCATCCATTCCGCGACCGGCGGCGTGACAGAAAGCGACGTTATGCTTGCCTCGGCTTCCAATGCCATCATCGTCGGCTTCAATGTCCGTCCGGATAAGGGCGCGTTGGATTCAGCCGAGCGCCAGAACGTTGATATCCGCACCTACCGTATCATTTATGAGTGCATCGAGGAGATCACGGCGGCCATCAGCGGTATGCTTGCTCCCGAATACAAAGAGGTTGTGTTAGGTCACGCCGAGGTCAGAAAGACCATCCATGTTCCGGGAATCGGCTTTGTGGCAGGCTCCTATGTGCAGGACGGCAAGATTACGCGCAATTCGCAGATTCGTGTCGTGCGTGACGGCGTTGTGATTTTTGAGGATAAGATCAGCTCCTTAAAGCGCTTCAAAGATGACGCCAAGGAGGTCGCCCAGGGCTACGAGTGCGGTATCGCGCTTGAACGCTTCAATGACATCAAAGAATTGGATGTCCTCGAAGCATTTGTTATGGAAGAAGTCAAACGGGAATTATAAAACAAGGATAAGAGGCTGAAAAGCCCCTACGGTCGGCAGAGGTTTTTGGGCGTACTCCGAAAGCGTCTGCCGACTCCTGTATTTACGGAAGCTTTGGAAAGGACGATCACTGTGCAGAAAAGACCGCATTATCACACGAACCGCGTCAACGAGGATATCGCGCGCGAGCTTATGTATATTTTAAAAAACGTCAAGGATCCGCGTGTGTCCGCCAATTTTGTCAGCGTGACCAAGACCGAGACGACCGCCGATTTGAAATTTTGTAAGATCTATTACAGTCATATGACCGGCGCCGACCGCGACGTAAAGACAGGGCTTTACTCCGCCGTCGGCTATATCCGTCATGAGCTTGCTTCGCGCCTGTCCTTGCGCAACACACCCGAGCTGTCCTTTATCCGGGATACCGGTGCCGTACACGGAGCGCGTATTTCGGAGCTTTTAAAGGAGATCGAGCAGAAGAACGACGAACCGTCGAATGACCCCGTGTCGGATGAGGCAGAGCACGAATAAGACGATTTGACCGCAGAAGTAACGAAGAAAGGGGCAAACAAGCTTGAATGTCAAAGAACGCTTTTCCGCTTTAAAGGAGCGCACAAAGAATGTGCCCGTATCGCTGTATGTGTATATTTCTTTGTGTGCGCTCCTGTTTTCGGCCATGCTCTTTCTTGCCGGGTTCTATTTCAATCTGCGCGTCAACGGGACAGCTTCCGCACTTCCGTCCGTCCCCGCCAAGGATCGCTGGATCCTCACGGGCAGTGCATACGACGAGAAAACGGGGATGCAGTCTCTGCTTTCCCCGTGCTTTATGGGAATAAAATGTGCCGACGGTACACAGTTGGCCGCAGCCTATGACTCCTCCGCGCGCCAAACCGTGTGGCAGTTGCTCGACACCTCCTTGGAAGCGCTTTTGATCGGTGAGACCGAGCGGGTCGAGCTTGCCGACGAAGAAGAACGAACGGCATATGCCGCTTCGCTCTGTGCGTCCGAACGGTATGTGTTCTATTCTTTTTTCGGGGAGCTTCCGGCTGCGTCGTTGCTTCCGGCGCTTCATAACGGAAACACCGTCCGACCGACCGAAAACTTTTTTGTCAAGTATATTTTTCTTTTGCCGAACGAAGAAAACTTTCTGTACGCGGTCATGCTGGACGCATCCTTAAATGCCGTTTGCCTCTATCCGCGTGAGAATGAACCGTATAATGCCGACAACCTTTCTTATCTGAAAAGCATGAAGGGGTATGCGGATTTTACGTTTACGGACGGTCTGCCGCATTCTGCCGTTTTTACGGAATCCTTTGATGTGGATTCGGTGGTGGTTACGCCCTCCGCTTCTTTTTACGACTACAGGCTCGGAGACGAAAAAACGGACACGCTCTTAAAGACGCTCGGGTTCAATGTAAATGTGACAAAGTGTGTGAGCATCGGCAACGGAGCCGCCGTCAACTTTGTGGAGGATAAGCGTGAGCTGTATGTGGATCTTCGAGAGAATACACTTGATTTTTCGACCGAGGAAGGTGTTCATCTGTCGGATTTCCTGGGCTATTACCCTGAAAACGGAACAAATTATACCTTTGCCGACCGTGTGTTGGGGGTAAAGTATTTGCTCGGTTCCTTCAATCGCCTGCTTGTCGGAGGCGACGCGTTGCCGGCTTTGGTGAGTGTTTCCGGTGACGCCTCCGGGACAACCGTGTTTTATTTGAAATATTTCTACAACGCTGTCTCCTTGACCGACGCGGCCTCTGATATCGCCGTGGAAATGGCGGACAACAGCGTGGTCGGCGTTTATGCCAAAGCCTTGTTTTGCGACAGCGGCTACATGACTATGCCTGTCGTACCGCAATCCCTTACGCTTTCGCTCTTTGACGGAGCGGATGAAACGGAGTGGGCGTATTATGCCATGTTTGCAAACGATCCGACGGACAACCGAGTGCGCCTTGTATGGACGGCGATATG
The DNA here is from genome assembly GCA_964646725.1 of uncultured Oscillospiraceae bacterium. Classification (GTDB taxonomy): domain Bacteria; phylum Bacillota; class Clostridia; order Oscillospirales; family CAG-382; genus UMGS882. The sequence continues at coordinate 12,801 of CAZYFX010000044.1, forward strand.
TGAAGGAGGAGGGGAGAAGCCGTGAGCTTAAAGAAAACCTGCCTGTTTTTGACGGTCGCATTTTTCTTGATCGACCTCTTTTTGCTGGTGCTTTGTATTCGTACACGCCATGACAGCCTGTATCTCTCCGATACCATGATTGAGGATGCGGTGGCGTATATGCGTTCGTGCGATGTTTCCGTCGAATCGGAGGTCATTAAGCGCAAGATACCGGATAACCCGATCTATACCTTCAAAAAGGACAATGCTTCCGCCGCGTTTGACGTGGTGACAGGGCTTTCGCAACGGTATTATTCCGCTTCCTCGGTCAGCTTTGCGGAAACGCCCGACGGAGTGTCCTATACCGTCGGAGAGACGGGAGACCCGAAAGCAAGCTTTCGCATTTACAACGACTCCTTCCGTGTCGAATATACCAAAAGCGGCTTTCGCCGCGAGGTGCTCCCGACGGTCGGAAACGAGTCGTTTGTTTCGGAGGATACCGTGCTGTCCGGTGAATTGTCGGGCAAAGTGAGCGCCTTTTTGGAGACGCTTAACGCTTCCAAGGGAGCCAAGGCCTCTTTTACGGTTTTGGGGATCGCAAAGAACGAGCACGGGACTCTTGTGTGCGTGTCACAGAATGTATATGCCGATCATCCCATCCTCGATTTTTACATCAATTTGTTTCTGACGGAGGATGGAGTCGAATATGCGGTCGGAATGTGGATCCTTTCTTCCTTCACCCGCTCCTACGGCGGAAAGCTGATCGATGGCGTAAATGCGCTTTACGGCATTGATTTTTCGCAAGTCAGCCGTATTGTTTCGCAAAATATCGTTTACGAGAACCGCGCGGCGGGAAACGGCATATACTATCTTATCCCCCGTTGGAAAATCGTATATCTTGACCGTTCTGCCACCGTGAGGACACAATATGTAGATGCGTTGAAGAAATAATTGTGTGAATATACGGTTAATTTTGACAAATCATACTGTTATTTTGCTTCGCATTATGCTATAATATATGCGGAAAAGCATGTAAAGCCCGTTTTGCGGCTTTGCAAAACGCTTTCGCGGGGCTTGTGCCCGCGCTTCGGAGGAGGCTTGCGCCTCCGTATTGTTCTACCGGGACCGTACCCGCTTCTGTCTTTTGTTCAAAGCGGCACAGTCGGTCGGGCGAAGGTTCGCCAAAAGGAAACGGTACTTCCGTTTCGTCACAAATGCTTGAAAGGAATGGGCTTTGAATGGATAAGATTGTCATTACCGGCAATAAACCATTACATGGCGCCATCGAGGTGAGCGGCATGAAAAACGCCGCCGTTGCCATTGTGTTCGGCACGATTTTGGCCGAGGATAAATGTACGCTTGGCAACATCCCGATGATCAGCGATATAGCAGACGCTTTTGAAATACTTACCGCCATCGGCGCACACATCCGCCGTTTGGATAAAACTACCTATGAGATCGATACGACGCATATCAGACCGTGTTCCGCACCGTACGATCTGGTCAAAAAATTCCGCGCTTCTTACTACATTCTCGGAGCCGAGCTCGGACGCTTCGGTAAAGCCAAAGCCGCTTATCCCGGCGGCTGCGATATCGGCATACGTCCCATCGACCAGCACATCAAGGGCTTCAAGGCTTTGGGCGCTAACGTCGAATCGGTTTCGCGCGGAGGCTATGTGGATATCACAACCTCCGACGGTTCGCTCTACGGCGATTCCGTGTATCTGGACGTGGTTTCGGTCGGAGCGACCATCAACATCATGCTTGCCGCCTGTAAGGCAAAGGGGACGACGGTCATCGATAATGCCGCCCGTGAGCCGCACGTTGTGGATCTTGCAAACTTTTTGAATTCCTGCGGTGCGGATATTTCCGGTGCGGGTACAGAGGTCATTAAAATTCGCGGCGTAGAGCAGCTGCACGGTGTACACTACGATATCATCCCCGATATGATCGAGGCGGGAACGTATATGATCGCGGCGGCGGCTACGCACGGCGATCTGACCGTTACCAATGTGATCCCGAAGCATTTGGATACCGTGACGGCAAAACTGGTCGAAATGGGCGTTCGCGTCGAGGAATTCGACGATTCCGTGCGTGTGTCGGGTGTCGGCTGCTCTCTCAAGGGAACGTATGTCAAAACCGCGCCGTATCCCGGCTTTCCGACGGATATGCAGCCGCAGA
>CAZYFX010000045.1:0-14317 GCA_964646725.1 uncultured Oscillospiraceae bacterium
CAGGGTTACGGTTTTGTTTTCGCCGCAAACCACCAATTGACGGCGCATAAAGCCACCGGGCTCGCAGGCCGATGTCTTGGCGAAGGATACGCCGTTCGGATAGCGGAACACGGCAAAGCCGATGTCTTTGGCCGTAACGCCGTCGAAGCCGCTTGAGGTATTGAGCGCCAGGATTTCCTCCGGCACGCCCTGCAAACGGAAGATCAGATCGACCAAGTGACAGCCGAGGAAATTCATCATGCCGCCGCCGAAATGCCCGAGCCAGGCGCGCTTATCCGAGCCATGCAAGCAGTCCATGTGCGCTTCGACGCTGTAAATGCGTCCGATCTCGCCGTTCTCGACCGACTTCAAAATGTCTAGGTAGTAGGGATTGTAGCGGTACATGTAGCCCGTCTGAAAGGCCTTTCCGCCTTTTTTGACGGTGCGTAACATATCCACATATTCATCCGAATCGAGCCCACCGGGCTTGTCCATTTGGATGTGCAGTCCATGTTCGGCGGCAATGCGCGCGTATTTGGTGAGGTTCCAGTCGTCCGTTTCGACCGTTACGGCTTCAAGACCCGGAACCGAAAGAAGCTCTTCCAAACTCATCTGCTTTGCAAAATCGAAGGAAGAAAAGCGTTTGGCAAACACTTCGGCGCGATCTTCCTCGCCCTCTGCGGCGCACCAACCGACCACGTCGAAATAGTCGGGCATACGGCAGAGCGTTTCAAAGGCGTTTTGGGCATGGTCGTGACCGATGCCGATTTGTGCGATTTTCAGCTTTTTCATACGATACACTCCTATTCTTATTTTGTCCAGTCAAACTGTACGAAAATGGGGAAATTCTTGTCGTGGATGAGACGGTCGTAAACGGCAACCGCTTCTTCGGGCGTGTGGGTTTCCTTGACACGTTCTTCGAATTTAACGCGACCCGTGCTTGCCAAACGCGCGAGTGCTTTCATGTCGTCGCGCACAGTGAAGAAGCCGGGATAGGAATCGACACCGGGACGCGCCATGGTATGAGCACCGATTAAGGTGATGCCGGGCTTGTGAACCTTCTGATAGTAGTCTACCGTGAAATTCGGGTCGCGCGTACAGCCCAAAAGCGCCACGCGGCCGAACGGTTTCATGCAGTCGAGAGCTTCGTTCAAGCCCGCGCCGACACCGGTGACTTCGATGGCCGCATTTGCGCCGCCGTCGGTCAGCTTTTTCACTTCCTCGGCAAAATCGGGCGCACAGGGGTCAAGCGCGTAGTCCGCTCCGTTGGCAAGCGCTTCGGCACGGCGGTCGGGATTCGGGTCGGCGGCAATGACCGGTGCGGCTCCTGCGGCATGGGCAAGGCTGACGGCAAACTGACCGAGAATACCAAGTCCCATGACCAACATGCTCTCGCCGATCTCAAGACGTGTTTTGCGCAAGGCGGCCAGCGGAAAAGCGGCGATGTGAAAGAGCGCTCCCGATGCGAAGGACACGTTGTCCGGCAGCTTGATGAGGTTTTCTTTCGGCAATGTGTTGTAGGCGGCGTGTGTACACCAATACATGGCCACACGGTCGCCCGGAGCAAATTCGGTCACCCCCTCGCCGAGCTTTTCCACTGTCCCGGCGGCACTGTAGCCGAGCCCGACGGGATAGTGCGGTTTGCCGCCGTTCGGCGTGGTGTTGGAAAGTCCGACCAAATTGGCGCGTTCGGTACCGCAGCTGATGGAGGAAACGGCGGTACGGACAAGCACTTCGTTCGGGCCGGGTTCGCGGACGGGACGTTCGAGCACTTCCGTGCGGTTGACGTCCGTAAAGAAGATTTGCTTCATGATAATGCATCCTTTCCAAAAAATGTTTTTTTGTTTTATTATAGCATATTGACAAACAAAGCGCAAGACAGTATAATATAAAAAAAGGACACTTTTCTACAGGGATGTGAGTCGTATGCTTGATAACAGAGAGCTTTTCGGAACATTTTTCTCTTTAAGCCACTATGCGGTACACCTGTTCCGCATACCGGGCGAGAGCCTTTGCGATAAACGAAGCGGCCGCGCCACGGCGTCGGTCTACTATTTGGTCGAGGGAAATGCCGTGTTCGATACGCCCGACGGGAAAATGCAGATTAAAAGCGGAGAAATGCTGTATATCCCGCGCCGTCAGCGGTACACGGCCGTGTGGACGGGCGAACCGAATATTGTGTTTTACGGGATCGATTTCGGCTTCGAGCTGAAAAGCGAATTCGGCCCCGTGCCCGGAAACGCGGGGCTGTATGACAGCTTTGTTCTGCAAAAGCCGTCGGTGACGCTGTTCGATGATGTGCATGCGGCATTCGACGGACTGTATCGGCTGTACAGCGACCCGGCTTCGCACGGACTTCGGGCCGTCGTAGCGTTCTACGACTTTTTCGAAAGGCTGCTTTGCGGCTTGGATCAAACCGGTGTGCGTCGTTCGGACAATGTGACCGAAAAGGCAGCGGTGTATATCGAGGAGCACTGCACGGAGGATTTTTACACGGAGGACTTGGCGAAGCTGTGCGGACTGTCCCCCTCGGGATTTTATACGGCTTTCAAGAAATACACGGGGCTGACGCCGGTGGAATACAAAAACAACGCGCGTGTGCGCCTGGCGCAGAAAATGCTGGCGCAGAACAAGAGCTCGGACGAGATCGCCGAGACGCTCGGCTTCAGCTCGACGGCATACTTCCGCAAGGTGTTCAAGTCGGTGACGGGAATGCTGCCGGGAATCTATCGGAAGAATGCGTCGGGATATCCGTCGGCGTACGAATAAAAAGCGCTTTTCGAAGGGATATACGCACGTCTCCGGATGGTTGACATCCGAAACGGACGGGGATGCGACAGAGGTCAAACCGATTGTCGCATCCCCGCTTTTTTATTCGTGTCTGTAAACGACATTTCCGTCGCATACCGTGAGCAGACAACGATAGGAGCTGTTCTGTATCAGGCGGTTTCCGTCCGCGTCGGTCAAGTCGAAGCCGCCTCCTTTTTTGTCAAGCACGGCCACATCGGCACATGCTCCGACCGCGAGCCGTCCGATGCTCGGTTCACCCATGGCGTGTGCGGCATTTACGGTAACGGCCTTTAAAACCTGCTCGGTCGTCATTCCGCAGGCTTCCGCCATGCTCATACACTGCGTCATACCGTACCGCCCGCCGCGCACGAATGCGCTGAGGCGGGTGATATCGGTACTTAACGTGTTCGGGCAAAAGCCGCTACGAATTGCTTTTTTCAGCACACCGAAGCTTGTGTGTACATGTCCCGCAAAGCCGATATCGATCACAACGCCGCGTTTCTGTGCCTCACGCAGTGACTCAAAGTTGTCCTCGGCCGCCGTGTGCGTTTTGCCGTGGAACGAATGCGTTAAGATATCGCCCCTGTTCAAAACCGACAGGATGTCCGCCATCGGCGTCGGTGAGTTCGAGCAGTGTACCAGTGTTTTTAAGCCGTGCTTTTGTGCAAATTCCACCGTTTCGCAAAGCGGACGCAGCGTGCGAAGCTCCGTGTTGCTTGCGTCGAAGAAAACCTTAAATCCCAGCGTTTTGTCTCCGTATCGTTCGGCGCGTTCCATGCTTTTCTCGAAATAGGCATGGTCATCCCGAACGTCGGTCGCGACGAAAACGCGGTTCTTTACGCCGAAGGCGTCGAGCGTCTCACGGCTTCCTTTTATCGCCGAGGCTTCGACCGCGCACGTCACGCCGAACGGAAAGCAGACCGCGTCGATGGGGATGCCGAACGCATCGTCGGAGATGCCCTTCATGTGCGTATGGATATCCGTAAGTCCCGAAACGGCGAGCGCTCCGTCGGCGTCAAAGGTGTAGTCGGCTTCTTCCGTTATCGAACCGCCGACAGCGGCTATCCTTCCGTCCTTTGCCAAAATATCCCCGAACAAAAAGTGCTCTCCGTCGAAAATGTTTGCGTTTACGATTTTAATGCTTCCCACAGACGATTCCTCCGTTCCTTTTATACCGTACTCTCATACTCTCTCCAGTCGAACACCGTGCCGAGCGGAAAGTTCGGGTCGTTTGCCAATTGTGCGAAAATTTCGCCGCAGTCCTTCGGTCGAACAACGCGCGAGCAGATCGGCGCGACACGGATTCGTCCGCGTTCGATCATGTTCAAAATCGCCCGACAATCGTCGTGATGTGTCCAATGGTGGGGATACGATTCGAACTTCGGACGGATAAAGTTGTGCGCACCGATGAGCTTTATTCCGGGGCGGTGTACCTGTGTGTAATAATCGATGGCGGTATCGGAAACGCGCGTGCAGCCCAAAAGCGAAATACGTCCCATACGAGCCGCGCAGTCCAACGCTTGATTGAGTGCCTTTGAAATGCCCGTGACCTCGACGGTGGCACGAACGCCCTTTCCGTCGGTTACCTTTTTTACATTTTCGACGAAATCGGCTTCCGTCGGGTCGAACGCATAGTCCGCTCCAAGCTCCAAAGCCAGACGGCGGCGTTCGGGATTCGGATCGGCGGCAATAAGAGGCAACGCGCCGCTGCATCGCAAAAACTGCACGGAAAACATGCCCAAAAGCCCCAGTCCCATGACCATGGCGGATTCGCCGAGCTCCGGTTCCAGCTTTCGCACGCCGCCCAAGCCCATGGAGGCGATAATTACGAAGGCGGCGTCGAGCGAATCGACCGATTCGTTGTCAACCCGCGTGATCTCATCCTCCTCGCGGACATTGAGGTTGGTATGATAGCCGTGATAGATAAGAACACGGTCGCCCGGCTTGACGCTTGCCACGTTCTTTCCGATTTTCAAAACATGACCGATGCCGCAATACCCTAAAGCGCGCGGAAAACCTCCCGACAGCGGCAGATTGGGCGTTCCGATCAAATTGGCTCTTTCGGTGCCGCCGCTGATGACGGTGTAGTCTGTTTTTACCAGAACGTCTTTATCGGATACTTCCGGAACCTCCGTATCCAAAAGCTCGGCGATTCCCGGTGCGGTAAATAAAATCTGCTTTCTTTTCATGTTGTTTCCCCTTTATCAAATACTGTTTATCTTATCGAATCAACTTCAGCGCATCCAGAGCCTGTTTGGCTGTCGCAAGATCAAGCTGCTCGGGATGATCAGACGCGGTGTGGCCGTCGATGCAGAAAATCAAATGTCCGCCCAACATCGGATTGACCAACCGCGAAAGCCGTCCCTCGCGGCCGTTCAGATGAAAGCTTACCTTGCATTTGACAGCTTGCTTCAAATCGATCATGGTTTGGAAGCTTTCGGCAAGACGGCTTTCGTCGGGGCAGGGGCAAACGATTTTGATGATATCGGGCCCCCGTTTTTCCAAATACCGCGCCAGATCGCAGACCTGTGTGCGGTCAAAATAAACGTTCGGATGGCAGGAAAGCAGTACCTCGCAGCCGCCCCGATGACAGTCGTCGATCAACTTCATCTGTTTTTCGATCACACGTTCGTCGCATACGATTTCTTTCGGATTCCCTCGGATAAAAGAATAGCCGAGGTGACGAAATTCGTCGCGGAAGCCGTCCTTGGACGTGGGATCGTAGCTGTAGCCCTGCATGTCGATGCAGGAAACACCGGCGCTCACGGCGGCCTCCAGAAGCTTGATACGGGACTCCTCGTCGCAAGGGCGGGGCGTGTAGTCGATGTCCGTGCTGTAGTTCAACGCCATGACGGGCAGATCGCAGTGCTTTAAAATCGCTTCGATGCTTTGCGGATTTTGATACTCTTTGTCCAGGCAGGACAAATGCAGATCGATTCCCGTTGCGCCGTGATAGCGGGCGCTCACGACGGCCGCGATGGCTTCCTTAACCGTCCGCTTGCGCACAACGGCCGCCAACATCGGTGATTCGACCTTCGCAAAGGATGGTAAACGTTCCATAAAAACAAAAACGCCTCTCTTTCGGTGTGTTACTCAGAGTATATCACTATGCCGAAGATTTGTAAATAACACATTTGATGTTTTTGTCATATCTGATACTTTTTGTGACATTCCGAAGCGAATGAAGCCCTTGGGGGGTTTTCTTTACAAAAAAAGCGTGACGTCATCACGGTATGAAGTATCAAAATGACAGCCGAAAAAAACACCGTCTCGCAGGGCGAAAACGGTGTTTATGTAAGGCGGTTTCGGCGAAAGAATCACAGGCACAACAGTGCGATGGATGCGATTCCCAAAAGCAGTCCCGCATATTGACGCTTACTTAGGCTTTCCTTGAATAAAAATCTTCCGACCAAAACGGATAACACGGATGCGCCGCAGTTGTATGTGGAATACAGAACCGTCCCCTTTATGACCGAGGCCGCATAGGTGTTCAGACATTGAAACAATCCCAATAGAATACCCGAAACAACGAAAGTAAAAACATAGCCGGTGCGGTATATACGTCCCGCCTTATCGGCATCGGCATTTTTGAGCTTCAGAAGTCCAAATGCAATCAAAGAAAGCAAAGTTGCCGTTGTATACGCCGTGAAGATGAATTTGAAAACCTGAAACTCGGCGGCTTTCATGGAATATATTTTTTGATCGACGGAGATCATACCGTTGCAAAGAAAGGTTAATGCCGTAAACAACAGCCATTTTGTCTTTTCTTTAAGCTTGTCCGATTGTACTTTTTCTTCTTTCCGCAAAGAAGCCGTAAGCACGAACGACATAAGCGCCATGACCGTTCCGAGCCGGTTCAAAACGCCGAAATTCTCTTTAAACAGAACAAACGATACGATCATCGGCAGAATCATGCTGAAATTGTTTAGAATTACCGTCAAGGACATTTTTCCGTAAGAAAATGCGCATATGTAGAAAACCTGGAAAGAGAAGCTCAAAAAGCCCATGAGTATTCCGAACAAAAGCGTTTGAAGGGACACTTCCCCCTTAAATGTAAACGGAAGCAATGTTGCGGCCGCCGCCGCAAACATGATACCGTTATAAAACACATTGCTTTGCAGATCGATACGACCGCTTTTTGAATAGCCGGATTGAAGTGTGATTTTTGTGACGGCGAGTAGGCAGAGCAGAGGAATAATAAGCAAGGTCATGCTAAAGCTCCTTTGCTACAACGTCATACGGTTCAAACATTTGACCGTCCAAGGAACGTTCGGTATCGGAAAAATTGACAGTGATTTCAAGCTTATTTCCGAAAACGCTTTTTTGGAGCATACAGTCGTCACTCAAAATTCGAAAGTCGGTCATCGGAAGTAAAGCTGTCTTTTTATGAATATCCGATATCGTTCGATAGCTCTCCAAAATATCGTTTTTGAGGTTTTGAAAATCTTTGATACAAAACGAATAAAGGGGCGGACAGCCGTAAAGACAGGCAAACAGCGTTTTTCGACGCAAAAGAACGTGCGACGCCTCGGTCGAATCGCCCCAATAGGGGAAGGCAATCAGATGGTCGTGATGCACCAACTGCCAAAGCGGTACGCGACAGGTTGGATCGGTCATGTGCTTTTGTATGTGTCGGCTTTGCTCGTCGCTGTAATTGTGTGCATGATTTCTTCCGGCGTTCGGTATACGAAAATAGACGGGGCTGTGCAATCCTTCGGTATAGGTTAACGAATCGATCAAATCCTCAAAGCCGTCCTCCGTACCGACGATCAAGCCCATGGATTCCAGCGATGCAAAGGCTTCTTTCTTGACCTTAAGACACTGCCCCCTTGTCAGCGGATGCGTTGGACTGTGGCATTCGGACAGTCCCGTTCCGTACACATCGATAAATCTCCCTTTATAATACGGATATTTTTTTAAAATTTCCGGAATCTCTTCTTGCATTCTTTGAGAGGCAACCGACGGACAGCAAGTGTTTTGGCTGTACATGTTTCCGTCAAAGCCTTTTAACGCCCACGCGGGAGCAAGCTTTCCGTCCTTTGTCACGCAAATTCCGTCGGGATGATCTTTCATACGCCTGTAGGTATAGCCGCAGTTTTTTATCCGATTGTTGGGAACCTTGTTTAATAAAGCGGGGTCGAAAATATCGTTATAGTTGTCGTATTGCGTGGAAAGGTATCCGTGTTTTGTATATAGCTTTTCGGAAAGGTACGAATCTTCATCGAAAAAAAGTCCGAACATTGCCCTGTCAACGCCGTTCTTTTTCAATTCGTCCGCAACGGACAGCAATTCGTTTCCGACGGCGGGAGATATATCCACATCCTTGTCCGAATACATGACCTTATCGTAATGTTCGCTCCAAACCCAGAAAATCGCACCGCCGATGAGCTTTTCGATTTCGGGATTTTTCGCAATCTTTTCTTTCAAAGTCAAATATTTCTTTTTTCCGTATTCGCGGTAGCATGCACAAGCCGTCGCAAGAGATGAAAAAAGTCCGTACAGAACGCGGCACGGCGCATGACAGGTGATCTCCAAGCCGTACAGACCGTTTTGTCGCTGCGCCTTAAATCCTGCATGGGTGCCGTCATTGAGTGCGATCAATAAGTATTTCTTTTTTCGTTCGATGATTACCATGCTCATGGTTCCTTCGCGGCTGCAAAAAGAGCCTTGAAAACAATTGCAATCGAATTCGCCGTTTTCGTATTCCCGATCGGCGGTTACGGCGATCCCCTCATCGACAGGAAGCAGAAGCCTGTCGTTCGGTTCGATTTTCGGCGTAGGGACAGCTCCGACTGTCTCAAGTATAAAACAATCTTCTTTTTCTTCGAGGACGAGCTTGCTCTCGAAAGCAAAGTCGGTTTCCCCCAAATGCAATTCGAAGCCGTTTTCCGTTTTTCTGATTCCCATTCGATTATTTCCTCCACACGGTTATTGTATCGTTATTTTACAAAAAAATAGCGTAAACGTAAAGGTATATATTTGCTTTGTATATGGACTTTTTTGACTTTTGATGATATAATGAAGAGGGGGAGATGACAATGGAAACAACGCTTTTTGAAAAGCATTCCGATGTGTGCGCGGATAACGGTATCGGCATGTACTATTGCGGGAGACGGATCGGGACTCAAAATCATGTCTACGGCCCCGAGATAAGGACTCATTTTTTGATCGTCCTTGTCGAAAAAGGTCGGGCAGTTCTTTACAAAGATCAAAAGGAAACCGAATTCGGGGAAAAAGATATGCTCGTAATGTTTCCGAACGAAAAAATATTTTATGTCGCACAAAGCGCGTGGAGCATTCAGTGGATCGGAATCAGCGGGAACGGAATCGAAGAGATTTTTCGCAAGCTTGGCGTTACCGGAGAAAATCCCATATTTCGTCCGACACGGTATTCGAACATATCCGCGATTTTTTCCATGCTGTATGATATTGATTACAGCGACTCCTACTATGCCAAATTCAAAGCACAATCGCTTTTATATGATTTTTTCGCCGAGCTGTTTGCCGAGAAAAGCATAAAGAATACGGATGTGATCGCATCGGCTGTTCGAATCATGACCTACAATTACGATCGCGCTTTGAGCATTAAAGATATTTCCGACAAGTTTTTTCTCGACGCATCGTATTTTTCCAGACTTTTTAAAAAGGAAATGGGCATGGCACCGAAAAAATACCTGCTTCGATTGCGTATTCAACGCGCGTCGGAGCTTTTGAAAAACACGGATTACAAAATCGGTGAAATTTCGAATGCTGTCGGATTCGACGATCCTCTTTATTTTTCGAAAATGTTTTACAAGGCGACAGCCCAAACGCCCACGGAATACAGAAATCAATTCAAGAAAAGCGTTCCCGTCGAATGAGAGATATTCCTCGCACTGTCGGGTATTTTTCGTACATAAAAAACGTGACACACTGCCGATTCGACGGAATGCGTCACGCTTGCCTTATATTTTGTCTTATGCGTTTTCTTTCAAAAACACATCCATCAGCTTTTGTCCTTTGGAAAAGTTTACGGTATCGAGATAGGAAACATCCTCCGTGCCGAAAAATTCGTCATAGCGCACGGCATCGCTTTCAACCTCGTGATCGCTCGAATACAAAATGTACGGCACGGCATCCAAAGAATGTGTGCGCAGGGCGATGGGTGTCGGATGATCCGGCAGAATGAGGAAACGGTACGGCTCGCCCGTCTTTTTCAAGGCGTCCTCGATGTAGGCGATGACCTTGGAATCGATGTATTCAATGGATTTTATCTTGTTGTCGATCTCGGCACGGTGACCGCATTCGTCCGGTGCTTCTATGTGAACATAGATCAAATCGTTGCCGCGCGCCAAAGCTTCCACGGCTGCTTGCGCCTTTCCGTCGAAATTCGTGTGAATGTTACCGGTCGCACCCGGAACGTCGATGACCTCCATGCCGGCGCAAAGTCCGATACCCTTGATCAAATCGACCGCCGAGATGACCGCCGCCTTCTTGCCGAAGCGTTCGGCGAACGAAACAAGCTGCGGCTTTTTGCCGGGTCCCCAGATCCAAAGCGAGTTGGCGGGAAGCAGGCCGCGCTTTTTGCGGTCGAGGTTGACGGGATGATTCTTTAAAATCTCAAAGCTTTTTTTCATGATGTCGCGGTACGGCTTTCCGACCTCTCCCTGCGGGATGTAGTCGCCGATTTCGCGTCCCAGAATGTCATGCGGACGGGTAAAATCGCAAAGAGCCGGTGCGTCTTTCCAGATTAAGCAATGCCGATAGCTTACGCCCGGATAGTAGGTGCGGATCTCGTCGCCCAACTCGGCCTGCAACGTCTCGATGAGCTTGGTGGATTCCTCGGTCGGGATTTCATCTGCGCCGTGATCCAAAATGCGTTGTTTTTCGTAGCAGTCGGCGTCCTCGGAGAGGGCTACGGTGTTGATTCGGAACGCCGTCTCGTTCGGCTTCATGTCAATGCCCATGCTGACGGCTTCAAGCGGCGAGCGTCCCTTGGAATATACCTTCGGGTCGTAGCCCATGACCGCAAGGTTGGCCGTGTCGCTTTCCGGCACCATGTCGCGCGGTACGTTGTGAACGAAACCGATGACGCCGTGACGCGCCATGTAGTCCATGCGCGGCTTGACGGCAACCTCCAACGGCGTTTTGTTTCCCAAAGAGTCGATACGGTAGTCGGTCATGCCGTCTCCGATGATGATGACGTATTTCACGTTTATGTTCCTTTCTGTTTTCGTTATTTGTCTTTTTCTCTTATGATACAACATTTTGAGGAAAAACGCAAGAGGTTTTTGTAAAATCACGCCGAAAATCGACCTTTTCGTAAATTCTCAGAGTAAATGCAACCGAGTAGTTTAGAAGTTGCATGTACTCTGAGAATTTACTTCCGATTCAACCGAAGGAAGATAAATATGCGTTTTTGCCTTAGACCCGAACAATACGCCGGTCAAGGTCAAGGAGCTGTACTATGAGCGGAACGACACGGAAAAGACGCTGACACTGTACGGCAAGCATACGGCCGTTCTCACGCGCGGTTCAAATGCGTTCGTCTTTGACGGCGAAGCGTATCTGAACTCTAACTCTGTGGAATAGATAAGGAGAAACGCTTTCTGTTGATGCGAAAGCCGTTCGATAGAGAAACCGAGGCGCGGATTGAGCCGCTGTTTGACGACAGTATACAAGGAAGATGAAAGAACGCGGCGGCCACGCAAGCTTTTCTGCGCGGTTGTCGCGTTTTCGACGAAACACTCGACTCGGCCATCAAATTGTGTCGAGCGTTTGATTGTTATGTTATATCGGTTACATAAAACACGTTTCCGAAAAGGACAAAAAAACGCAAAAGATGTTCCGTGCGGATATTGACAAAGAGTGCCGAGCATAGTACAATATCCGTGAGCAGGGAAACCGAAGGCAACTTCGTAAACAAATCCTGCCAATAAGCTTTTTGGCTTATTCCATACGTTTTGATGTTCGTATTCCGAACTTGCGAACAGGAAAAGAGGAAAATCATGAATACCATTGATTTTGGAAAAAAGCGTGAGCTGTTCTGGGACGATTATCTGGTCGATACCGAAAAAACCACCGCGTTTCGTCGCGTAAACCGTCCCATCCTTCGCGATTGCGTATTTACGTTCGATTGTGCACGGGAAAACCGGACGATCAGCTACCCCGAAATTGTGAAAACCGACGAAGGCTACCGCTTGTATTATGTGGCTCCGTGCGTTTTTGACGGACACGGAATGGATCTTTCGGTCATCGAAAGCAAAGACGGGCTCAACTGGTACAGACCCAAGCTTGACGTATGCGACCGCCCGGGATATCCGATTGGCAACGTGATCATGAATGTTCCCGACAACATGTTTGTGTTTTACGATCCGAATCCCGCCTGCCCCACCGAAGAAAAATACAAGGCCATCGGCTCGTATGCGCGTGAGGACAAGCAGGGCGGCGAGCTGCGCTGCCATATTTCGCCGGACGGCTATCACTTCAAATACAGTCATGTCATCACCACCGACGGACATTTTGACACGCTTAACACCATCGTTTGGCGCGACGGCAGATATTCGATCTATTTTCGTAGCTTTCACGACCCGGACGGCGCGGACGCGGATACCGGGGTCTGGAACAATCGGCAGATTCGCGACGTGCGCGTGATTCATTCGACGGACTTCAAGACCTGGACGGCGAAAAAGCGAATTCTTTTCACCGATACGGAAGATTATCCGCTGTATACCAACAACGTCGTGCCGTACCCGCGCGCACCGCACGTGCTTGTCGGCTTTCCGACGCGCTATTGCGAGCGACCCGCCTGGACGGAAAACGAATCGCAGTTGGCAAGTGCCGCCGTGAAACGCGCCTCCATCGAAAAATACGAGAATCGTGCCGGTCTTACCGTGACCGACTGCATTTTCATGTGCTCCCGCGACGGAGAAACGTGGACGCGATACAACGAAGCGTTTATGACACCGGGTTATGAGCACGAACACAACTGGGTCTACGGTGATTGCTACCCGTCGTATAATTTCGTGGATTCCGGAAATGAGACCTATTACATTTACACCATCGACAATCATCGCAGTGAGGGTGTACCCAAGCCGCTCAACCGTTATGAAATTCGTAAGGACGGTTTTGCTTGCTATATGGCGGACGGAAACGAACGGGTGCTGGTGACCAAGCCGCTTGTATTCGAGGGAAGCAAGCTTCATCTGAATTTTGCGACCTCGGCCTACGGCTATATTTATGTGGATGTTTTGGACGAAAACGGCGAACCGATTTCCGAAAAGCAGAGCTTCGAAATATACGGCGATACGCTCGACCGAACCGTTTTGTTCGCGGACGGAACCGATTTTTCCGCTTTTGCGGGGAAGCCCGTGCGTCTGCGCTTTCGTATGCGCGACGCTTCGCTGTTTTCGCTGAAATTCGAATGAATGATACATCGGAGCGCTTCACAACAGTGCTCCGTCCAATGAAGGAGAAATCTCTGTGTTTTATAACAATTATCTTGAATTTGAACACACCCAAACCGAACATTTTCGCTTTCTGGGACGCACCGTCGCCTCGGAAGCGGGACTTCCGCTTTCCTGGAGCAACAGCGGTATCGAATTTACCTTTACGGGCGACCGCGCCGAAATCCATTTTTCCGATTACGAATGCGACGTTCCGGTCTATGTCAAAGCGTTTGTCGGCCGCCGTGCAACGCGCTTTTGCTTGAACGGAAAGAGCCCGAAGGTGCTTTTGGATTTTGAGCGAAACGGAACGTATACCGTCAAGCTCTTGCGTATTTCGGAAGGTACCGTTCCGCTGTATTTCCGAAAGGTACGCGTCTACGGAAAAGAGCCGAAGCTTCTCGGAGCGCCGACGGAAAAAAGCTTGAAGATCGAGTTTATGGGTGATTCCATCACCGCAGGCTTCGGCGATATGGCCGTGCGCGAAAAGAATGAATTTGAAACCTACGAACAGGACAGTACCCGCACCTATGCATATTTGACCGCCGAGGCGCTGGACGCCGAAGTGCGCACGGTCTGTATCAGCGGCGAGGGCGTGTGGCACAGCTGCGGAACCGAGCCGGGATTACGCTTTAAGAACATCTTCCGTTTGGCTACCCGAACCATCGAAGGCTATGACTACGCCGCATGGCAGCCGGATATCATGGTGCTCAACTGCGGCACCAACGATGTTCCGGGGCAGACAACACCCGAATGCATGAAGGTCGAGGGCGGCTTACTTCTCGATCAGGTTCGCGCGGCCTATCCAAACGCCGAGATCATCTGGCTGTACGGCATGATGAACAGCAAGTTTGACAAACCGCTTTCCGAGTTGATCGAAGAAAAAAGAAAAACCGACCCGAAGTTGCACTATCTCTATGTCGAAGATATCTACGGAAAGAAAAACGAGGTCGGCGCGATCGGACATCCCAACGTCAATGCGTCGGAGCGAGTCTCCAAAGCGCTGGTGAAGCTTATCCGTTCGCTGTAACAACCGCTCTGATGTAAAAAACACAGCAAAGCCTTTCAATGATATAATCCCCATAGAGTAGACACTTGAAAAAACAAAAGTTTCAAGACTACTT
>CAZYFX010000046.1:0-14256 GCA_964646725.1 uncultured Oscillospiraceae bacterium
CGGGCGTGACTGTTGTTGCGGTATCTCACGATATAGAATTTTGTGCGGAGTATGCCGACAGGTGCGCGATGTTCTTTGACGGTAATATCACATCCGAGGGCGGACCGAGAGATTTTTTTTGCGGAAAGAGTTTTTATACCACATCGGCAAATCGTATGGCAAGGACAACCATTCCGAATGCTGTGCTTGTTGAAGACATTGTACTTGCCTGCGGCGGAAACGTCCGAAAGAAACGAGAAAACAAAAAAACTAAAATTGAAAATCCGGGCAGTAATACCGATGAAGAACTCAAAAAAAGAGAAACAAAAAAAACAACAACATCAAGAATTGTTGCGGGATGTATTTTGGCATTGCTTTTTGTTCTTACTTCCGTAGTTTGCCTTGCGGATATTAAATTACCGGAATTTGCAGCAATAAGTGTGTTCGGAATTAAAACAACACAGATAATAGCTGTTATCGAAGCAGTTATGGCGATAATATGCCTTTTTCCTCAAAAGGAATTCGGTATAAAAAGCATACAGCAACCGAAATCCGACAGAAAGCTCGGCAATAGAACTCTTGCGGCGGTAATTCTTACTCTTTTTGTCATTCCGCTTACGATATACTTCGGTATATTCTTTTTGGAAAACAGAAAGTATTATTTTATCAGCCTTTTGATAATACTTGAAACAATGATACCGTTTTGTTTGGTTTTTGAAAATCGCAAACCGCAGGCAAGAGAGCTTATTATTATAAGCGTTCTGTGTACGATTGCGGTTGCCGGGCGTGCCGCATTTTTTATGCTGCCGCAGTTTAAGCCGGTTGTTGCGATTGTAATAATTTCGGGGATTTGTTTCGGAGGAGAAACAGGTTTTTTGGTTGGTGCGGTTACGGGATTTGTTTCAAACTTTTTCTTCGGACAAGGCCCGTGGACACCGTGGCAGATGTTTGCATTCGGTATAATAGGCTTTTTGGCAGGCATACTTTTCAAAAAGGGATTCTTGAGAAAAACAAAAATATCGCTTTGCATATTCGGATTTTTAGCGACGCTTGTTATATACGGCGGAATTATGAATCCGGCATCTGTGATTATGTCACAGGAAAAACCGAATGTTTCAATGATTGCTGCGTCTTATGTCACGGGCTTTCTGTTTGACATAATTCACGCATCGGCAACCGCATTTTTTCTTTGGTTCTTGTCTGAGCCTATGATCGATAAGCTGGAAAGAATAAAAGTTAAGTACGGCTTGATCGAATGATAAAAAATAAAACCATAGCGTATAACGGATAATATTTTATTGTAGAGTATGAAATTTCCTCCGCATTCGGCCAAGCGTACTTGCTTTGAACTTTTGCCGTTCGCCGTCCGCGAAATCAGAACACTTCGGGGTGTTTTTTATGAAAAAAACATCCTTGTCAGTACCACCGATAAAACTGCGCAGAAAACCAACATCAAAAATGCCACCGGAAATGCGTGACGTGTGCGCCGCACGCCGACCGAACCGAAATATAAGGCAAAGGTATATAAAATTGTGTCCGATGAGCCGCTCAAGATCGAAGCGCACCGCCCCACAAAGCTGTCCGGCCCGACCTCGCGAAACAGTTCGTTGATCATAGCCGTCGTTCCGCTCCCGGAAATGGGACGTAAAATCAGTATCGGCAACAGCTCCTTGGGAATCCCAAGCGGTCGGAGCAGGGGCTCGCACACACGGACAAGCGTTTCCAGTGCTCCCGAGGAAGCGAACATGCGGGAAGCGCAGAACAGCATCACAAGGCTCGGCAACAACCGAAAGCTTGTGGCAAGTCCTTCCCGACAACCCTTGATGAACTCTGCGCCGAGATCGTTTTTCGAAAACAGCATGAGCGCTCCGGTGAGTGCCAAAAGCACTGGTACGGCATACATTCCGATGATCTGCATGATGTTGCCCCGCTTTATCGAAACACGCGATTAAGCGACTTGCACAACAGCATTCCGAACAGAAAGGTCGCGCCGATGCAAAGCCATATCGGCAGCAGTACTTCAAAAGGAGAGACTGAGCCGTGAGACGTGCGCATGGCCATCAGCGTTGTCGGGAACAGCTGGAGCGGCGCGGTATTTAGAGTGGCAAACATCACCATATCACCGGTTGCTCTGTCTTCGCCGTGTTCGCTTTTCTTCAAAGTTTCCATCGCACGTAATCCGAGCGGTATGGCCGCGTTGCCCAATCCCAACAGATTGGCACTGTAGTTGGCGGCAACAGCTCGTAAACTTTCCTCCGAAGCGTTATGCGAATACATACGCTTCAAAAGCGGCATAAAAAGCCGTGTAAGCGCGTTCGTGACGCCCACTTTGTCCCAAACGCGCATAACGCCGCTCCATAAGCACATAAGGCCGCACAACGATAAAGAAATCGTTATCGCCTCGGCCGCACCGTCAAGCCCGGCCGCGCCGATTTCGTTCATGTGTCCTCCGACACCGGCAAACAAAAACGCGGCGCATACCAAAGCTCCGAACACCTTTCCCAACATACGCTACCACTCCTTTTTTGTAAGTATATGCGTTTTCTTCGGATGTAGAACAGGAACAAAGAATACGTAAGCGGCATAGTATGACAGTGCGAAAACAAATCGGAAAACAAGGAGAAAAGCGTATGCCATCTGTTTTTTTGAGTCCGTCCGCCCAGGAGTACAACGAGTACTACGACCGCTCCGGCAGTGAGGAATACTATATGAATCTCATTGCCGACGCCATGGAGCCGTATTTGGTCGCAAGCGGCATCACATTTCGACGCAACAATCCCGATACGCCGTTGTCCGCGATCATCCGCGAATCCAATGCGGGAAATTACGATCTTCATCTGGCGCTTCATTCCAACGCCGCACCGGAGTATTTGTCCGGTACTCTGACCGGAGCGGACTTCTACTATTATACGCGAAGCTCGGCGGGTAGGGAAGCGGCGCGTGTCTTAGCGGACAATTACATGAACCTGTATCCGAATCCGTCCGAGGTGACCACCATGCCCACAAGTACACTGGCCGAGGTCACACGCACCCGCGCACCGGCCGTGCTTGCGGAGCTTGGCTATCACGACAACCCGACCGACGCGGAGTGGATCAAAAACAATATCCGTCCCATAGCGCGTAATCTCGTACAGGGATTAACCCTGTACTTTGCGATTCCTTTTGTCGATCTTCCGACCGATAACGATGCTTCCGATATGACCAATGCGACTGTCATCACGGAGCGTGACCGCTTGAACATTCGACGTTATCCCTCGCTGGAGGCCGAGGTGCTTACGCAGGCTCCCAAAGGGGCGCGCATGACGGCCTATTGCTTATCCGGCGAATGGTATGTGGTCGATTACAACGGCGTTCTCGGATTTGCCTTTTCGGAATATGTAGCAACCGATCGCGGGATTTGAAGCATCGGACTATAAAAACGGACAGCGCCGTCAAAAAGCACTGTCCGTTTTCGTCTGTAGGCAAGCTTAGTCTGCTTTTTCGTTTGCCTGTGAGGAGGGAACGCTCGCCGACTTTTTCTTTTTGCTCTTTTTGCGCAAGGAGTGGATTACGATCCAAACGACAACGATTATAATAAGCAGAAGAATGAGCGTCGGCAGATTGAAAGTCAAATCGATGATCAAGTCCTGTAGGTCATCCGAAAAGTTTCGGAAGCCGCGGGAGGCCGCTTGAGCCATGCGTTCACCGAAGGTCTTGGGAAGCGTCTGCACCGTGATGGGCTTTGATACTTCGGTTATATCGACGGTAACGGTCGAATACTCCACAAGAGAATCGTATTTGCGCAGTGATCCGGAAAGGCTTTCGATCTCATAGCGTACTTCGGAAAGCTCCGATTCCAAAAGCAGAACGTTGTCTAAACTTTCGGCTTTGCTCAAAATGTCGAGTAAACGCTCTTCACGTAGTTTGGCGCTTGCCAATCTTGCTTCGGTGTCGTAGTATTTTTCGCTGACATCTTCGTTGTTTTCGGAGGAACGGACGACCGTGCCGAGCTCTCCGGCGGCATGACGGAAAGCATTGTAGTGCTCCGACGGCACACGAACGGT
This sequence comes from uncultured Oscillospiraceae bacterium, assembly GCA_964646725.1. Classification (GTDB taxonomy): domain Bacteria; phylum Bacillota; class Clostridia; order Oscillospirales; family CAG-382; genus UMGS882. The sequence goes on from CAZYFX010000046.1 coordinate 4,023, forward strand.
AAAAGCACCGTTTCGATTTCCTTTTTCGGCATAGCCGTAAGTTTCCGCCGTTTCATAGTACGCGCCGTACTGCTCACACAAACGGTCAAGCGCTGCTGTCGTTTCCTCAAAAGCGGTGGTTTGAATGCTGAAATAGGAGGTATAGACGATCTTTCGCGTATCGGCGGACGATTCGCTTTTGTATTCCTCTTCGTCCGAATCGGTGTCGTACATCTCGTCAGCTGTGTATGAGATCGATGAGCCGTTGGAAAAAGCAATATTGCGGTCATGGCTTGAATAGGCGTCGGCCACGTTGGAAGCGCCGGGAAACGCCTCGCTTATTTCCGTGTCGGCAGCGTCTGAAAGGTAGCTGTCACGGCCTTTTCCGCACCCGACACAGGCCGCAGTCAGAGAGGCCAAGGTCAAAAGAAGAGCGAAGATTTTGATGTGCGCGGAAAAATTCGTGCGTTTCAAGGGGATCATCCTTTCTTTTTAAATGGTTTGGAATGATTGTATCTGTTTGACGCAAGAAAATTCCAAAATGTTCCGTGCGTTTTTTGAAATGTTTCGGCATTTGCCAAACATTTGTTCTTGACAAAACCGAACACATGTGCTATACTTATGCGGAACACATGTTCGATATTACAAAAGGCAGGGGATAAAATGCTGTCAACGGAAGCACAAAATTATATCTGTCATAGGGGAATCAACCGTTCGCGCGTTGTATTGCATTCCGATTTGAACAATTTCTTCGCATCGGTGGAATGCTTAAAGCATAAAGCGCTGTTGGCCTATCCGGTAGCAGTTTGCGGAAATAAAGAGGACAGACACGGCATCGTGCTTGCCAAAAATAATCTCGCCAAGCAGTACGGCGTGCAGACGGGACAGGTCATCTGGCAGGCCAAGAAGCTGTGTCCCGCACTTGTTGTGTTGGAGCCGCATTTCGAAGAATATATGTACTATTCCCAAAAACTTCGAACGCTTTATGCCTGCTACAGCGACCGTGTGGAACCGTTCGGTTTGGACGAAGCATGGTTGGAATTAACCGGGCTTCCGGGCATATCGAATCCGTCAGACGGAAAAAAGGTAGCCGAACGGTTGCGAAGGGAGATTTTCGAAACAACGGGACTGACCGTTTCCATCGGAGTCAGCGACAACAAAACCTTTGCCAAATTGGCGGGGGACAATAAAAAGCCGGACGCGGTGACGGTTTTCGGACCGGACGAATACCTTTCGGTCATCGCGCCGCTTGCCGTCGGAGAAATGATGTATGTCGGACGCAGTATGCAAAAGCGGCTTTCCTCCTTTTCGGTGCTCACATTAAAAGACGTGGCCGAAAAAGAAGCGTCGTTTTTTCGTTCGATTTTGGGAAAAAGCGGTGAAAGCCTGTACCACAATGCCTGCGGTCACGATATATCTCCCGTTCAAAGCACTTGCTTCGAGGATGAGATCAAAAGCATCGGAAATTCCGCCACAACGCCGCGCGATATGAAAGGCGAGGATGTAAAGCTGTTACTGTATGCGCTGTGCGACAAGGTGAGCGCACGACTGCGTGAAGCACACAAAAAAGCAACTGTCCTTCAGATATCCGCAAGAGATACCTTTTTGATCACGCGCGAAAAGCAGTGTAAACTACGGCCGACCGATCATGCCGACGATTTGGCCGAAGCGGCGCTTGCTCTGTACGAGCGTGGTTTTCCCGAAAAAAAGGCGTTACGCTCCGTCGGTGTGCGCACGACGGGATTGGTGCAAAGCGGTTCTTTGTATCAGGAGACTCTTTTCGAATCTGTTTCCGAGCGGGACGAGGAGAAAGAAACTTCACTCGACGGTACGTTGGATGCTCTGCAAAATCGCTACGGAAGCAAGATCATTCGACGCGGCTTGCTGTACAGCGACAAGACGTTGTATCGGCCGGGACGAGGGGTGTGATCGGGTGCGCGACAGTGCCGAAACGAGCAGACGTCAATGGTTGAGTCGTCGATTTTTAAATTTGTCTTTCAGTGCCGTCGCAAAGAAATATCCGACCGCAATTCCGGCAAAGTTCAAAATCAAGTCGTCTACATCGAAGCTGCGTCCGACAATGGGTTGCAGTACTTCCACGACCGTCGGAACGATAACGGCGATTTTCCAAATGTTCCGACGGTTGACCTTTTCCGAAACGAACGGCAGGAAAAAGCCGAACGGCAGGAACATGAGAAAATTGTAAATAAGCATTTTCAAGACCCAGCGTCCGAGCGTAAGTTCACCCATGACCAACTTAATGAGAGTCGGAACAAGGTTAAATTCGCCGGAAAAGAATGTGATCTCGCTGTGGCTGTATCCGACACAGATATTCGCCCAAATATACATCCACAAATTTGCGGGCACAAAAATCAGATTGACAAGCCCGGTCAAGTAGCAGACAAACAACCATCGCATGATTTCCTTTTTCAGGGAAACAGAACACTTGCTTTTTCTTATACGGACACATCGGTAAACCGCATAAACGATACCGGCCAAAAGAGTGATTGGCAGAACCTGCAGAAAAAGACTGAAAACGGAACCGGAGTTTAGGATACGGTATAGGTTTGTCATTGCTTCCGATTTTCCTTTCTTATTGCAGCTTCGCCTCGAGCACAACCTGCTCCGGGTTATCCGAACGCACGAACACACGCGCTTTTCCGTAGTGTAAACGCACTTTCCACGGCATTTCGACTGCCTTTCCGAGCTTGACCGAGCCGGAAAGGATCGGCGGATCAAAATCTCCCTTTTGCGCGACGACTTTAATCTCATTCACACCTTCGGAAAACGGCGCGTAAAAACGGTACGGACGAACGGTGTTGCGCGATTTGTATCCGTGGATGGCTGACGTATCGCCGATTTTTTCACCGTTGAGATAGACCTCGCACGGACAGCCCATGCGTTCGAATTCGATATATTCATAGTCTGTCGCACATTCGACCACAGCAGTAAGCGTGACCGTTTGGCGATTTGCGGAGGAGGTTCGATAATCGGCCACAATGCGGAAATCGTCCTCAAACGACTCCTTCTTTTCCTCGTGGGTCAGCATGTCCGTGCGTTTCGGCAGCGCATTCGGGGCTTTCGGAGGAATTACATAGCGACCGTCGTCGGAATCGAATGCGCGGATGTATTCCGCTTCCTCGACCGACGGATTTTGCTCATCGTCCCACGAGGCGGGATCGCCGTTTCCGACACCGACGATCTTGCCGTTTCGAATGGTCAGAGCAAGCTCGTCATCCGCGAGTGGGCAGAAAACACCGTTTTCGTCGTAGGCGTCGAATTGATAGACGGCCGTGTCCGCTTCGCCCACGGCCATGAGGACGGGCGTACATTTTGCGTATGCGGCTTTTCCCGAAGTGACAAGCTCGTCCTTTAACCGTACACCGTTTCGTGTGCCGATGACCGACAGCACACCCGGCTCGAATTCGACCGTGAACTGCGGTGCGTCGAATTGACGGACAGTCTGTTCTGCAATTTGCTTACCGTTCAAATACAACGTAATGTTTTCGCAGTTTGTGAAAACGGCAACACGCGCTTTTTCGCCGCGTTCAAAATTCCAATGCGGCGCAAGATACAGAACCGGCTCCTCTGTCCACCATGCCTTGTAATAGTAAAAGGCCGGCTTTTCCATGCCGCACAGATCGATTGTGCCGAAGCTCGAAACAACATTGGAATAATAGAACGGATTCGGTTCTCCGCGATAATCGAAGCCCGTCCACATAAAGCTCCCGGCCAAATAGTCGCGCTTTTCGAAAAAGGCGACCCAGCCCTTAAGTGTTGAGCCCCACGGCATGGTCACATCTCCGAAGGAATCGAGAGCCTTTCTTTCGATATCGTTGACGGCGCCGCCGCGGCTGAGAACGTAGCTTGCTTCCTCCGTTCCGATGATCGGTTGGGTGGGATGGGCTTTGTGATATTCGTCCAACCACGCGCCACCCGCACTGTTACGTATATAGTTGACACCGCGGATTTCGGAGGCCGCGTTGGCTCCCGTGAAATCTTCGCCGTTGTTTCCGCCGTAGGTGACGGCTCTTGTCGGGTCTAAGACTTTGGCAAGGCGCGTCATCTTTTGCATAAGGCGATAGCTCCACACCCGATTCTGTATCGAAAACTCTTCGTTTCCCAACGACCACAGAAATACGCACGGATGGTTGCGGTCACGCTCGATCAAGTCGGTCAATTGGCGCACGGCCTCGGGCGAGGTGCCGAACATGCGCGTCTCGTCCATGACGAGCATTCCCAGTCGGTTGCAGGCATCCAAAAGAGCGGGGGAGGGCGCGTGGTGCGAGCAACGGTAGGCATTGACGCCCATTTCCTTCAAACGGCGAATTTTATATTCCTGCAAATTATCGGTAAGAGCCGTCCCCACTCCGCCGAAATCCTGATGCACGCAGGCACCGCGGAGCTTAACGGGCGTTCCGTTGAGAAGCATTCCTCTGTCCACGTCGAATACGACGCTCCGTATGCCGAAAACGACCGTTTCCGTTTCGTTTCCGAGTGTTGCGCAAAGGGTGTAAAGATTCGGGGCGTCAATGCTCCAGAGATGCGGCTCATCCAACTGCATTTCGACTTCCGAAACGGCTTCCGAATAGGGGTCAAGCCGAATGTGCGTCTGCGCTTCGGCTACCGTTTTTCCGTCCGCGTTCAGAATCTGTCGGCAAAGAACGCCGTCGAAAGGCGCGGCCGTATCGTTGACAATGACCTGCGAAGCGTGTATACGTCCGTCGGTTTCCGAACGAACAAAGCCTTTGTTGTATTTGAAATACACCGGTTCGCCGATGAGCAGCTTCACATTGCGATAGATTCCCGCACCCTCGTACCACCAACCCTCCGGCTGGTCGCTGTCCACGCGCACGGCAATCGAGTTTTCTTCGCCGAAAACCAAATGGTCGGTCAGCTCAAGCGCAAAGCTTGTGTAGCCGCTTGCATGGCGGTCGAGATAAACGCCGTTTACCCAAACGGTCGCATCGCGGAAAACGCCCTCAAATTCGATCCATACCCGCTTATTCTCCCATTCCGCCTTGCATTGGAACTGCTTTCTGTACCAGCCGACGCAGAATGTTTCGGCAGCCTCGGAGCGATGTTCGGACATGAAGCGGTGAAAATGCGAATTGGGATACGCGCCGGCAAAGGTGTTTGCGCCGACATCCTTCTTTAAGGAAACCGCCCAATCGTGCGGAAGCTGTATCTTATCCCAGTTGTTGTGGGGATAAAGCCGACCGGCCGGACCTGTTGCGTCGCTGTATTTGTCCAAGCCGTAAAGCGAAAATTCATCTATGTTTTTTTCAAAGGTAAATTCCCAGTTTTGGTTAAAGCATATTTTTTTCATCGTACCCTCCGGACGTTTTTGCCGTCGTTTTTTTAAAGTGGAATCAGTTACAGTATAACAGGCTTTTAAGCTCATGTCAAGCAACCGTCGGTTGTTCTCCGACCACACAGCCGCGCGTTAAATCGGTGCGTGCGTAATAGATGAGCGTAACGGCACTGCATACCAACCACCCCGCCGGATAGCCGAGCGCAATGGGGATGGGCTGATTGACGCCGTAGTGCGACATGAGATACAGATAGATTTGCCGAAAGAGCACAAACGAAAACAGCATGATGAACATGGGCGTTCGACTGTTGCCCGAGCCGCGCAAAGCGCCGGTGTAAATCTGGTTGATACAGCATAGCAAATAGAACGGCAGAATGAAGCGCAGAAAATCGGTTCCGTAGGCAATGACCGCCGTTTTGGCGTTGAAAAAGCCGACCATGGCGGGAGCGGCGGCCAATATCGGAAGCATCAGAACGAAAGTCGAGCCGAGTGCCATGAGAAGTGCGCAGGTAACGCCTTTTTTGGCGCGTTTAACGTCCCCGACGCCCAGATTCTGCCCCACAAAGGTCGTGCAGGCAATGGCGAGCGACTGCATGGGAAGCAAAAGAAATTGGTCGATCTTGGAGTAGGCTGTCCAACCGGACATGCAGTCCGGGCCGAAAACGTTGATGTAGGATTGGACGAATACATTGGAAAAGCAGGTGATGGCCGTTTGAATCGCCGCCGGTATGCCGATGCGTAGAATCTTCAAAAGCATATCCGTATGAATGCGCAGGTCGCGAAAGCGGAGCACGACGCAGGTATCGCTTTTATGTAAAGACAAAACGACCAGAACGGCGGAAACGGCCTCCGCAATAACGGTGGCATACGCTACGCCTTCCACACCCATTCCGAAAACGAGCACGAAAACAAGGTCAAGCACGGTATTTAATACGGCCGATACCACCAGAAAGTAAAACGGACGCTTGGAGTCTCCCACCGCACGCAAAATTCCCGAACCGATGTTGTAGATCATAAGTCCCGACATGCCGACAAAATAGATGGTCAGGTAGGCGGTGGATTCGGGTACGACCTCGGCCGGCGTTTTCATAAAGGAGAGCATGGTCGGAATGAGGAAAATTCCCAAGGCGGAAAGCACCACGCCGAGTACCAGTGTCATGACAAAGGCGGTATGTACCGTATCGTGTACCTTATCATAGCGGTGAGCGCCGTAGTATTGCGAAATAACGACACCCGCACCGGTGGACAGTCCCAAGAAAAAGCCGATGAGCATGTTGATGATGGGTCCGACCGTTCCGACGGCGGAAAAGGCTTCGTTGCTGACATAATTGCCGACGACCCAGGCATCGACCGTGTTGTACAGCTGTTGAAAGACATTGCCGGCCAACAGGGGAAGCGAAAAGGCGATGAGATGCGAAACGATCGAGCCGTTCGTCATATCCGCTCCCTGCTTGCGGCGGGCGTGTGCGAGTTTGGTAAAAGACATTTTTAACATCCTTGCTTTACTGATAAATCTCATGCTTCGGCGCATGATTTGCATATATATACAGTATAGCACACTTCGGGAAAAATGCAAGAGTTTTTTCATGAACGCCCCGCCGAACGTTTGCAAGGGCTTTCTGATACTTGACGGCAAAATTAACAGAAAAGCAATGTAAAACCGGCGCACTTATGCTATAATTTGAAAAAATCGGTAAGGAGTATTTGCGACATGAAATACAGAGGAACTTACTACAATATGTGGGATGCCTGGTATGTCAACGACGATGACCGAACCGTCCACGCTTTTCATCTGAAAAATCATGCCGGCGAGGACTGGAACGTGGGACATGCTCATACGGAGGACTTGCTTCATTTTACCAAAGATGCGGATGTTTTGCAGGCGCTTCCCGAGGAAAAATACCCCGAGGACTGTCTCGGAAAATTTACGGGCTGTGCCGTCAAAAAGGACAGCGTCTGCTACCTGTTCTACACCATGCGCGACCGCTACCATTCCGAAAAGATAGGACTTGCGCTTTCCGAGGATATGGAGCATTTTACGGAATACGAAAATAATCCCGTCCTCGTGCCGGACAGTGCTCTGTTTTGTGTCCGTCCCAAAGGCGAAAAGACCGATTGTCGGGATATGCATGTTGTTTACGACGAAAAGACCGAACTGTATTACGGCTACTTCGCGTCCATGGCTGTCATTGAAGGACGAGGCGAACTCGGCGTTATCGGTGTCGCGCAAAGCACGGATTTGATTCATTGGGAAAATCAGAAGATCGTCTATATTCCGGATTTCAACGGCGTTATCGAGGTGCCGAACGTGTTCAAATTAGAAGGACGTTGGTACATGACGCTGATGTCGAGTGCGGAATACGGTGCCAAGGGCGCGATCTCCGACCCGAACCTTACCGCCTTTATCTTTTGGGCATCCTCCGACACGCCGGACGGGATGTTTACCTGCGCATCGGACAACATTTTTTCCGGAAGCTCCTGTGCCCCCAACAGCAGCTATGCCTGCAAAAGCTTTGTTTTCAAGGGAAAGACCTATGTTATGTACATCGACCGCAGTTATGGCGGAGGGACGATCTCTTTACCTAAGGAGGTAAAGGTCACAGACGGTTCGATTCATCCGTTTTACACGGATATTTTGGAGAGGCTGCGCGTCGGACGCTTTCCGAGCGAATTGACCTTTACGCGCGTTCCGTCCGCGTTTGCCTGGAAAAATGTGGTATCCGGTGAGCTGATCGAACGGGACGGCGCTTTTCATGTTATCGGGTATCCGAAAAGCTTGCAGGAGTTTAAGGCGAACGGCGTTTGCGCTCCGTCGCTTGAAGCGGAGTTTGAAATAAGCGGAAACTTTGCGGAAGCGGGCGCGGTGTTGTATTGCTCACCGTCACCGCAAGGGGATACCTATGAGGTCGAAGATCCGAGCGGGCTCATTGCGTGGAACAGCTACGTTTGGTCGGCACATCACATGTCTTTCCGACCGGAAGAAAAATTGATTTTGGCCGACAACGGCGTGGCAAACCCGGGATATTGCCGACACTTTGATTTTCGCGCAAAAGATTCGTGGCATGTCCGCATTATCGCCACAGAGGGACAGCTCGAGGTTTATTTGGACGATGTTCTGTATATACAGTGCGGCCTCAACACGGAAAACCATATCGGTTTTGGACTTTTTGCTTTTTCGGGCGAGGCCGTGTTTAAAAATCTGAAGCTTTACGAGTTGGAAAGCAATTCTTGAGCGACTTGCTCGATACGGAGGAAAAACAGTGGAAAATTATTCGGATATTTGGGAAGAACCGAAGAAAAAGAAAGGCTTTACGTTCGGAAAGCTTTTGAAATGGATCGCGCTCCTTCTTATTGCGGCGGTCTATCTTATGCTCATCGCACGGTGCGGCATGTACCGCGATGATGCGATCGTTTCCAAAATACTTGTGAACGAAACGACAGAGCGTGCCTATGCCGCTTCACCCGAGGACTTTACCGTGCGTCAATACGGTATGAACAGCGCCTGGGTAGCCGTCAATGACGGTCGCTTGGTGGAGTTCAACAAGCTGTATCACATAGAAGCGGCACGGCAATTGCAAATCTCGGTCAAATATAACGAGGATATTGTGACGGCGAACGCAGACGGCTCGACGCCGCTTACCTTTTATCTGACCGACGAAAACGGTGAGAAATATGAAAATTATTTCTTCGAAGAAAAACAGAAATTCCGCTATGTGTACATCCGCCTGTGCTTTGAAGATATCGACCTTGTGACGCCGGATGCGCCGCTTGACGAAAACGGAAAGCCGATACGCAAGACCTATACGCTTCATATCGACGCGCCGAAAGCGGACGGATCAACCGAAGAACTCTGTCGGTATCAGATTTATGACGGGTCGGATATTTCCAAACGCATCGAATTTAACCACAAGCCCGAGTAAGCACGCGGGAGTGCAAACAATGCTCCGATAACGGTGCCGAGGGATTGTATCCGGCTTTTGGATACAGTCCCTCTTTTTCTTTCAAATTAACCGTTTTTTGTTCCAAACAGCACGAAAAAATTAAAATGTAAAAAAACTTATCTTTTTTATGAAAAACTGTTTTCAAACGCTTCGACTTGTGCTATAATATAAGAAAGCCGGAAGGCAGTGTGCTTTTGCTTGTCCGCTTCTGTGGCTCGGGAGGCGTGTATATGGATTTTATTGTATCGATAGCGGAGATTCTCTTGAATCGCATATCCTCTGTTACGCTGTTTGATGTATTGGATATTGCGATCGTCTCGGTGGTCTTTTATTACATATTTAAATTCGTGCGGGACAGACGTGCCGGAAAACTGGCGGTCGGTATCGTGTTTATCATTTTGCTGTTGCTCGTCAGTGACGTCTGCAATATGTATGCACTCAATTTTCTTCTCGGCAATGTGGTTCAGGTCGGTATCATCGGACTAATGATTGTTTTTCAGTCCGAGCTTCGCTATTTTCTCGAAAAAGTCGGCGGTAACACCTTTATCTCGGGTATCAATCGCAAAAACGACAAACGCACTTTTTCCGATGTGATGAAATGCATCGATGCCGTGACCGATGCCTGCGCTTCCTTTTCGGCCGAGATGGTGGGAGCACTTATCGTTTTCGAACGCACGACTAAACTGGGTGACGTAATCAAGACTGGTACGGTCATCGACGCCGAGCCGACGGAGTATCTTATCAAAAACATTTTCTTCAACAAAGCCCCCTTGCATGACGGCGCACTTGTGGTGCGCGGCTGTCGCCTTTACTCGGCCGGCTGCTTTCTGCCGCTCAGCGCCGACGAGGGGATCAATAAGGATTTGGGTACCCGTCACCGTGCGGCACTCGGCATGAGCGAAAATTCGGATGCGGTCGTGGTGGTCGTTTCGGAGGAAACGGGAAACATTTCGGTGGCTCTGGAGGGAAATCTTACTCGCGACTATACGCCCGAAAAGCT
>CAZYFX010000047.1:0-13869 GCA_964646725.1 uncultured Oscillospiraceae bacterium
GATGGTTGCAGCAGCTTGTCAAGCATAACGATACCGGACGGCGTGACGAGCATTGACAGTGTTGCATTTTACTGTTGCAGCAGCTTGTCAAGCATAACGATACCGAACAGTGTGACTAACATCGGCGAGTGGGCATTTTGCAGCTGCAGCAGCTTGACAAGCGTAACGATATCGTCCGGCGTGACGAGCATTGGCGAATTGGCATTTTCCGATTGCAGCAGCCTGACAAGCATAACGATACCGGACGGCGTGACGAGCATTGGCAGTGATGCATTTTCCGGTTGCAGCAGCTTGACAAGCATAACGATACCGAACAGCGTGACGAGCATTGTTAATGGTGCATTTTACGGATGTAGCAATTTAAAAGATGTATATTATACCGGCTCAGAGAAAGAGTGGACAAATATTCAAATTTTCTACGGTAATGACCGCTTATTAAACGCCACCGTTCACTTCAACTACATCCCCGAAAGCGAAAAACCGATCACCGTCCTTGTAAACTCCACCCCCGTCACCTTCCCCGACCAACAGCCCATTCTAAAAGACTCCCGCACCCTCGTTCCCGCCCGCGGTGTGTTTGAGGCTCTTGGTGCAAGCGTCTCTTGGGACGACGCAACCGAAACCGTCACCGTTTCGCGCGGCGATACGCTTGTGACCCTCACCATCGGGCAAAGTTATATCACCGTCAACGGCGTTCAAAAAGCGCAGGACGTTCCCGCACAGCTTATCAGTGACCGTACCATGATCCCGGTTCGCGCCGTTGCCGAGGCGTTCGGATGCAATGTCGGCTGGAATGACGATACCTACACCGTGAGCATTAACGCATAAGCCATCTTTTTCAAAAAGAAAACTTCCACCCAAAATCGATATCTCGACGCATATAATTATAACAGCCTTGCCGGGGTCTTTCCGACAAGGCTTATTTTGATCGGCTGCGATGATGCACGAAGATCATACGAATCAGTCGGTAGCCGGTTCAACCTTTTTGCGGCAACAACAAAACCGTTTGCTGCGCCCATAAAGCAAAAACAATACCGCGTTACAGGCAAGCAAGCTGCGTACCCCGATGTGCAGCATCCCGAAAATACTCGGCTCTCCCTCCAACAGCTTCCCGCAAAGCAATCGGCAAAACACACATATGCCGAGTGAAACGAGCGGATAGACGTAATACTCCCGCATAAAATCGCGTCCGCTTTCGCCGAACACCGTGCGAAACAAAATCGGAACCTCCCAAAAAAAGGCCACCGAAACGGTTGCCGCCAATGTTCCGGCAAAAGCGCCCACCGCGCCGAAGCGCCCGATAAAAAGAAGCGACAACACCAGGTTGCACACACCGCGCACAAGATACAGGATCCCCGTCGGACGAAACACGCCGTAGCTGTGCAAATAGATCTGCACCGGGTCGCGGATATAGGACATGTAAAAGCAGGCGATGATGACCGCCGTCTCCCCCGCCCCGAAGCAATGCTCTTTACCGAGCCACAATGTGATAAAGCCGTCGATCAAATTGACCAAAAGCACCGACACGTTGGTCAAGAGCACAAAATTGGCAAAGCTCAGCTTTTTTAACACACGCACACTTTTCTCGTGCGATTCCGTTACGCCCAGATTTCCTACCCCTGCCGATGCCGCTCCCACCGCCAAAGCCACAAAGCTTCCCAAAGATTGAATGATAAGCGCATAATTGGAATACAGCCCCATGTGCGTAAGTCCCATATGCGCGGAAATGAGTATGCTGTCGGTCGAGCTTTGAATGATACCGCCTATGCGGTGCAAAAGCAAGGCGCGGGTACTCTTCCAAATCTTATGTTTGTAGGACGCCGTCGGCTCGGCTTTTCCGTATTGCGTCAAAAAGGGATAGATACGGTCGGCATAGAAACAGATGACAAAACCATCGATGCTTAAAAAGAGAATGCGCAAAAAAATGTAGACAAGATAGCTGTGCGTGACGTACAGAAAAACGATCTGTGCCGCGCTTGCCAAAACGCACGTCACGCTGCGTATCGCCATTACGGCATACATACGCTGATCGGCGGTGACCAAGGCACGTTTGGGCGCAAAATAATACGACAGCCACTGATGCACGGCAAACAGAAAAAACACCGCGCGGTATTCCCGAATGCTCACAATGTCGGGAAACAAGTACGGAAGAAGCGGCAGCAAAACGGCACATAATACCGCCGTGACCCACGCAACATAGCGGTACACGCGGGCATAATACCGCAAGGCCGCCGCCAAACGCTCGTGTTCCCCGCGCGCCAACGGTTCATATAGCGATTGACCGATCGCTTCGCCGAAGCCCAATTCCGCGAGCGACAGCACCGAGAAAATATTCCCGAACATCCCGCCCGCTCCCAGGTATTCGTTTCCCAAAACGCGAATGAACACACTGCGGCAGGCAAAGCCGCAAAGCATGGATACCGCGCGGTTGAGTACGGAAAAAACGGCGTTTTTGCCGGCCAGAGCGGTTCGTGTTCGCTTCAAAAAAATCCCTCCATACAAGACTGCAATGCAATGTATGAAGGGATTCTTTAATTTATGAACAAAGCCGCTCGTTTAATCCTCGACAAAGGGAATGACCTGTCCGGCCGCATCCGACGCGAAGCATGCTTCCATGACCTTCATCAGGCGGCGCATTTGCGGATGCGTGACCATCTGCGTTGCCGTTCCGTCAATGGCGGCGCAGAAATTACGGTAGTAATCATGCACATCGCTGGCGGGCTTTTCGAGCTCGTATTCATCCAACGTAATGCTGTCACGCGGAGCCATGGTTTTGGTAAGTCCGGCAGCCGTCTGCACCGGGATGACTTCGCTTTCATGCCATGCCTTGCACTTGGCGACCTTGCAGTTCTCTCGCCAGTCGGTGATGACCGCCGAGCCCTTTTCGGCGCGCAGATAGAAACGGGGCATGGAAATGAAGTTGTATGTACCGACTTCGATATAGGCACTCTTGCCGCCCTCAAAGTAGATGGTAAGCTTGAAGCCGTCGTCTACCTCTTTGTTGGTGATATGATCGAGCTTGCAGTAAAGCTTTTCGATCTTTTCATCGAAGAGCTGAAGAACCTGGTCGATGATATGAACGCCCCAGTCGAGCACCATTCCGCCGCCATGCTCCTTCTCACCGCGCCAGTCGCTCGGGATACCGCGCGAACCGTGAATGCGGGATTCGATGTTGATAAATTCGCCGAGTTCGCCGGTTTCTTTCAAATGCTTCATAGCCAAGAAATCGACGTCGAAGCGACGATTCTGATGGACGGAAAACACCTTTCCGCTCTTTTCGGCGGCAGCTAACATCTCGTCGAGCTCAGCCAGATTCATGGCAACCGGCTTTTCGCTGAGGACATGCTTACCGGCCTGCAAGCCTTTGAGCACGATGTCGATGTGCGAATCGTTGGGAACGGCAACCGTGATCATATCAACCTTGGGGTCTGCCAAAACCGCTTCGAGAGAATCGTAAGCGAAAATGCCGCGCTCTCTTGCCAATGCATTCTTTTCTTCCTTAATATCGTAAATACCGGCCAAATTCACCACATCGCTCTTTAAAGCGTGCTGTGTGTGCCATGTACCCATTCCACCGTAACCGATGACAACCAAATTCTTTTTCATAGTGACATATCCTTTCCGGCGCACCCGCGCTCATTCGAAAGCAGAGCTTTCTGTATATAATAGTATAAACAATTTGCACGGCAATGTCAAGCATTTTGCGGGAAAAATCGTTCTTTTCACAAAAACACGTTTTTTTGTTCACTCTTTTATCTGACACTCCGACGGAAAGAAATCGGCGGGAAGGGACGCTTCGACCGTCAGACGTTCGCCCAAGGTCGGATGAATAAACGAGATGGCTTTACAATGCAGTCGTGTCCGTTCGCCGGATATCTCCGTTCCGTACAGAAAATCGCCGTACAGCGGACAGCCGATGTGTGACAAATGCAAACGTATCTGGTGCGTGCGCCCGGTAAGCGGACAGGCCTCGACAAGCGACAGCCCGTTCGCTTCCGAAAGCACACGGTACTTCGTTTGCGCCGCCTTTCCATCGTCCGTCACCGTGCGCTTGATAATGCTGTCGGCGGCTCGTCCGATGGGCGCGTCGATAAGTCCTTCGCGTCGGAGCGGCACACCGACGCAGAGCGCATGATACGTTTTGATCGGTTCGCCATGCGAAAAAGCATCGGCAAACAGAGCGTTTTTGGCAATCACGGCAACACCGGTCGTATCGGCGTCCAGGCGCGTGAGAAGGCGAAAGGTGAACGGTATATCACGATAGTAGTACATCACGGCGTTGGCCAGTGTTCCGTCCTTGTGCGTAAGCGTCGGGTGGGATGCCATGGCGCTCGGCTTGTTTACGATGAGCACGTCCTCATCCTCATACAACACATCGAGCGGTATATCCTGCGGCGTGACGCTTTCGGAGGGCGCGTCGGGAAAATCAAGCAACAACGTATCGTGGACATGCAGACGGCAGTCGGTATGCACGGGGCGTTCGTTGACCGTGATCATTCCGTTATATTTGGCGCTTTTTAAGGCGCGTGACGACAATCCGAGAAACGAGCGGACATATTCCCGCACGGTAAGCCCGTCCTGTTCCGCCTGAACCGTATATTCTTTTTTCATGCCGACCTCCCTCTGTAAGATAAAACAAAAGAGTGTGCCGAAGCACACTCTTGAAAATCAGTCGCTGATATACGGCAGAAGAGCGATATGTCTTGCGCGCTTGATGGCGATAGTCAGCTCTCTCTGATGCTTTGCGCAGGTACCGGTGATTCTTCTGGGAAGAATCTTGCTTCTCTCGGAAACATACTTGCGGAGCTTGATAGCGTCCTTAAAATCGATCACATCGGTCTTTTCGGCGCAGAAGTTGCAAACCTTCTTGCGCTTCTTGCCCGGGCGGAACGGCTTCTGAGCCGGTGCAGCCTGTGCCTGGGGCGCGGCCTGTGCTTCCACTACTGCTTCTTTATTGGCGTCCATACGAATAACCTCCTTAAATTATTTTTCTCCAAACCGAACCGTTATCAGAACGGGAGATCGTCTTCGGCGGCAATTTCCTCGAAATTGGCCTCCGAAACACGCGGCTGATCCTTGGGAGCGGCCGACGGAACGGGCGCACCGCCGTAATACGTTCCCTCCTGGCGCTCACGGGATGCACCCGCGCTTTCCACAAAGGATACGTTGTCGGCGACCACCTCGGTCACGTAGCGCTTGGAGCCGTCGTTTGCGGTATACGATCTGGTTTGAAGCTGACCTTCGACAAGAATGGGTTTCCCCTTGCCGAAGTAGCGAGCGACAAATTCCGCAGATTTGCGCCAACACACGACATTGATAAAATCGGCCTTGACTTCATCTGTTTCCTTTGCGAATCTGCGATCCACGGCAACGGTAAACGATGTTACGGATATACCGCTTGTCGTTGTTTTTAATTCGGGATCTGCCGTCAGACGGCCGATCAAAATGACCTTATTAAAGCTTGCCATGTACGCAAACCTCCCTTACCCGGCAATTACTTGTCGAGCTTTACAATGATGGAACGGAGAATACCGTCCGTGATGTTGAACACACGGTCCATCTCCGCCGGTACCTTAGCCGGAGCGGTGAACGAAACGACATAATAGAAGCCGTCGGTATAATCCTCGATCGGGTAAGCAAGTCTTCTCTTGCCCCACTCGTCGATCTTGTCCACTGCGCCGCCTTCCGTTGTCACGATACCCGTAAATTTCTCAAGAAGACCCTTGGCGTTCTCCTCGGTAAAATCGGGATTTACGATGAAAACGGTTTCGTACTTAGACATAAGTTCCATTTTCTGCACCTCCTTCTGGACATATGACCCTGCCGAAAGCAGAGTAAGGAGGAAAAGTAATCATTCGTATGAATACCCTTCCACAATTGAAAAGTATACTATATTTTCCGCAAAAAGTCAAGTATCGTCGAGAAGCTTTCGCAGAATTTACAATTTGGAAACTTCTCGCTCGATACACGGCACCGCTCATGCGTCGATGCTCACGGTGTAGGTGTTTCCGTCCCAACCGACGCTGCACCCGAAGGCCTCGGCAACGGAACGAACCGGGATCATGGTACGGTCACTGATGAGCTGTGCGGGAACGTCCTGCGCTTTCACCGCGCCGTTCACGGTGATATAACTTTGCCCGATGGTGAGGGTCACGAGCGTGTTACCGCGCAAGACGCTGACGGTTTTTGTCGTGCCGTCCCAGGAGACGGTTGCACCCAAGGCTTCAAAGACACCGCGGGCGGGAACAAGGGTTCGGGAGTCCTTGATGAAAGGCTGTTGGTCGGGGAAAGAGACGGGGGTGGAGTTTACGAGGACGGTGATCGGTTTGGCGTTGGGGGAGTTGTAGTGGACGGTGGCGTTGAGGAGAGCATCCATTGCGCCATCATCATTATCCATAACCCCGCTCATTTCGATGCGTATATTGTTCCAATCGCTTTCAGACCCTGTGTAAAAAATATCGGAAAAGCCGGAACATGAGTGAAACGCCGCGTGTCCAATCCATGCCACACTATCCGGAACCACTATATTCTTCAAATTTACACAAAGCCAAAAAACATACTCATCAATGAAGGTAAGCCCCTGAGGAAGTATTATGTTTGTTAAGCTTTCACAGCCGGCAAAAGCACCTTCATCAATCTTTGTTACTCCGTTCGGGATGGATATACTTTCCAACTCTTTACAAGCTTCAAAAGCCCATGAGCCAATACGTTTCACACTATCCGGTATTGTTATCTCGGTCATGTGTTTACAACCGCTAAACACATCATTTCCTATTTTTGTGATTCCGTCCGTGATAACAACATTTATTATTTGTTCTTTTTCATCGTACCACGGAGGGTTATTCCGATTAACGGTATCGTAATCCGGCATATCTCCATGCCCGCTGATAGTGAGCGTACCGTCGTCCGACAGATTCCATGCGAAGTCGGCAGCTAAATTGCAGTTGTAGTGGATGGTGGCGTCAAGGAGAAAGTCGTTGCCACCAGTTTCAATAACAACATCATTCCATTCGCTTTCGGAACCGGTGTAATATACGTCGGTCAAGTTGTAACAATCGTAAAATGTACCCCTACCAATGCTCGTCACGCCGTCCGGTATCGTTATATTTGTCAAACTTCTACAAAGAGAAAATGTCCACTCGCCAATACTTGTCACGCTGTCCGGTATCGTTATGCTGGTCAAACTGTCACAACCGCGAAATGCAGAACCGTTAATACTCGTCACACTGTCAGGTATCGTTATGCTTGTCAAGCTTTCACAATATGCAAATGTATTTTCGCCAATGCTCGTCACACTGTTCGGTATCGTTATGCTTGTTAAGCTATTACAATACCAAAAAGTTCTTTCCTCAATACTCGTCACACCGTTCGGTATCGTTAAGTCGGTCAAGTTATGGCAACTTTCAAACGCCCCCTCAGTAATGCTTGTTACGCTGTCCGGTATCACACAATTCTCTATAGCCCCGGGCGCTTGTATTAACGTTGTTTTATTTTTATCGAACAATACTCCAAATTCATCCGAACTGTAATACGGATTGTTGTTATTCACAACAATTTTTGTTAAGTTCCAACAACTGCCAAAAGCTCTGTCGCCGATCCACCCTACACTATCCGGTATGGTTATGTCTGTCAAATAGCAACCATTAAATGCATAGTCCCCGATGCCCACTACGCTGTTCGGTAGGGCTATGCCGGTTTTCAAGCTATAGCACATCTCAAACGCATAGTCACCAATGCTCGTCACACTGTCCGGTATCGTTATGTTTGTTAAACTTCTGCATAAAGAAAATGCATAATCATCAATACACGTTACACTGTTCGGAATCACATACTCCTTGATATCACGGGGTGCTCGTATTAACGTAGTTTTATTCTTGTCAAACAACACGCCAAACTCATCTGAGCTATAATATGAATTGTTTTTATTTACAACAATTTTTAACAAGTCGCAATACTCAAAAGCCGTATTGCTGATCCATTCTACACTATTCGGTATTGTTATGCTTGTCAAGCTATCGCAACAGCTAAATGCATATGCACCAATACTTGTCACACTGTCCGGTATCGTAATGTTCGCTAAGCTGTTACAATACTTAAATGCCGAGTTATCAATGCGTGCCACGGTGCTCGGTATTGTTACGGAGGTCAAACCGGTAAAATTATAGAATGCGTATCTACCGATGCTTGTGATCCCGTTCTCAATAACAACACTCTTTATCAATAGACGTTTGCTTGCCCACGGGGAACTAAAAGTGCCCCCCGGCATTTCCCCATGTCCGCTGATCGTCAACGTGCCGGTAGACTCATCCAAATTCCACGCAAAGTCCTCTGCCTCCATCTGCAACAATGCATCCTCCGCTTTCATCTGTTGCGCTTCAAAACCAACCTCCTCCGTCCACTCGACCTCCGTTTCCAGCTCCGGCACAGCAAACACCGCTGTCTGTAAAAAAACTGTAGCATAAATTGTCAAGATTGTTGCCAAAATACGTTTCTTCATACAAATTCCTCCAATTTTGTTTATATTTGGCTAAAATCATTCTACCACGTCCGTATATATATATATATATATATATACTGTAAATTTTATGAGAATTACAGCTCGAATCGCGCAAAGTATGTAAAAAAAAGATAAGCTCCCCTTAAAGCAGTCTTGAATTTTTTCAAGCTTTTGCTTTAAGGGAAGCCTATCCGTTTACAACAAACCTTTAATTATTTGAACAATTTGATCCTGTTCTTTCCCCTTATTCGGCCTTTACCGTGCGATTACATCGCGAAACTTCCGAAGATTCTCTTCGATCGACGGCGGAGCAAATACGGCAGAGGTTCCCGCCACAAAAATGTTCGCCCCCGCGTCGCGCATCTTGACGGCGTTTTCAAAGCTGACATTTCCGTCCGCTTCGATTTCGATATAACCGTAGCCGTTTGCGTCCAGATACTGTCTTAATTCCTTGATTTTCTTCAAGGTGCAGGGCACCAGCTTCTGTCCCGCAAAGCCGGGATTGACCGTCATGACAAGCACTGCGTCGATGTCATCCAAGATACAGTCGAGCACATGCGTCGGTGTCGCCGGATTGATGGCAACCATGGCCTTCGCGCCGCGTTCCTTAATCATGCCCACCGTTTTGTGCAGGTGCTTTGTTGCCTCGTAATGCACGCTCACATAGTCGTTTTCGCCGAATTCAAACCAATCCAGCTTGCTTTCGGGATTTCCGATCATGAAATGAATGTCGAGCGGAATGGATGTACGCGTTTTCAGCTTTTTGACAAAATCGGTTCCCAGTGTAAAATTCGGCACAAACACGCCGTCCATGATATCCACATGGATAAGCTCCACGGCATTTTCTTCAAAGGTTCGAATACATGCGGAAAGGTCAAAAAAGTCGGCACACATGATCGACGGCGATATCTTCATTTGCATTTTATTCTTCCTCCTGCGGTTTTAAGATCACCTTGTTATACAATTCTTTTTTGCCCTTCATCATCTCAAAGGCTTCGTTGCAACGCGAAAGCGGATAAGTATGGGTGATGAGTGGCTTGACCTGTATTTTCCCCTCGGCCATGGCGCGTAAACTTTCCTTCCAATCGTTCTCCGTGTCATTGAAGGACGAGTTCCAGGTGCCCGCCACCTTTAACTCCTTGCGCAAAATATGCCAATAGGTGTTTTGCGTTAAGGTCACATCACGCGACGGATTACCCATAAGCACCACATGACCGTGCGGCTTTACGGCGGCAAGACAGGTTGCCAGAGCATCGGAAAAGCCTGTCCCCTCCAGCACACAGTCGATCACTGTTCCCTCTTTATAGGTGTGAAATCCCAACGAATGCGCGACCTCCAGCTTTCTTTCGTCGATATCGACATAGCTGACCTGCGCCGCTCCGAACGCGCGCGCCCATTGACCGGCGATCAGTCCGATCGGCCCGGCACCGGAAATAAGTACATGATCTCCTTTGACGATATCCAGTTTGCGCACGGCGTGTCTTGCGACGGAAGTCGGCTCGCACATGGCGCCCTCGTCAAAGCTTATCGATTCGGGCATGACAAGCACGTTCCAGCGCTTGACGGGCAGCGCTTGGGTCATGCCGCCGTCTCGCCGTGAGCCGTAATAATCGTAGCTTTCGCAGGTCGCGTAGCTTTCTTTCTTACAGTTTTCGCATTCGAAGCACGGCAAAAGCGGAAAAACGACCACATGCTTGCCGGTCAATTCGTTTTTGCTGTCCTCGGTCACAACACCCGCGAACTCATGCCCGATGATGGTGGGAAAATGGTAGGTTCCTTTGCTGTAGACGCGCCCCAAGTCGCTGCCGCAGACACCGCAGCTTTCCACGCGAACCAGAACCTCGTCCTCGCCGCACGGAGCAAGAGGTGTATCCTCGTAACGCAAATCGTTTACAGCGTGTAAATTGGCTGATTTTACTGTTTTCATAACAAATCCCTTTACTTTTTTGTTTTGTTGTATTATAATATACCTGACGAAAAAAATCAATATACGGCGATAAAATCGAACAACAATCACCGATTCGGGCAAATTCGCTCAAATTCGCTCACAGTCGGTCAAGTAAAGAAAAGGAAGAAGTCATATGTATACGGTCGAACGGCAAAAAGAAATCTTGGATATACTGGAAAAAGAGGTCAGCATCAGCGTCGAGAAGCTGGCGCGACTTCTGTATGTCAGCGAACCGACCGTGCGGCGGGATCTGAAGGTCTTGGATACACAGGGCAAGGTCATCCGAACGCACGGCGGTGTGGTTTTGCGTCAATGTGCGGAAAGCGAAATCCCCTTGCGGCTTCGAGAAGATCAGAACAGCGCGGTCAAGCGGGAGATCGCCCGTCGGGCGGTCGAACAAGTACACGACGGCGATGTGGTATTTCTGGACGCTTCCTCGACGGTTGCACACACTGTGCCTTTTTTGGAGCAATTCAATGATCTGGTGGTAATCACCAACAGTCCGAAAACCGCCATGCGTTTGGGGGAAGCGGGCATCAAAAGCTATTGCACGGGAGGGCTGCTGCTTGCCCATTCGGTAGCCTTTGTGGGACACAGTGCGGAGGTTTTTGTTTCGAACATCAATGCGGATATTTTCTTCTTTTCCAGCCGCGGCTATGCGGAAAACGGGTATATAACAGACTCCTCCATCGAAGAAGCGACCGTCAAAAAGGCGATGCTTCGCAATGCGGCAAAAAGCTTTTATCTGTGCGACAACAGCAAAAACGGGCGACGGTACATGTACAACATATGTCACATCAACGATATTTCCGGTATGATCGGCGAGGAGTGCATTCGTGAAACACAGGAAAGCCTTTGAGCACTTATGACAGAGAGGAACAGAAGCCGAAAAACACTCTGTGCGGTTCACTGCCGATTCGAATGGATGCTTGACAAATTCGAAAAAGAGTGTATAATAATAAGTACCAAAACGAGCTTCTTTCACAGAGCAAAGGAAGGTTTAAAGTCATGAAAACACTTCAAAAAGATCTCTTAAACGTAAAAATCTTCGAAAACCGCACACAGATGGGAGAAACGGCTGCCGCCGACATTCACGACCGTATCCTGCGGCTTCTGTCCGAAAAGTCGGAGATCAATATGATCTTTGCCGCCGCGCCTTCGCAGAACGATGTGCTTCTTTCGCTTACGAAATACTCCGATATTCCCTGGAAGCGTATCAACGCCTTTCATATGGACGAATACATCGGACTTTCGGCCGACGCGCCGCAGGGCTTCGGCAACTTTTTGAAAAAGCATATTTTCGGTCTCGTTCCTTTCAAAAGCGTTTATCTCATCGATTGCGAAGCGCGCGATCCGCTTGCCGAATGTGAGCGCTACGGCCGCCTTTTGGAGGAGAATCCGACCGATATTGTCATCATGGGCATCGGGGAAAACGGACATATCGCCTTTAACGACCCGCCTGTTGCGGATTTTAACGACCCACATGCGGTAAAGACGGTCACCTTAGACGAAATATGCCGTCGGCAACAGGTCAACGACGGTTGCTTTACGACGTTGGAGGAAGTGCCGAAAACAGCCATCACCTTAACCTGTCCGACGCTTATGCGTGCGACCTACGCATTCTGCATCGTTCCCGCTCCCACAAAGGCAGAGGCGGTCAAGCTCACACTCACGGAAGCGGTGGACGAGCATGTTCCCGCCACGGTCTTACGCCGTCATCCGCATGCCGTTCTGTATTTGGACAGTGACAGTGCAAGCCTGTTGTAGGAGAGAGGACGCATGACACGCATCAAAAGCGATAAGATCGTTACGCCCGACGGGCTGTTCGACGGCTACCTCTATTTTGAAAACGGTGTGATCACCGAGCTTTCCGTCTGTGAGCACCCGGCCGACGAATGCGTTGACAGAAGCGGTCTGTATGTGAGCCCCGGCTTCATCGATATCCATACACACGGCGGAGACGGTTATGAATTTGTCGGCTCGGTCGAAGATATCGTGTGCGCGGCAAATTTTCACTACGCTCACGGAACAACAACGATTTTTCCCACTTTTTCGGCGGCCGATCTGTGGGACGTGTTCGCGCCAGCACTTGACAACTGTCGAGAAGCCATGACATCCCCCGCTCTTTTGCCGCATATCGGCGGTGTGCATTTGGAAGGGCCGTATCTGTCGGTCGGACAGGTGGGCGGGCAGTGCGCCGATTTCATCACCCCGCCGAAAAAAGAAACGTATCTTCCGTTTTTGGAAAAATACGCGGATATCATCGCGCGGGTCACCTATGCGCCGGAAAACGATCCCGAGCTTGCTTT
This sequence comes from uncultured Oscillospiraceae bacterium, assembly GCA_964646725.1. Classification (GTDB taxonomy): domain Bacteria; phylum Bacillota; class Clostridia; order Oscillospirales; family CAG-382; genus UMGS882. The sequence goes on from CAZYFX010000047.1 coordinate 12,755, forward strand.
TTTGAAAGCCTTGAAAGCGCATGGGATCGTACCGTCCGTGGGACACAGCGACGCGACCTACGAAGAACTGCTTCCCGCTTATGAGAACGGTTTACGCCTTGTTACGCATTTGTATTCCTGTACCTCGAGTGTAACGCGCGTCGGCGGTTTCCGCCGATTGGGAATTATCGAGACGGCGTATCTGCTTGACGGAATGTATACGGAAATCATTGCCGACGGAAAGCATTTGCCGACGGAGCTCATTCGGTTGATCATCAAGCTCAAGGGGCGCGACAGGGTGTGTCTCGTTACCGACAGTCTGGCACTTGCCGGGCTTGACGCGGGAGAAGGAACGACCCTGGGTGGCGTGGAGTATGTGATTGAGGACGGCGTTTGCAAGCTGCGCGACCGAAGTGCCTTTGCCGGAAGCATTGCGACGGCCGACCGACTCATCCGCACACTGGTAAAGGAGGTCGGAATGTCCGTTACGGACGCGGTATATATGATGACCTGCGTACCGGCCGATATCATGGGACTTAGCGCGGTCGGACGGCTGGAAGCGGGATGTGCCGCCGACATTGTTGTCTTTGACGAAAACATTTGCGTCCGCAATATATTTTAAAAGAAACAGGGCTGTCTCAACGAATCACGAGGCAGCCCTGTATTTGTAAAAATGCGGAATGGATAATTTTTTCAATTATTTTTCTTGTAATGCTGATTTCTCCAAGGACAGCCAAACTGCTGATTGTCGGTTTACCCAGTGCAATAGAACACAGTGCAATTAAGGTCGGAAGTGCAAGTTTGTCAGTCATCCCAATTTCTTGCAAATCCTGATAATTGATAATGTAATCCTTCGTTGTTGTGCTAATCGTACCACTGATCCGATTGGCATTACTCTTACTCGGTTTCCTTGCGGTACTTTTTGGGTGCGTATTTCTTATTTTCTTTTGCAATCCAATAGGCTTCGTTCAAAGCCTTCATTGCGCCTTCCAGAGCTTCTTCACTCAGCTTGCCACCGGTAAACATATCGGTCACTTCGCTGACAAGCTCATCAATGTCATGCGCCGCCTTTGCGCCGCCTTTTTCGTGGGCTTCGACAACATAAGAACCACTGCTGCCAAGCAAATATTCCGTGG
>CAZYFX010000048.1:0-13554 GCA_964646725.1 uncultured Oscillospiraceae bacterium
GGTTCCATCTTCTGGTGTGATGTCCGAAATGGACGCCTGCTTCAAGCAGCTGCTTCATTGAAATTACTGACATAAAAATGTCCTCCTTTGGGTTTTTTCCACCACAGCCGTCTCTTGAACACGGCTTATCCGACCGAGCGGACACCCTTGCCGAAAACGCGCTGTGTGTGTGATAAAAATAGTATTTGTGGGCATAGGCTCACGAAATGTATTATACCAAAAACCAAAGTAAAACGGAATAGAAAATGCGGCAAGTTTACATTTTTTTTACATATTCGTCGATATATATCGCACGGAGCGGTTTGTAAATATTTTTCGGAATTTTTCCGCTTTTCCCGCGCCCGCATTGACAAGCGCCGCCGCTTGCATTATAATTGTAATGAAAAAGGAATGAGGAACGACGCATATGAATAAAGAATACAGCACGGAATTTACCAACATGGTCATGCTTCGCCGCGCGGACGGCCGCGTTTTGGTTCAAGAGCGCGTGAAATACTGGTGCGGACTTGCTTTTCCCGGCGGTCACGTTGACCCGGGCGAAAGCTTCGAGCAATCGGCGATACGCGAGGTGCGCGAGGAAACGGGGCTGACCGTCGAAAGCTTGCATTTTTGCGGCATCATCCATTGGGACAACACGGAAAAGGACGAAAAATACATTGTGTTCGCTTATCGTGCGGACGATTTTTCAGGTGAGCTTGTGGATGAAACCGAGGAAGGGCGCGTGTTTTGGATAACGCCGGAGGAATTGAAGAAAAGCAAGCTCCCGCCGAATTTCGAACGCTATCTGCCGCTCTTTTTTGCCGATGAACCGGGAGAGGTTTACACAACGTATCGATAAATCACACGGCAGCGCCCGAAGAAAAATACAAAATCCGTGTTCGGGGGGCTTGCAAAAAACAAAAAACACTGATATAATAGGAATATAAAACATAAAGGAGATTGTAGCTATGTTGGAAAACGTTTTGGCCGCTTTCGGCTTAACAGGAACGCCCGTGCCCCTCGGCGAAGGACACATCAATTCGACCTATCGTGTCGGAAACACCGTGCTTCAGCGCATCAACACCGACGTGTTTACCAATCCGCGCGGTGTGATGGATAACGTCTGCGCCGTGACCGAATACATTACCGAAAAATTGGAGAAAAACGGCGAGGACGCCACACGTCAAACGCTCCACTTCTTGCGCACGACTGACGGAAAAAATCTGTACGAGGGCGAAGAAGGTGCTTTCCGCGCGTACACCTTCATCGATGACGTTTACACCGTAAACGACGAAAAAACGCCGGCGGTGCTGTACCAGGCGGCTTTGGCTGTCGGAAAATTCCAGAAGCTGTTGGCCGATTTCGATGCCGAAAAGCTGTTCACGGTCATTCCGGATTTTCACAACACCCCCAAGCGTGTGGATAACTTGAAAAAATCGGTCGAACGCAATGCCTCGGGACGCGCCGATTCCGTAAAGGAAGAAATCGATTTTGCGCTGTCGCTCGAAAACATCGCGTCGCTCATCACGGATTCTCTGGCCGACGGCTCGGTTCCGCTTCGCGTCAGCCACAACGACACCAAGCTCAACAATGTTCTGTTCGACAACGCGACCGACAAGGGGTTGTGTTTGATCGATTTAGACACGGTCATGAGCGGCTCCTATCTGTACGATTTCGGGGACGCCATGCGCTTCGGCGCTTCTTCGGCCGCCGAGGACTGCACCGATTGGGACAAGGTTTGGTTTGACCTCGAACTGTTCGAAGCCTTTGCCAAGGGGTATCTCGAAAGCGCCGCTTCGGTGCTCACGCCGCGCGAAAAGGAACTGGTCTACACCTCGGTCATTTTGATGACCTACGAGTGCGGCACACGCTTTTTGGCCGACTACATCGACGGCGACGTCTATTTCAAGACCGCGTATGCCACACACAATCTCGACCGCGCCCGCAACCAGTTTGCGCTGGTAAAGGATATGCTTCGCAAGAAGGAGAAAGGCGAAGCAATCGTAAAAAAATATCTGTAAAATCTTTATCCCCCGCAAGGAGCTTTGCTATGAATCCGAATCCCGAAACCCTGTCGCTCGAGCTTGCCCGTATCGTCTTTTTCCGCTCCGTGCTCGAAGAACCGGTCTTAAAGCATTTGAAGAATTTGGTTCGCCTCGGTGCGGACGAAAATGCTTCGGTGCTTGTCAAAACCGAAGCATATGCCGCCTTTTTGGGAGCACTGTATGCGGTCGGCGGCGATCTCGGCGTGTATTTGAAAAACCGTCTGGAATGCGACGACAACACCTATTATCGGTTATCCGCCTCCAAAAAGGACATACCGCGCGCCATGCGCGACTGCTTTCTGTACGAGCTTTCCGTTTTTTCGTCCCTTACCCACCTGACCGCACCGGTGCTTTTGACGGCGATGTCGCTTCCGACCTCGCTTGCGGGCTTCGACAACACATCGTTCGATTTTTCCGAAATTCTCTTGCCGCGTCTTGAAAAAGCCAACCGCTACGGCTACGGCATGTATGCGAAATACGGCATGTTCCGCGTGGGCGAGAACGCACAGCTTGTCCCGGTGCTTTCGCCCGACCCCATCACGCTTTCGTCTCTGGTGGGCTACGAAAGCGAACGACAAGAGGTCATCGACAACACCCGTGCGCTCATCGACGGCCGACCGGCGGCAAACGTCCTTTTGTGCGGAGACGCGGGAACGGGAAAATCCTCCACCGTCAAGGCGGTGGCCAATCATTTCCGCGACGAGGGCGTGCGTTTGGTCGAACTGCGCAAGGAGCAGCTGGCGCTTTTGCCGTTACTCATGGGCGAGATCGCGGAAAATCCGTTAAAATTCATTTTATTCGTGGATGATCTGTCGTTTGCCGCCGACGATGACGGCTATGCGTCCTTAAAGGCGGCGCTGGAAGGCTCGGCCTCGGTTAAGGCGTCCAACGCGGTCATTTACGCCACCAGCAACCGCCGACACCTGGTCAAGGAGACGTTTTCGGCGCGAGAGGGAGACGAGATTCACCGTCGCGACGCGATCGAGGAGCTGATGTCCTTATCCGAGCGATTCGGGTTGACCGTTCTGTTCTCCAAGCCAAACAAGCAGCTGTACATGCAGATCGTTTCGACGCTTGTACGGGCGCATGGCATTACGATGGACGAAAACGAGCTGTCCCTACGCGCCGAAGCCTTTGCGCTGGCCAAGGGCGGACGAAGTGCCCGTGTTGCCGAACAATTTGCCGACAGCTTGCTTTGCGGCGGCGAAGCGCATGAAACGCACCATCCCGATTCGAGATAACAATCCACTTAAACTTTCGAGACTGCCTCCCGCAGTCTCTTTTTTATATTGACATCCGAATATATTTATGATATAATTATAATAAACTTACCACGAAATCACCCACAGGAGAATAAAAGTGACCAGACAGGAAGAAAAAAGCATCACCAAAAAGCGCATTTTGGCCGCGTCGGTCAAGCTGTTTTTGCAGTTCGGCTACTACAAAACGACCCTTTCGGCCATCGCCAAGGAAGCGGGCGTTTCGCTTTCGTCGTTCCAGAACATTTTCGGCACCAAGGACGGCGTTTTGCTCGACCTTGCCGCCATCATGTTCGACAGTCAGTTCGCGGCGGCGAAAACGCTCCACACCGAAAAGCTCAAGCCGATCTGCCTGTATGCCGTCGAAACGGCCATCCAAATCACCTTGACCGAGTTGAACGAAAGCTTGCGCGAGGTGTATGTGGAGGCGTATTCCAATCCGACGGCGGCGGAATATCTGCATCGACGCACGACCGACGAGCTGCGGCAGATTTTTTGCCTTTACAACCCCGATTTCACCGAAAGCGATTTTTACGAAACGGAGATCGGTTCGTCCGGCATCATGCGCAACTACATGGCACGGCCGTGTGACCCGTATTTCACGCTGGAACGCAAGCTGTCGCGTTTTCTTTCCATGAGCTTAAAGGCCTACAACGTGCCGCAAAACGAGATCGACGAAGCCATCGCGCTCGTGCTCGGAATGGACATTAAGGAAGCCGCTCACCACATTTTGCGGGGACTGTTCGAGGAACTGTCCGTGCGCTTCGATATGTCGCAAATCCGTAAAGACAAATAAAGCAGATCACAAATATAAGCATCATAAGGAGGCATCATCATGAAAATCAAACGATTCGTATCCTTGCTTTTGGTCATGACCCTGTGTCTGACACTCTTTCCGCTCTCGCCGCTTTCGTTTTCGGCGGCAGCCGATGAGACCGACGCGGTGACCTTTACCGCGCTTGAGGGAACTTCCGGTGTAAGCGGTGAAAGCTACGACAAACTGTTGGACGGCAAAAAAACCGCAAGCAACGGCACCAAGTGGGGCGTGTCGGATTTTAACGGCGCGTATATCGTGTTTAAAGCGTCAAAGATCGTCGTGGTGACAGGCTACACCTTCACGACGGGAAACGACAACGAGACCGCGACCGGGCGCAATCCGAAAAGCTGGGTGCTGTACGGCTCGAACAACTACGGCGAAATGGCCGGAAGTGCGACCTGGGCCGCCATCCACACCGTGACGGACGACACCACGATGCAGGACAAAAACTACACGGACTACTCGTTTTCCCTTTCGTCTAATACGGCGGGCTACCTCTATTACAAGCTTGAAATCACGGCTACGCAAGGTTCCGAATTTATGCAGCTTTCGGAGCTTTCGCTAAGCTATACGGATATGAGCCTTCTCACCGCACTTGACGGCACCGAGCGAAGCGGCAAAGACAGCGAAAGCTACGGCAGTCTGCTTGACGGCGACACAAGCACGAAATGGTGCGTGCCTGTCGCGGATGAACCGTACATCGTGTTTAAGGCCGCGCAAAAAGTTCGCGCCAATGCCTATATCCTCACCACGGCCAACGATACGGCTTCCCATCCCGAGCGCAATCCGAAAAGCTGGGTGCTGTACGGCTCGAACGACTACGACGAAACGGAAAAAAGCGGCACCTGGACGGCCGTCCACATCATGACGGACAACAGCACCTTGGGAGCGGTAAACTTTACGCCGTATACCTTTACGGTCAACGGAAGCGAGGACTGCTATCGGTATTACAAACTTGTGATTCTCAAGTGCGCGGGAGATTCCGACGGTCTGATGCAGCTTTCCGAGTTTTCCTTACTGTACGATGCACCGAGCGGCGTTATCACCTATAACGCCACCGACGCCGATATCGGTGTGCCTTATAAGATCATGGGTACGGACAGAGGACTTCCGAACCCCGCCCCCGTGCGGTTCGGCTATGTCTTTGACGGCTGGTATACCGCCGACGGCACGAACGGCGAATGGGGCACACAGATTACCTCAACCGACGGCGTTTCGGGGGATTTGACGGTCTATGCCAAGTGGCACGAGACGGTCGTCACCTACGACAAGAACGGCGGCGATACCGACGCTTCGCCCGCGTCCTCCGTCGCAAGTGCGGGACTGCCGACGACTGCGCCGACCAAAGTAGGCTACACGTTTTTGGGTTGGTACACAAAGGACGGTTCGGGAGCGAATTGGGGCGAAGAGTTCACCGATCCGTCGATGCTTTCGGTCGATACGACGGTGTATGCACGCTGGAGGTCGGATTATCGAAAGGTCATGACCGGAGCGGGACTTCCGTCCGCGCAAAAGGTCGCGATCTATTTGGGACGCTATCCGCAGAGCTATTTGTGGAGTCAATATGACAAGGACGAAAAGGGCGACCCGGTCGGGACGGAAAACGTAGACTGGGTTACCAGCACCAATTACGGCTATGAGCTCTACTATTCCATTGAGCCGATCAAATGGCGTGTACTTTCACGCAACGAAGACATTCCCGACTTAATGCTCTGTATCTCCGACGTGTGTCTTGAGCTGATGTATTACAGCCAAACGACGGATGTTTCTTATTCCCGAAGTGCTTTACGCTCGTACTTGAACGGCTATTCCGCTTCCGAAAATGCGGACGGAACGGATTTTTCCGCCGAAGCGGATAACTTCAAGGATTCCGCTTTCACCGAAAATGAGCAGAAGGTTTTCTATCGCAGTAAATATGGGTATTATAGGGAATACAATGCATATAATGACTATCTCTATATTCTTAACAAGAATGAGCTGGAAGACCCGAACAACGGTATGGCGACCGAAGAAAGCCGCCAAACCACGTATACACTGTTTGCAAGGGAAGGAGGAAAATACAACAGAACGGCTGATTTAAGCGGATTTACCGTCAGTGTAACGGAAAACGCCGCTAAGCATCCGTTCGTTGTCACAGGAACCGGTTTTCTCGGCGGGAAATTTCAACCGAACGGCGACATGACCAAATGCTATTTTATCCGTCCCGCCTTTACTTTGGACTTGAGCAGAGTTATGCTGGTCTCCGACCCGGACGGTGGCAAGGAGGCCGACAGATTGACGGCGGTCGCCGAAAGCGAAACGAACGAATATAAGCTCACCGTATTCGATTCGGCACACAGCAGTTTCCGCGTAAGCAGCTCTGCGCGCACGGGAAACACCGTGACCTTCGGCTACACCGGAACGAATCTGCGTGCCGCCAACGAATATGTTTCGGCTTTCATCGAGCGAGACAACGTTGTGCGTTATTACGGCAAGCTGAAAAACCTCGCATCGGAAACCTCCTCGTACGGAGAGGTGACCCTCACCCTGCCCGACGATTTCGATTACAACGAGGGTGACCGCCTGTATGCAATCTACGAGCAGATCAACGACGACTGCGAGCTTGATTTAGCAAGCTTTGCATACGAGGTGAACGTTATGGACGGCATCTCCCGTGTCACCTTTGACGAAAACTACAGCGGTTCGCCCACGGCTGAAGTTTTTTATCTTGCCGACGCAAGTGCGACAAAGCTCGACAGCCTGCCGAACGCTCCCACGCGCTACGGCTACATCTTTGAAGGCTGGTATACCGCCGACGGCACGGACGGCGAATGGGGCACGGAGTTTACGGCTTCCGCAACCGTAACCGAAAGCATGACGGTTTACGCCAAGTGGCGCAAGGCGCGTGTCACGTTTGACAAAAACGGCGGCGATACCGAGCCCTCTCCGTCGGTACTCGGTTTTGACGAGGGACTGCCGACCACCCCGCCGACACGCTTATTGTGTACGTTTGACGGCTGGTACACGAAAGACGGCACAAACGGTGTTTGGGGCGAAGCCTACACCGCCGACAGCCGCGCCGAGAACGATATGACGGTTTACGCCAAATGGACATCCGTCGTACCGGGCGTTACCTTTTCCGTTGTGAGCGGCACGGGCGGCGCTTCGAACGAAGGTCCGGAAAAACTGATCGACGGCTCGACAAGCACCAAATGGTGCGTTTCCTCGTTCGGAGAAGCGACGATTATCGTCAAAGCCTCCTCACCCATCACGCTCGAAAAATACGTTTTCATTACGGGAAACGATTCCGGCGACGTAAAGGGGCGCAATCCCAAGAGCTGGGTGCTGTACGGCTGCAACGACTGCAACGAAACGGACGGAACCGGTACCTGGACGGCCATCCACACCGTGACAAACGACACGGTCATGCAGGACGTGAACATCACACCGTTTACCTTTGACATTCCCGACAACACGCGAAGCTACCGATATTATAAGTTGCACATAACCGCAAACGGCGGCAACGACTGTATGCAGCTGTCGGAATGGCAGTTACATTCCGCCGACTGCGAATACCACACCTGGAGCGTGAGCACCGTCGCGCCGACCTGTACCGAGGACGGCTACACGAAGTATACCTGTTCGGTGTGCGGCAGAATTTATAAAGACAGTTTTGTGGACAAAACAGGTCACAAGCATACCGCAACGTCGGTCGTGGCTCCGACCTGTACCGCCAAGGGCTATACGGTCTACACCTGCTCCGCATGCGGCGATACCTATAACGGCGACGAGACGGATATGATCGATCACAGCTGGGAAGAAACAAGCGTAATACCCTCCACCTGTACCGAAGAAGGCTCGACGCTTTACACCTGTTCGGTATGTAAGACGGCCACAAAAACCGAACCCATCGCCATGGCCAAACACACCTGGAGCTTGACTTCCACCTTCGAGCCGACCTGTACGAAGGACGGCTATAAGCTGTATACCTGTTCGGTGTGTGAGACGGCTACCAAAACCGAGCCCACCGGCCAAGCGGCACTCGGACACATCACGACAAGCAATCCCTGCACACGCTGTGGAGTGTATCGCGTGGCCGAAGTAAACGGTGTCTGCTATTATGAAGTACAGACGGCGTTTGACAATGCAAACGGTGGAACGGTCAAGCTCATCCGAAACGCCGAGCTTACGGAAGCGCTCAAAGTAGCGGGAAAGCTGACGTTCGACTTAAACGGTTATACCCTCACCCAGACAGGCAATGACCGCATTATGACCGTTAAGGGCACAGGTTCGCTCACGCTACAGGACACGAGTACGGCGGGAATCGGCACGATCACCGGCGGAAAGGCGGATAGCGGTGCGGGTATCTATGTGGAAAGCGGCGGCGGGCTGACCGTGACCGGCGGTACGATTACAAACTGCGCGGGCAAAAACGGCGGCGGTATCTATGCGTGCGATAACGCGCTTTTCTCCATGACCGGCGGTACGATCACAAACTGCACGGCCACAAATCAGGGCGGCGCGATCCATCTGCGCGACTTTTCCGAAACAATGACTCTGACGGGAGTAACATTAAGCGGAAACACGGCCGGAAGCTCCGGCGGCGCGATCTGCTCGTATCGCTCATTAAACATCGAAAACTCGGTCATAAAAGAGAACAACGCAATCTTAGGCGGCGGAATTTATGAAGTCAGTAGCGGAACCACACTTACGCTCGGTTCGGGTGCCGTTGTGGAAAACAACCGTGCCGAAGGAGGAAGCTATGGATCATCTAATCAGGGGGGCGGCATTTACACTTCTTACGCGTCCGTTATCTTAGAGTCAGGCTCGATCGTGCGCAACAATTCGGCGTACTACGGTGGCGGTGTCGCAGGCTATCGGTACGGCTCTGTGACGGTGAACGACGGCGCTCTGATCCAAAACAACTCCGCGACGACGGAGGGGGGCGCGGTCTCAGTGTGGATCTCTTCAACCTTGACGGTAAACGGCGGTGAAATCAGCGGAAATACGGCGGGTATTTATGGCGGCGCGATCTACGGTTTCTCCGGCGTGACCATCAATATACAAGGCGGAACGATCAAGAAAAACTCTGCGAAGCGCGGCGGCGGTTTGTATGCATATTACTCTGCTTCTACTATCTTTATATCCGGTGGTGCAATTGAGGAAAATACGGCTACCTTACATGGCGGCGGCATTTATGTCAGTTATGGCGCGGTTGCCGAGATGAGCGGCGGCACGATCAAAAACAACACGGCAAAGGGAGCCGGCGGCGGTGTTTATTACGAAGTATCAAAAAACAGTTTTACCTTAAGCGGCGGTTCGATCACAGGCAACAGTGCTGTCGGTGATGGCGGCGGCGTTCATCTGTCCGATGCAAGTTATATGAATATGACCGGCGGCGAAATAAGCAACAACACATCCCGTTGCGGAAGCGGTATTTATATATACGGAAGTTCGACTTTGACCGCAACCGGCGGCGCGATCAAAAACAACACGGCTACGGATGACGGCGGCGCAATCTACCGCCATTCGAAGGCGGGTGCGGTGAGCCTTACCGGTGTGACCGTGAGCGGCAACACGGCGGGCCAGACAAGCGGCGGTCTTTCGTTTCACGGCTCGGCGACAGTGAGCCTTACCGACACGAGCATAACCGGAAACTTCGCCGCGACCGGCGCGGGCGTTTACGTGAACAGTTCGGCATTGACCGTGAACGGCGGCGTTCGGGTGACCGGAAACAAGATCAAAACGAGCGCGGGAACGACCGACGAAGAAAGTAACCTCTATTTGACAAGCGGCAATACGGTCACGGCGGGAAGCACCGAGAGCAAACAGACGACGTTGGTCGGCGTGACGCTCGAAAGCGGCGACGGAGATGTCACGACCGCCTGTGAAACGGATGTCAGTGCCTACGTTGTTTCCGACCGCAGTCGGTTCACGGTTTCGTATGCCGACAGCGTTGTGAAGCTGGTGCGGGTCGCGTCGTCACTCTCCTTGAGTACGGACTCGCTGACGGTCGAAAACGCACCGACCGATTCGACGGTCTATGCGGCGGTCTACGGCGGCGGCCGTCTGCTCGATGTATACAGCGGCAAGGCGACGAACGGCACGACGGCGATAAGCGAGCTCGGCTTGAAGCTTAGCGGTGTCGATACGCTCACGGCATTCTTACTCGACCGACATTTGAGCCCGTTGTGCGAAGCGGCGACGGTAGAAATAAAGTAGAACAAGAGGGTCAAAAGCAGCTCAATCCCTCAGTCAGCCGAGCTGACAGCTCCCTTTACACAAGGGAGCCCATGGTAAGTGCGAATTTTTCGGTTTGCGGACAGGGACAGTACGCTAAATCATTTCAGCAAACTCAATATTGCCACTGCACTATCCGCTTTATGATATTATCCTGCTGTTAAGCTTGCAGTACCTATGTCGTTTCCGCAAAGTAACGATCTTGCGTTAGATGTAGCCTATACCCTTCGCACCGGTTCAAAACCTCCCATGCGGGCGGCGAAGCGCCGCTCCAATTATCGCGACAAAATTCGTGCAAAAAGGTTTAGGCTTCTACCCGCGTGTTTTCGGCAAGTGCAACGTCATGAGTTTTGAACCGTCCCCGGGAGTCCAGAGGGTCGCAACCCTTTGGGGTGCTTTTTGATACTTTTTCGTACAAGCGAAAAAGTATGACCCGCTTTCCTTGCAGGGATGCACTATGAACACATATCAGTCGGCGTATGCGGATACCTTAAGCTGACTGAGGGAGAGAACGCAAAAAGATAACTGTGGGATACGATTTCGGTTCGTATCCCACAAACTTTATTTACGCCTATTTCCCCGCCGCAAACTGCTGCTTGGCGGCTTCGATCTTCTGCGGCTCGGCATTTTCGGTCGGATACCAGCCCTTTTGGGACATCTTGTTGTAGATCTCGTTCTGCATACACAGCGTATCGTTCAAACCGGCGGTAAACGCGGTATGCACGTCGGGCGTGGCGGATTCGATGCTTCCGTGAAGCATGAGGTCGCATACGCTCTTGACCGAGGTCAGAATGTTGTCCATGATCAGCTTATCATCCATCGTTCGTTCTCCTTTGTTTCGCTTTATTTGCTTAACAGTGCATAGAATCGGTCAAAATCCGTCTGCGTTTTGGTGCAAAGACCCTGCACGAAATTTTTAAGCTCCGCGTCATTTAACTGCATGGCAAAATCCGAAAAACAGTCCTTCAACTGCTTCTCGTGCCCCAGCGCGTCCTTGATATACAAAAGTTCCTTCGGTGACATACGATCCGTTCCTTTCTTACGCTATGATTTTTCGGCGTGTTCGCCGCTTTTAGTATAACGCGCGGCACGGAAATTATGCAAAAAACGAACACTTTTTAAATCCATCATCCACGCTTGCATGACCGTCCGCCCCAAACGCCGACGGACGCGCAAACCGCCGTGAACCGAAAAGAGCTGTAGCCGACCGATCTTTCGATCAAGCCGACTACAGCTCTTTTTTTCCGCAAAGGTCATTTTCTCCTTGCGGATGTTTCATGATTTTATTCGTGTACCTTAACCGTTTTTCCGCCATCCGCTCTCGAATGCTCGGCGGCTATGCCGATCTTATGACATTCGATCGATTCGCGAAGCGGTGTGCGCCCTTCGGTGCGACCCTCGGCCAAGACCGCATACATATCCTCGATCAGACGGCTGTCCCCGCCGCCGTGTCCCTGTCGATCCGCAAGCGAAGCAAACGAAACCGTCTCCTTCGGCTTTCCGTAGGGCATGATCTCGATCACGCCACGCCGTTCGTCCATGAGCAGTTCGCCCTCGGTGCCGAACAGATTGATGCGCCGTCCCGCCGTCGCACCGAACACCATCTTCAAGGACGCCGTTACGCCGTTTTCAAACTGCATTTGTACAAGCTGATGATCGGCCACTTGCTTTTCGGCTTCCACACCGCACAAAAAAGCGCACTTTCCGAAGCATTTCGTGCGAAGTCCTTCGTATAGCGACGCCTCGTCGGTCGGCTTGCGAAGCGATACCTTGTTGTACGGCCACACATAGTCCGGACACCCGTTTTCATGCCAGCCGTCGATGTATATCTTTTTGGCACTGTAGGTGCAGGACTCGACGTGCGGACAGTCGGGGCACCGTGCGGTCGCTCCCTCCGGCGCATTTTCCCGACGGAAGAATCCGAGTCCTCCGATCGAGCTTACCGTGCGGCATTCGCTTCCCGCAAAACGGACGATTAAATCGAGATCGTGACTGCATTTGGCAAGAATGGTGGCATACGCGCTTTGTTCCGACTGTATGCGCACATACGCCTGCGCCATGTGCCAGTATGCGACCCGCTCGAAATGGTCGATGGTCATCAGCTTTCCGATCACACCGCTTTGCAAGAGCTCGTACAGCTTTTCGTACATCACGCCGTAGCGAAGTTCATGGCAGACAAAGACCCGACTTTTCGTTTTTTCCTGTGTAGCAAGAAGCGCGTCCGCTTCTTCGAAGGAATCGCAGATCGGCTTTTCCAACAGCACATCGTAGCCCAAGCGCATGGCGCGCACCGCCTGCCGAACGTGTTCACGGTCGTAGGTGGCGATATAGATCAAATCGGCGCGTTTTTCCTCGAAAAAACGTTCTTCGCTGTCGAACAGAGCTTCCTCGGGCAAATGTAAGATCGTGCGCGCCTTGTCTAATTGCTTCGGGTCGATGTCGCATATCGCCGTTAAGCGAAACCGCTCGGGGCGCTCGTGCATATACGCCCCATATGCGTAGCCGCGTGCGCCGAAGCCGATGATGGCTACCGTCAGGATTTTCTTTTGTTCCGTATTCATCCCGTATCCCTCGCTTTTGTTTTTTTCGGAGCGCCCGTCGTTTGATTGTAGTTTTAATACATTGTATCACAGCATCCTTGACTTGTCAATAGTCAACAATTTGCAAAATTTCCGAGAAAATAAAATCGCAAAGAAAACGGATCTTCCATTATTTTTTCGACAGACGTGCGTCGCCGAGGCCGATATCCACACGCCCGTTTGTGTCTTCCACATTCGGTATTTCGACCTTGATCTTCAATACTTTGCAATCTTCCACATCAATGCAAAAATTAAGCGAACGGCTGCCGCTGGTCAAAAGCGGAGAAGTATACAGCAGCTCACCATCTCCGTAGATTTTAACTAACGCGTGCTGTTCACGCCTGCAACCTCTATGATAATCCAGCACAAATATACTACCGCTGAACTCCTTATAATTTTTGTTCAGCAAATAGGAAATTTCCTGATAGCAAAGCTGTGTTCCGTCGTTGAGCTTTAATATGCCGTCTCCATGTCCGTAATGCAACTCCATTATCAAGCCCCGATCGTAAAGCATACCGTCCAGTGCCTTTGATTGTGGCTTCAATACCGCAATGGTGTTCACCGACTTACTGACCTCATAATCGACATACACCATCTGATCCAGCCAATCGTAATTCTTCCCGCCGAGCGACACCGTGCTTGTCTGCGGCTCCCAA
>CAZYFX010000049.1:0-2103 GCA_964646725.1 uncultured Oscillospiraceae bacterium
CTTTATCACCTCCACCCTCCAGCAGGAGGCCTATAAGCGTCTCGGCTTCTCTTCGGCCAAAACCATGAAAACCGCGCAAGAGCTGTACGAAGGCATTTCCCTCGGCTCGGGCGGAACGCACGGTATCATCACCTACATGCGTACCGACTCCGTGCACATTTCGCAGGTCGCCGCCGACAGCGCCGAGGAGTATATCAAACGGGTCTACGGGAATGATTACTACCCCGAAAAGCGCCGCTTCTACAAGTCCCGCAACGGTGCCCAGGACGCACACGAAGCGATCCGTCCCTCGTATATGAAATACCCGCCCAAGGACATCAAGGACTATCTGTCCAACGATCAGTACAAGCTCTACAAGCTCATCTGGGAGCGCTTTTTGGCCAGTCAAATGGCTTCGGCCGTGCTCGATACGGTCACCATAGACACCGAATGCGCATCCTATCCTTTTCGCAGCTCGGGCTATACCGTGCGTTTTCCGGGCTATATGGCACTGTACGACTACAAAGCGGATGACAAGAGCGATGACGACGGCGAAAAGGATAACATCCTGCCGCCGGTCGAAAAAGGCGAGGTGCTCGACTGCACCGCCGTCACGCCCTTACAGCATTTCACTCAGCCCCCCGCCCGCTACTCCGAGGGTACGCTCGTCAAGGCGCTTGAGGAACGCGGCCTCGGCCGTCCCAGTACCTTTGCTTCGACCGTGACCACCATCATTCAGCGCGGCTATGTCGAGCGCGAGGCCAAAACTCTTGTGCCCACCACACTCGGAGAATTGACCACCAAACTGATGTGCGACAACTTCGCCGAGATCGTGGACTACGGCTTCACGGCCGGCATGGAGGAATCGCTCGACGCAGTGGAAAACGGCGAAAAAACCATGCTCGACGTGCTTCGTCCGTTCTACGCCGATTTTGAAAAAGAGGTGGAGGACGCGCTTGTGAACATCGACCGCGAAAGCTACAAGCTTCCGGTGGTCGAAACCAATATACTTTGCGAAAAATGCGGAAGCCGCATGATTGTCAAAAGCGGCCGCTTCGGAAAGTTCGCCGCCTGCCCCCGCTATCCCGAATGCAAAAACACCAAGGCGCTCGACAAGGACGGCAATCCCATCGTCAAGGAAGAAAAAGAGCCCGTGCCCGCACCGGACGATGTGAAGTGCGACAAATGCGGCGGCCCGATGGTCATCCGTCGCGGACGTTACGGCAATTTCTACGCCTGCGCCGCTTACCCGGACTGCAAGGGCACCAAGCCCATCACCAAAGAGGTCGATTTCCCCTGCCCGCTGTGCGGCGAAAAATTGGCCATTCGTCGCGGACGTAACCGCACATCGTTCTACAGCTGTTCGACCTACCCGAAATGCAAGTTCTCGTCCTATGACACCCCGACCGACAAAACATGCCCGACATGCGGCAAAATGCTCATGCAGAAGCGCGGCAAAGAGGACGTGTTTGTCTGCTGTGACAAGGAATGCTCCTACAACGCCTCCGTCAAAACACGGAGCACCAAAAAGAAAACCGACGGTAAGAGCGCAAAATAACCGCTTGCGGCCGCAGGAAAGGAATACACGGTATGAATATCATCATTGACTGCATGAGCGGCGACAACGCCCCCGAGGAGATCGTCAAGGGCGCGCTCGACGGCTGCGCCAAATACGGTGTGAACGCGATCTTGGTCGGTGAAGAGGACACGATACATTCGATCGCAGAACAGAACAAGCTCTCGCTGGCCGACGCACGCATCGTAAACGCTCCCGGACCGCACATCACCATGGAGGACGCACCCGGCGACGTTATGAGCGCCGAAAAGGAAAACAGCTCCATGGTCATCTCCCTCGGACTTCTCAAAGCCGGAGAGGGCGACGCGCTCATCAGTGCCGGCAACACCGGCGCTCTGCTCACCGGAGCGACCTTAAAACTCCGCCGCATCAAGGGCGTTCGTCGCGCCGCACTCGGTGCGATCATTCCTCTCGGAAGCCCCACCATGCTCGCTGACGCGGGTGCTCAAACCGACTGTACCCCCGAAAATCTGGAGTTTTTCGCCGTTATGGGCAGTCTGTTCATGGAAAAGGTCATGGGAATCCAAAGCCCCAAAGTCGCGCTCATC
>CAZYFX010000049.1:2113-13352 GCA_964646725.1 uncultured Oscillospiraceae bacterium
AAGAGCACAAGGGAACGCCGCTGCAAAGCGAGGCCTATCAGCTGTTGAAGAAGAATCCGTCGCTCAACTTTATCGGAAACATCGAGGGACGCGAAATTCCCGAAGGAAAAGCGGATGTAATGGTGGCCGACGGCTTTACCGGAAACATCGTCTTGAAAATGTGCGAGGGCACGGGGCTGTTTGTCAAATCGACCCTCAAAAAGCTGTTTTACCGCAATCTGCCGAGTAAATTGGGAGCGCTTTTCGTCAAGGGAAGCTTGGAACAGCTGAAAAAAGATATGGATTATTCGGAATACGGCGGAGCTCCCTTTTTGGGCATTGCCAAACCGGTCATCAAGGCGCACGGCTCGTCGAACGCCAAAAGCATCTCCTATTGTGTGCTTCAGGCAAAGAACTACGCCGCAAGCGGTATGATCGACGAGATCGCGCACTTTGCCGCCTCCGCCGCCAACAAATAACGAAGGAGTTATCATGCTTCAGGATACTGTCACGGAATTGGAAAAACGCATCGGTTACGTCTACAAGGATCGGAATCTCGCCGCCACCGCGCTCACGCATTCCTCGTATTCCAACGAAAACAAGGCGCGCGGCGTGGAGTCGCGCTGCAACGAACGGTTGGAATTTTTGGGTGACTCGGTTCTGTCCCTCATCGCCAGCGTCTATCTGTTCAAGGAAAATCACGACCTGTTCGAGGGCGATTTGACCAAAATACGCGCGGGCGTTGTCTGCGAAAACGCTTTATACGACTATGCGACCGAAATCGGTCTCGGTGAGCTCCTTCTTTTGGGGCGCGGCGAGGAAAACACCGGCGGCAGACGTCGCAAGTCCATTTTGGCGGACGCCTTTGAGGCGGTCATCGCGTCGGTGTATCTGGACGGCGGGTTCGAAAAGGCACGACGCTTTGTTTTGCCGTACATAAAAAAGGCGGCCGCAAAGCTCATGCAGAGCGGTGCGACCGAGGACTACAAAACGCTGTTGCAAAAATTCATCCAACACAATCGCGGCGATATTTTGGAATACACGGTCATCAGCGAATCCGGCCCCTCCCACAATCGCACCTTCGAGGTGCAGGTGTCGCTCAACAACAACGTCATCGGCGGCGGCTTCGGCTATTCCAAACGCGAAGCGGAGCAACAGGCCGCCAAGGAAGCCTTACGCCTGTTCGGCGAGGTCAAGGACGAGGCATGAAACACGCCAACATTCCTGTCTTTATCCCGCACGAGGGCTGTACGAAGGCCTGCGTGTTCTGCGACCAACGTGCCATCACGGGTGTGCGCGAAAAAGCCGACCGCGACATTCGTCCCGAGATCGACCACGCGCTCTCCCACCTTACACTTGCACCCGAGAACATTCAGATTGCCTTTTTCGGCGGCAGCTTTACCGGCATCGACCGCGCGCTCATGGTGCGTCTTTTGGAGGACGCTTATGCCTATGTGAAGGACGGGCGCGTCGGTTCGCTTCGGCTTTCCACCCGTCCGGACTATATTTCCCCGGACATTCTCGATCTTCTCAAATCTCACGGTGTTCGCAGCATTGAGCTCGGGCTCCAAAGCCTTTGCGACCCGGTACTCACACTTTCCGGACGCGGACACACTGTGCGCGACGCGGAGCGTGCCTGTGCTCTTATTTGTGCCTACGGCTTCGAGCTTGTCGGACAAATGATGTTGGGACTTCCCGGTTCGACGCTCGAGGACGAGCTGTATACGGCGAGACGCATCGTTTCGCTCGGCTGTCGGGCGGCGCGAATCTATCCGACCGTGGTATTTGAGAACACCGAGCTGTGTCGCATGGCAAAAAGCGGCACCTATACGCCGCTTGATGTGGAGGAAGCCGTCCGACGAGGCGCCGAGGTACTCGATGTGTTCGTGCAAAACAGCATACGGGTGCTTCGTATCGGACTTCAGAAAAACGAAACCGCCTCCGAAAGCCGCGTATACGGCGGTGCCAACCACAGTGCCTTGGGCGAACGCATCGAAAGCGCTTACTACTACCGCCTTTTGGAGCGTCTGTATGACACGGACGCTTCACCCGTCGTGTCGGACAGGCTTACGATTTTCTGCGCACCGGGCGAACAATCCAAGGTGAGCGGTCAGAAAAAGGAAAACCGACGAAGGCTCGCCCGCAAGCTTTTCGGAAGCGACCGGGCCGTGCATCGCATCCGCATACAGCCCGACCCGTCGCTCGCACCCTATACACTTCGTATTCGGCGTGAGTATACCACACAAGATCGACCGTAAAGGACGGAACAGAATTTGTATTTAAAAGCATTGGAATTACGCGGCTTCAAGTCCTTCCCCGACAAAACGCGTCTGGAATTCGAAAAAGGCGTTACCGCCGTGGTGGGACCCAACGGAAGCGGAAAATCGAATATTTCCGACGCGGTGCGCTGGGTACTCGGCGAAATGAGCCCCAAGAGCCTTCGCGGCTCCAAGATGGAGGACGTGATTTTCGCCGGTACCGCCAAACGCGCCCAGACCGGCTACTGTGAAGTCTCCATCATCATCGACAACACAGCGGGAGAACTGCCGAACGACGCGCCCGAGGTCAAGGTCACGCGCAAATTTTTCCGTTCGGGCGACAGCGAATACCGTATCAACGACAAACCGAGTCGCTTGAAGGATATCTACGAGCTGTTCTTGAACACGGGAATCGGACGCGAGGGCTATTCGGTCATCGGTCAGGGAAAAATCGCCGAGGTATTGTCCCAAAAAAGCGACGAGCGGCGGCACATTTTCGAGGAAGCCGCCGGCATATCCAAATTTCGCTATCGCAAAAACGACGCGCAGAAAAAACTCGGCGAAACAGACGCCAATCTTGTGCGCTTAACGGATATCGCCTCCGAGATCGGCACACGTTTGGGGCCTCTCGAAAAAGATGCGGAAAACGCGAAAAAATATTTGGTGCTCGCCGAGCAGAAAAAGAATTTGGAAGTCGCGCTCTGGCTCGAACGGCTGACCAAAGCCGACAAAAACGCGACACGCCTGGAAGCCGAACATGCCGAGGCCGAAAAGAATTATGCCGACAAGGAGCATGAATACGAATTGAGCGAAGCGGCTCTCGACGGCATGTTCAACAAAAAGCAGTTTGTCACAAGTCGCGCGGAAAGCACACGCCGGGAAATCGCTTCTCTCGAAGAAGAAAAGAACCGTTTGGAAAAGCTGCGCTCTCTTGCGGAAAACGATATCTCCCACTTGACCGACCGCAAAAACGAGCTGGCCGCCGGGATAAGGCTTGCCGAAAACGAGACGGCCGCCGCCTTACAAAAAGAGTACGATGAAGCGCAAAGAAAGCTTGCCGAAAAAACGGCGGAGCTTGCCGACCGCACAAAAAAGGTCGAAACCGTTCGCGCGCGCATAGCCGAAGAGGAAAAGCAAAACAAGGAAGCGGAAGCCGCGCTCGAAGCGATCGACGTGCGCATTCGCGCCTTAAACGAAGCGCTCACCGATTTGAAAATTCGCGAGGGCGCCGAAATCAATTCCGAAAAATCCGAAGCGGAACGCAAAAGCTTTTTGGAAGCCGAAATTGCGCGACAGACGGAGGAATTGGAACAAACCTACCGCTATCACGAAGCGGCCGAAAGCCGCAAGCGCGAATGCGAAGCCGAAAAGAAACAGCTTTCGGATGACATAACCGCCGAACGAAACAATCTTGCGGAATTGCACGCACAAAGGGAAGAGCTGACACGCAAAAAGAACGAATATGCCGCCGCGTATGCCGCCGACA
This sequence comes from uncultured Oscillospiraceae bacterium, assembly GCA_964646725.1. GTDB lineage: Bacteria > Bacillota > Clostridia > Oscillospirales > CAG-382 > UMGS882. Next base: position 5,837 of record CAZYFX010000049.1, read on the forward strand.
CGCATCGTCGCGAAACGCTCGTCAAAATGGACGCGCTGTTGGAAGGCTATCCGGGAAGTGTCAAGGCGGTCATGAACGCACGCGAGCTTTCCGGCATCTGCGGCCCGGTTTCGCGTCTGTTGACGGTGGACGGCGAATACGTCACGGCCATCGAAACGGCTTTGGGTGCCGCTGTCAGCAACATCATTGTGGAAAACGAAGCAAGCGCCAAAAGTGCCATTCGCTATCTGAAGGACACACACGCGGGTCGCGCGACCTTCCTGCCGCTCGATTCGGTGAACGGACGTACACTGTCCGAACCGACGCTTGCCTCCTGTCGCGGCTATATCGGCGTGGCAAGCGAGCTCATTTCCTGCGACGCGAAATACAACGGCATTGCCGCGTATCTTCTCGGACGCACTGTGGTGGCCGACACGCTCGACAACGCCTCCTTCATGGCGCGCAAATACGGCTTCCGCTACAAGGTCGTCACGCTCGACGGACAGGTTGTCAACGCAGGCGGCTCCTACACCGGCGGTTCGGCCGCCTTTAAGACGGGCGTCATGTCGCGCGGAAGCGATATCGCTTCTCTCGACAAAGCCATTGCCGAAACACTGGCCGCCGCAAAAAAATTGAACGAAGAATTAGCCGAAAATCAGTCGTCGATCGAAGAAAGCGAAGCCTATCTCGAGGGACTGCAAAACGATTTATCCAACGCACAAAACGGTCTGTATCGCAGTGAAAACGATATGGCGCTCCATGCCGAACATATCGAAGCGTGCAGTGCGCGTTTGAAAAATCTGAACGCCCAGCTCGGCGAATACGATTCGGAAAAGCAGAAGGAACGGTTGATTGCCCTGTCGGCCAAACGCGCCGAAGCCGAACTTGACGCGGAACAGGCCGAACGCGAACGCGAACAGGCCGAAAAGAACGCAGACGCGCTGTTCGAAGCGCTGGAACAAAGCAAAAAAAAGCTTGCCGACGCACAGCTTGCCGCGCTTTCCGTGCAAAAGGACATGGAAAACGCTGCCGAAGCGGTGCGCACCTCGGAAGCGAAAAAGACGGAAAACGACCGCCGTCTTGCCGCCATGCGCGAAGAACGCACGGTGCTTGAGGAGCGTCTTTCCGGCATCTCCTTTGATATGGAGAGCAATCAAAAGGAGCTTGCCGAAGCGCAAAAAAAAGTCGAGGATGCGCGGCAAAGCTTGACCGCACTGTTAAAGGAAGCCGAAAACATCGAAGCTTCTTCGGTCAAGGCGCGCGAAGCGCAAAAAGCACTGCTTCGCGACAAAGAAGTCTTTTTCGAGCAAATGACCAAGCTTGCTTCTTCGCTCGAAAACAGCCGAACGGAATACGACACGCTGACCGCCAAGCTGTTTGAAGAATACTCCCTCTCCTACTCCGAAGCCGTTGCCTTGAAGCTGCCGCCCCCCGAGCCGGGCGCCGAAAAGGAGCTTGCGTCGATCAAAGGCAAGATACGCGCACTCGGACACATCAACGTGGGCGCGGTGGAGGAATACAAGGAAACGAAAGAGCGCTTCGACTTTATGAGCGGCCAGATAAGCGACCTGGAAAACGCCAAGCAAAGTCTCGAAAACGTCATCAAGCGTTTGGAAAGCGATATGCGGCGCATGTTTGCCGAAGCGGTCGAAAAGATCGGTGTCAGCTTCAAGCGCGTGTTTACCGAGCTGTTCGGAGGCGGCAGTGCCGAGATCGTCATCACCGACCCCGAAAACATGCTGGAGTCCGGAATCGAGATCAACATCCAGCCGCCGGGCAAAACCGTCAAGAGCATTTCGCTCTTATCGGGCGGCGAACAGGCCTTTACCGCCATCGCGCTGTATTTCGCCATTTTGGAGGTCAATCCCGCGCCGTTCTATATTTTCGACGAGATCGAGGCGGCGCTCGACGACGTGAACGTCAACCGCTTTGCGGCATATGTCAAAAAGCATTCGGACACGCAGTTCATCATCATCACACACCGCCGCGGCACCATGGAGGTCGCCGACACCATGTACGGCGTCACCATGCAGGAAAAGGGCGTATCCAGCTTCTTGAAGGTCAACATGGAAAATGTGGAATCCAAGACCGGCGTGAAGCTGTAAACATTCCGTATACAACGAAACGAACGAAAGGAAGCATTCATGGGATTTTTCGAACGTTTGAAGAAAGGACTTCGCAAGACAAAAGAATCCATTCTCGGACAAGTAAGCACGATCTTCAAGAGCTTTACCAAGGTCGATGAAGAAATGTTGGAGGAATTGGAGGAAATACTCATCGCCTCCGATTTGGGCGTTTCCGTGACCGAAAAGGTGATCGGAGCGCTCCGCGAACGCATCAAAGAGGAGCATATCACCGACCCGGAGGACGCGCGTTTGGCGTTAGTCTCCATTTTGGAGGACATCACCGGCGAAAACGAGGGGCTGAAACTTGAAACCAAGCCCTCGGTCATTTTCGTCATCGGTGTCAACGGCGTCGGAAAAACCACCTCCATCGCCAAGCTGGCGCACTATTTAAAGGGACAGGGAAAGACGGTCGCATTGGCCGCCGCCGACACCTTCCGCGCCGCCGCCATCGATCAGCTCGAAATCTGGGCGGAGCGTGTGGGCGTACCCATCGTTAAGCACACCGAAGGCTCCGACCCAGCCGCCGTCGTGTTCGACGCGGCAAGCTATGTGAAAAGCCATGGGATCGACGTGCTCATCGTGGACACGGCGGGACGACTGCATGTCAAAAAGAATCTGATGGACGAGTTAGCCAAAATCGCGCGCGTGCTTGACAGAGAGCTGCCCGGCTGTGACCGCGAAAATTTACTGGTGTTGGACGCCGTTACCGGACAGAACGCCATCAATCAAGCCAAGGAATTCACGGCAGCCGCCGACATCACCGGCATCATTTTGACCAAGCTCGACGGAACCGCCAAGGGCGGCGTGGTCATTTCGGTCAAGACAGAGCTCGGTATCCCCGTCAAATTCATCGGTGTGGGTGAACAAATGGACGACCTCCAGCCGTTCGACCGCACACAGTTCGTGAACGCGCTGTTCAACGACAGCTCCGCGTCTCACGAATAGTTCCCGACCTTACGACCGAAGAAAGGAACGCAGAATGAAAATCGCAGTTGCAACCAAAAACGCGCACAAGGTTAAAGAATTGTCCGAAATGCTGTCGCTCGACGGCGTGGAGCTTGTCAGTCTGCGCGACCTCGGCTTCGAAGGAGAAATCGAGGAAAACGGCTCGACCTTCGAAGAAAATTCGCTCATCAAAGCAAAATTCGTTTGCGATACCTACGGACTTCCCGCTCTTGCCGACGATTCCGGGTTGTGCGTCGATGCTTTAAACGGTGCGCCCGGGATCTATTCCGCTCGCTACGCCTCGACCGACGCACACAACGCGGATGACCGCGAAAACATCGAAAAGCTGCTGCACGAATTGAAAAACGTCCCGCGTGAAGCCCGCACCGCGCGCTTTATGTGCGTGATCTCCCTTGTACTTCCGAACGGAGCGGAAACCACCGCCGTCGGAAGCTGTGAGGGGTGTATCACCGAAGCACTCTGCGGAAACGGCGGCTTCGGATATGACCCGGTCTTTTTCAGCACCGCACTCGGAAAAACCTTCGGCGAAGCCTCGGACAAAGAAAAAAACGCGGTCAGCCACCGTCATGCCGCCGTCGAAAAACTGAAAGAAATTTTTCCGGCTTTCATGAAAGAAAACCGATAATCATTCACCCCAACGACCTACGAAAGGAATTTATCATATGTCCGCATCCGCTCTTACCTCCAAGGAACGCGCTTATTTGCGTTCGCTTGCCAACACGCTCGACCCCATTTTCCAGTTCGGAAAGGGCGGGCTGTCCGATAATTTCATCAAACAGATCGACGAAGCACTCGAAGCCCGTGAGCTCATCAAGCTGACGATTTTGGAGAACGCCGACGCCGAGCCGAAGGAGCTTGCCGCCGCGCTGTGCGAAAGAGCGCACTGCCAAAGCGTACAAATCATCGGGCGACGTATCGTGCTCTACCGCATGGCTCGTGACAAGGACAAGCGAAAGATCGAGCTTCCCCGATAAGTACGACTTTAATCAAACTTTAAGAAACGGCAGAAGGCGGTTTTATGGAAAAAAACGACATTTTTCCCACCTCCGAGGAAACGATTACCCGCATACGGGCGCGTGTTTCGGCGATTTTGAGCGAAAAAAGAGCAGAACACACATTTTTTGTGGAAAAAGAGGCGTTAGCTCTTGCCGAAACGCTTGATTTGGTGTATAATATAGATGACGCTTTCAAAAACGATCTCCGCGCGGCGGCGCTTTTGCACGACCTGACCAAGGAATGCTCCCTTGCCGAACAGCTCGCGCTGTGCGAAAAGTACGGCATCGACCCCGGGACACATCCGAGCGGCGCGGTGCTTCACGGACGCACGGCGGCGTATCTTGCGCGGGAAGAGTTTTCTGTCGGCGAACGTGTCTTTTGGGCCGTTTTTCGTCACACCACCGGTTCGGAGAGCATGACCGTCGCGGACAAGCTGCTGTTTTTGGCAGACTATATCGAGCCGTCGCGCAAGCAAACACCCTGCCGCGAAACACGCGCCTATTTTTACAGGCAACTCGAAAAACGCGGCGCGAAAGAAGCGCTTGCCGTTTTGGATGAGGCTTGCCTGATGAGCTTAACCGGAACGCTTGCGTATTTGCTCGAAAAAGGGAACATTATCGACCTTGAGACCGTCAAAGCAAGAAACGCATTCCTTGCACAAAACGTCTGTGTTCGCCCGTAAAGCTTTACCGAAGCAGGCACGATAGAAAGGTTATGAAATACATGGCAGACAGAAAATCAAATTTCGAAGTGAGCAACACCGAAGAATTTCGCAAAATACGCATGAAACGACACACGACGCCGCATTCGACCGTCTCTACCCGCCGTGCGCCGAAGAAAAAGAAAAAGAGCGGGATAAAAACGGCGCTCGTTGTTTTCGTCGCCGTGCTTCTTCTTCTGCTGCTTGCGGGCTGCGGCGTTTTCGGTTATTTCAAATATTTACATAGGCCCGACTCCGACAGCGGCTTCTTAAATCCGACACCGGAGAACGTTCTTGTGGATGATACGGGAACGCCTGTCCCGTCAAGCACACTGCGCGACGGACGCTACAATTTCTTAGCCGTCGGCTGTGACCGTAAAGAATGGCTGTCCGACGTCATCATGTTGGCCACCTACGATGTTAAGGAAAAATCCGTGGCCATTATGCAGATCCCGCGCGACACCTATGTGACCGTGACCAAAAAGCTTCAGCTTGATGACAACGGCTCGATCTCCTCCGCCAACTTTGACGGAAAAAGCGGCTACGGCTGTAAGATCAACGCCGTTCTGGGCCACGGCGGCGGCTTTGCGGGAACCGAGCTCAAACGCCTCGTCGGACTTGCCGCAGACGCTTCCGCGTCGGAGCTTGAAAAAATCTGCAAGGACTCGTTCCTCGATATCGATTCCAAGACGTTAAAAAGCTATATGAGCGCAAACGGCTCGGAAAAGAGCGATCTCGAATACAAGATCAAGCTGAAATTCGCCATCAAATATTTGAGTGCTTTGCTGTACCATTGCTACGGTGTGCCGACCGACTTCTACGCGCAGGTCAATTTGGACGGCTTTGTCAATATCGTGGACGCGGTGGGCGGCGTGGACGTTTATGTCCAAGAGGATATGAACTACGACGACCCCTATCAGGATCTCCACATCCATATCAAGGCGGGCAACCAACATTTGGACGGAAAGGCCGCCGAGGGCTTTATCCGTTTCCGCTACGGCTACGCTGCTGCCGACATTGCCCGTATCGACGCGCAGAAGATCTTCATGACCGCCTTTATCAAAAAGGTCATGAGCATTGACGGAATCAAGAACTTAAACGAGTTGGTCAAAGAGGTAAGTGCCAACCTCAACACCAACATCTCGCTCTCGGATATTCTGTACTTTGCCACCAACGCGCTTGATCTCGACCTTTCCAAGGTCGTTATGCTCACCATGCCCGGTTCGCCGCAGTATATAAACAAGGTGTCGTACTATTTGGTCAACAAGCAGGTACTCATGAAATACGTCAACACCTACTTGAACAAATACACCGATCCCTTGACGGAGGATGATTTCATCGTCGTACAGAGCACCTCCAAAAATACCGGCCGCGATCCCCTCACGGCAACCGATATCACCGAAGACCAGCCCGATCTCGGTTTTCTTCATTCAAGCTCGAAAAAAACGAACACTGCGGCAGCAAGCACACCAAAAGTCGAAACGCCCGCAGAACCCGCTGCGGAAGAATATGTTCCCGACTCCGTTCCGGAAGGAGTCGTCGAGCCGACCGATCCGAGTTTTTCAGGCGAACCGGAAAGCGGCGACAACGCCGATCCGATCGTCTATCCGGAGGGATCCGAGCCCGATATTCTGCCGCCGGAGGAGGACGCACCGAATTCTCCTCTGCCCGACGGACTCGCCGAACCGCCCAAAGACACAGCGTTCCCGTCCGACATGGACGGCTTGATCGGTGAGTCCGAAGCATCACAGGACACAGCCGTCGAACAGGACGCTGCTTTTCTCAACGAATCCGACCTTGCCGCTTAAAGCGCCAGGGTCACAATGATAAAGGAGACTTGCCATGACCATCCAACAGGACGCCGAAAAATTAGCCGAAGTCATTGCCGGTATCTTAGATACCAAAAAAGCACACAACGTAAAAGTTTTAAAGGTGCTTGACAAAACCACCCTGGCCGACTATTTCGTCATTGCCGGAGGCACCTCCTCCACCCACGTCAAGGCGCTTGCCGAAGAGGTGGAGTACGAATTGGGGCAGAAATACAATGTGAAGCCCGCCGGCATCGAAGGACGCGGAACGGGCGGCTGGGTGCTTCTCGATTACGAGACGGTGCTCGTGCATGTGTTCGACCCAAAAATGCGCGAATTCTACGGTTTGGAAAAGCTGTGGGCGGAATGTGAAGAGATACCGCTTCACGACGCAAACACAACGGAAGAATAGAAGTATAAATCAAAAAACTCATATAGATAAGGTTGACAGCATTATGAAGTACGAATTCAAAGAAACAGAAAAGAAATGGCAGAAGGCGTGGGAGGATAACGGCGTTTTCCATGCGAAAAACGACTACACGCTTCCCAAGTACTACGCACTCGTGGAATTCCCCTACCCCTCCGGACAGGGACTGCACGTCGGACATCCGCGCTCGTACACGGCACTCGACATCGTGTCGCGCAAAAAGCGTATGCAGGGCTACAACGTTCTGTATCCGATGGGCTGGGACGCTTTCGGACTTCCGACCGAAAACTTTGCGATCAAGACCGGTATCCATCCCAAGACCGTGACTCACAACAACATCGCCCGCTTCAAGAGCCAGCTCATGTCGCTCGGCCTTTCCTTCGACTGGTCGCGCGAGATCAACACCACCGACGAGAGCTACTATAAGTGGACACAGTGGATCTTCATCCAGCTCTTCAAAAAGGGACTTGCCTACAAGACCAAAATGGCGGTCAACTGGTGTACCTCCTGCAAG
>CAZYFX010000050.1:0-13253 GCA_964646725.1 uncultured Oscillospiraceae bacterium
GACAATTGCGGGTGAATACGGCGATCTGCTCTATTACAATGACTTTTCTTCCGAAGTAGGAACGACCACCGTGCCTAACGACACGGAAACGCACAACTATGCTCCCGCTACCTACGACGAGACCGAGGTCGGTGTGTTCTCTTTGCGTGAACGCTTTGCAAGCTTTTACAATGCTTACGATCCTGCCGGTTCCGGCAACACGGTGCTTAAGATCACAACCAAAACCAACAACGCTCGTCCGACCGTTAAATTTACCACACCGCTTTCCGACGAAGGTGTCTATACGATCACCGCGAAGGTATATGTCCCGAGCGACTCTCTTTCCAAATGCAGTCTCATGCTTTGGGCTAACCCCGATGCAACGGGCAGTCATACGGATGATATTTGGGACTATGTCGGTTGGAAGCGGTTGACGCTTACGGCAAACGAATGGGTCACGGTCTCCCGTACCTATCGCATTCCCGAGGATATTTCCGAGATCGGACAGTTCGGCTTGATCGACAGTAAGGGTAACGACGTTCGTACGTATTATTTGGATGATGTATCCGTCTGGTATACGTCGGATGCCCCCGATACCGCTGCGCAGACCTCCTTGCGTACCGATTCCTATTCCGGCATTCGTTTTCGCGCCGATATAAATGCCAACGAGAATTTAACCGAATTCGGCTTTATGGTTACCCGTGTGGATATGCTCGATGAGGTGATCGTTGCCAAGGAAACCGCCGCCGGTGCGGACAAAAAGCAGCTGTTCTATGACGATTATTTCAAGTTTGGTTCGTCTGCCGTTACCGAGAAGGCAAACGATAATTTCACCGGAAAAACCGATGACGGTATTGCCTTTGTCGGTGCACGAAGCTATATCAAGGGTGACAACGACCCGGGCAAGTATACGCTTAGTGATGACGGTATCTACACCTTTACCGGCGTTGCCGCAGGCTTGAACAATCCTTACACGGCCGCAAACGGGAAGTCCTATACCACACGCTACGATGTACCGCTTGCCGCAAGAGCTTATGCCGTTGCGGACGGAACACGCTTCTACGGCAAGGTTCGGACGCAGAGCATGAAGACATTAGCCGATACCATTATCGCAAGCGACAGCGCTTCGGATACCGATAAGGCGTTTGCCGAGGCTGTCATTGCCAACACGGGCGTAGAGGTTGAGTAATTCGTTCCGCTGCCCTAAACTTATCGGATTGCAAAGCTGAACTCTCTTTTTCATATTCTCTCTCCTTTTTATGATATATTCAGCTTTTGCATAAAACGGTCATGTCGACTCACGGCATGACCGTTATTTTTAGGCCGACATAAGAACCGGGCTGTGGCGAACCTGTTTGCCACAGCCCGGTAAAAATTACTTTAGTGAGAAAGTTGTATCGTCTTTTGTGCGCCGCGCGATAATTGCTGCGCATGGCGGTATCCGCAGAGCTTGAATTATATCAATACTCAAACGCGATAATTGCAGTGCGGCTTCCGCGCCATCCACACGACCGAATCATCCACCCAACGCGCAGCAGCCTGATCGACCCATGTGTCGCATCCGCAGCGAGTGATCTCATTGGCCAGTGCCATACCGTGAGGCCCTTTGGGGTAGATATGCGCTTCATACGAAATTCCTGCCTTTGTCAAAGCGGAAGCCATGACGAGCGCACTTTTATCGATCGGCACAGCCTCATCCTCCACCGTATGGAAGAAAAACGCAGGACAGGTGTCTTTTCCGACGCGCTCATCCAAGGCAAAGGCATGGATGTACGTCTCATCGTTTGCGTGTTCGCCCAAAAGATTGGCAAGGCTGTTCGGATGCGAACTGCGGTTTATGACCGCGTAGCAAAGAATCATTCCGCATGGTTTGTTTTCGCCGTTCGATAAACCGGTATGATCTGCCAAGATCGGGTCGTTCCACATCGTGCCCAAGGAAGCCGCCAGATGTCCGCCTGCCGAAAAACCGACAACGAATACACGGTTCGGGTCGATGGCATATTCTTTCGCGTGAGACTTGATGAATTTCATGGCAAGAGACGCTTCGGTGAGCGGCAAATAGGGGTCGCTCGGCTTGACGGTATACTCAAGCACAAAGGCATTGATCCCGCGTGCGGCATAGGCCATGGCGATCGGATGCCCTTCGCGGTCGGAGCATACATTGGCATAGCCGCCGCCCGGGATAACCAAAATCGCGTCGTGCGCCGTTTGCGTGAGCTCGGATACATAGGTCGTTATGTAGGCATTCGGAACGCGCTTGTCAAAATAAATTTTCTCATGGATCATGGTAATATCCTCCTTGTGAGTGAAATGAATATAAATTCCGTATTTACGGCAGATAGCGGCATTCATCCAAGACTGTTTTTCCGCCGTCGAGCAACGTGACCGAAACGGCGTCTACCGTTTCCTCGGTTGCAAGATCGACCAGCGTGATCAACAGCTTGTCCCCGGATGTATATGTATTTTTATACGACATGCCCGTACTTCGGTCAACGGCAAGGTCGCGGTCATAGCCGCTCGGGTCGCGCGTATAGTGTCGAATACGAAATTCATAGCCTGCCGGTGCGGCTCCCTGCTGTGTATAGGAAACAACGGCTGTGCCGCTTTCTTCGGACAGAGAAATACCGTAGGTTTCCAAAAGGAGCCAATAATCGGTGTATGCGGGACGGAGCGTCATCATATCGTAAACATCGGTATAATAGCATTCGTCCGGCAACGGGATATAATCGTCATAGGCATCGCTAGCGGCCTCGACGGCTATGTGTTCACGCAGTTCGGGATTTACGATCACCGAAATAACCTTTGCCATTTCGGCACGGGTAAGATCTTTTAAGGGATTGAAGTTGCCCAGATCGTCACCGTTGAAAATACCGTTATAATAGGCTTTTAATACATAATCGGAATAATCGCGCGGTATGGAGGAATAGTCCGCTATGTAGGGGATATAGCCCACCAAAAGGCTTTCGTCATAGCTTCCGCCGTAAATAAACTCGTGTCCCAAGCCTTCACCGACGGCAGCACGAACGTCCGTCCCGTCCAATTCGAAGGAGCGTGTGATGAACGCGGCGAACTCATACCGTTTGACAGGTACTTCCGCTTTTGTCGGATCGTCGATGGAAATATGCCGTCCCGTGATCGAACACCCGTACTGTGTCACATCGATAATTCCTGCTTCATACATCAATTGCAGGTAGCCGGCATACCATTTGTCCGCTCCGGCCACACCGAGTATCTGCATGGCGTTCTTTCGTGCTTCCGCCTGTTCCTCTAAGCCTAAGTAGCGAGTGATCACAGCCGCCGCTTCGGCGACCTTAAAAGTTCCCTGGGGTACAAATTGTGTTTCGGTCATTCCCTTAACAATGCCGCTTTCGGACAAATAGGCTATGTAGGGATAGTACCAGCTGCCGGCAGATACGTCCGCGAACGGCTCGGCGGCCGTTCCGCCAAGTCCCCCGAACAGACCGAACACGATTCCGATAGCGGCCGATAAAGCGTATATTCTTTTATGCGTCTTTTTCATCGCTCTTGTCCCTTCATACCGTTTACCGTATCGGCTTTATTCGGTATCAATGTCCGTAAAACCGATTTCCGAATCATCCTCTAAATCCGGAAATTCGGCATTTGGCGGATCATCTACCCCGGTCAGGCCGGAATTATAGTCTGTGCCGCTCTCATATCCGATGCTTGTATCCGTATTTTCAAAATCCGATACATAACCGAATTCGGAGCCTGAATGCGACTGGTGCACGGAGCAATAGCTGTTTTGCGGTTGTGAAACCCCGGGCGAATACCCCGGATAGGTTCCGATAGGCATCGAATAAAAGTAGTACGGGTCGAAAGAATCGGTTGAGCCATAGTAAGGATTCACCGAAGACCGTGCCGTATAGCGCGCATCGGTGATCGGAATATTCTGCACAAAATTGCGATCCTCCACCTTGATGAGTGCCACACGCATGATCACATGCGACGGACAGTAGGGGGTAGCGACCTGACCGGTGGTGGAATCCCAATCCACATACATATGGGTCTTGCAGGTCGTTGTCGGCACCTGGTCTTTGGAAAACCAACCGTAGATAATGCGCGAACCGCGAAGGTCATGGCTACATTCCTCGGCCGGCAACAGACCGCTGTCTGCGCAAACGGCAACTTGCGTCAGCCTCGAAAAATCGAATTGCTTTAAGGGTTCGCCGCCGTTTTGGGCTTCGCTGATATATTTTTCGTGAACGCGCTGCATGACCTTTTCCCAGGCGATCATTGCAGGATTGGAACTGAATTTTCCCAAGTATTTCGGAATATCGTACCCGAACCAGCAAGCGCCGACATAATAAGGCGTAAAGCCGACAAAATAGCGATCCTTATCGTCGTTGGTCGTACCGGTCTTGCCCGCCACATTTACCTTTTGATCCAGCGTGATGCGCGAAGCGGTGCCGTTCGAAACAACATTTTGCAAAATCTTTGTCATGGTCTGTGCCGTATCGGAGGATATGGCCTGTTCCTGCTCCACGTTTCGCTCCAAAAGGACGGTATCGTCGTTGCGCAGCACCTTGGTATAGAGGCGCGGCGTGGAATACATGCCGTCGTTTGCGAAGATGGAATAGGCTGCCGTCACCTCCATGACGGTAAGACCGTTGGTCAGACCTCCGAGAGCAAGCGGAGCCAGATCCTTATCGGCGGAAACAAGGCTGTCCAAATGCAGCTTGTTTTTGGCAAAATTATAAGAGTAGTCGGGTGTCAGCTTTTGAAGAACCTTGATCGAAACCGTGTTTTTGGAAACCTCCAATGCGCGGTTGACCGTTACAAGTCCGTCATAACGGTTCGGCGAATTCTTCGGCCAGTACCGTCCTTTGCTTTCCATGTATTGAACCGGTGTATCGTCTATGACCGTCGCGTAATTGATAAGTCCCAGATCCATGGCCGGAGCATACACCGTTATCGGCTTGATTGCCGAACCGATCTGCCGATGGCTTTGCGTGGCACGGTTCAGGTCGCGGTCTCCTGTTTTTTCACGGCCGCCCACAACGCCCTTCACGTCTCCGGTGTACGGATCCATGATCACCATGGCGGCTTCCGGCTGAATGCCCTCGGAAACACGCTGGAAGGTATTCGGGTCGCTGAAAACCTCTTCCATGATCGACTGTATTTCGGGATCGATGGTCGCATAGATTTTCAAACCGCCCGAGTAAATGATGTTGGAAGCGTATTCGCGCGAATATCCGTATTCTTCCTTCAAATCGGAGATGATCTGTTCAATGAGCGTATCCTTAAAATAGGAATTGGATTTTGTTACGGTTCCGTCTAACACGGTAATGTTGATCACAAGCTCTGTCGCTTTGGCTGTCGCGCACTCTTCGGATGTGATCCAACCGAGCTCTTCCATTTTGTCCAAGACCACGTTGCGGCGGCGCTTGTTTTCTTCGGGATTGCGCACCGGGTCGTATTTCGTCGGTGATTTCGGGATGGCCGCGAGTGCTGCACATTCGACCAGCTCCAATTGGGAAACGTCTTTGCCGAAATAGTAATTGGCCGCCGCTTGCACACCGTAATTGTTTCGGGACAGATTGATGGTGTTGAGATACATTTCCAGTATCTCTTCCTTGCTGTGCTTTTTGGTCAGGGTCAGCGCACGGAAAATTTCCTTGACCTTTCGTTGGATGGTCGTTTCGGATTCCTGCGTCACGTTTTTGATGAGCTGTTGCGTGATGGTCGAGCCGCCGTAGCTGTCGTTACCGCCGACGAATTGAAGCACGGCACCGAAGGTGCGCTTCCAGTCCACGCCGCTGTGCTTCCAATATCGTTCGTCTTCGATTGCCACAAAGGCATTGGTCAGATTTTTCGGCATTTTTCCGTAAGAGACCCAAGAACGGTTCTCGGTACCGTAGATACGCTGATCCACCAGCTCCACGGGGTTGCCCGAAGCATCCGTGTAATAGATTTTTGTCGTTTGGTTGATATTGGTTTTCAGATCTTCAATGTCAAAATCATCCTCAATGAGGTATGTATTGACATAGCCGAAAAAGGTCGCAACAATGGCGATACCCGATATGGTAAAGATCAAAAGCAACGTCAAAAAAATATTCAATACCCATTGCATGGATTTGCTCAAAACGAAGCCGGTCGCTTTTCCGCCCTTGCGCAAAGCCTTTTTGACCCCGGCTTTTTTCAAGTTTGCCGTGGTGTTGACCGGGCTTTTTTGTTTTTCGTATGATTCGTTTCTTCGTTCGTTGTTGTTCATATGTCCTCCGCAGTGACATTTGCATAATCGCAAGGTATGTATAATCTTGCATTCTATGTCAAAAATACAGTTGTATCTTCCGAAAGGAGCTTTTCTCGGTATGAAAAAGAAATCGCTGTTCCATATAGGCTGTATAGCTGCGATCATTGCGCTCGGCGCAGCCGTTTTTTTAAGCTGCGAGCATCTGATCCGCTACGAAGCGCACAGCGTGAAAACAGACGAAACGGTAAGGGAACCCGATACAGCCTTGCTTTCGAAGTTGACCGAGCTTCCGCAGTCGGAACATTATGTGCTCCGTACCGATGGGACAAGCTTGCTTGTTTACGACGCCGAAGAACGTTTGATCTACAAACAGCCGCTTGCTTATGTCTTGCTTTCGGAAAAAGACAAAAAGGAACTGGAACGGGACGGCTTACGGCTCACTTCCCGTTCGGACGTGCTCGAGATGTTGTATTACCTAAGCAGCTGACGGCTGTTTATTCGCTGTCTTTTTTGGAGTCGTACGGCTCAAAAAGGCAATCCAACGCTGCCGACAGCGCACCGATGGCGGCAAACACGATGAGCACGTTCAACAAAAAGTCAAATACGGAAAATTCCTTGTCGAAACGAAATTTCGCATTGCATAGACTCTTTTGCTTTTTCCGATTGCTTACGGTAAGCGATACATCCAATTTCGGATGAACGACTGTATTTTTTGCCGTGTCGAGAAGTGTTTTTCCCTGTGAGACGGCCTGTGTGCATTTATTTCTTATAATGTCCAAACGGTTGCTTTTCATATAGGTTTGCCTCCTTCGCAAATTTACACAATTATATTATACCATAGTTTTGTATTTTTGCAAGCCCTAAACTTAGAAATTTTACGCCGAGTTGCGGCGGCGTTTATGCCGCCGCAACGGGGTAACAGTTCGCGGACGAAACTTTATCGTTTTATATACATTACGGTCGCGACATTTGCTGTGCGGCTTCCGCTACGACACCTCGACGCTTAAATTTTCGATCAAGTAACAGTTGTATTCTAACCTTTTTACCGTCGGCTTATGAGTCCGTTTCCGATTTTTTTGCTTTCTGTTTAATACAAAAACAGCTCTGCGATATTTCACAGAACCGTTTTAAAGAAGAATGCATATATACGATTTTTATCTGTATGTGATGTTTGAGGCATGCAAAGCATTTCCTCACGGGATCGATTTTTGTTTGGCTGTGATCCAATCATCGAGAAACGCCATCTGCTCCGACGTGTGAAACCAGTGTTCACCGTTTTCTGTTACGGTCAAGTTTGCCCCATACGCTTTGGCAAAAGCCGTGATCGTTTCCTTATCGGTCAAATCGTCCTTTGCGCCGTATAAAATGTCGGTCGGCACAGCCCAACGAATCGGATGATCGCGAACATACGAGAGATATTCCCACGACAGCGTTTCACCGAATGTTGTTTCGACCGTTCCTTTTTCCCGCAGTTCATCCTCCGATACGTTTGCCCACAGCATCATGTTGCCGATCAGCTTCTCCATATCCACGATAGGGGAGATGAAATAGGCTTTTTCGATCTTTTCCCGAGAAGCGGCGCACATGGAAAAGTATGCCCCGATGCTGTTGGCAACCAAGATCACACGATCATATCCCACCGAAAGCGTTCGAAAGGCAGACGCAAACTCCGTTTTGGCGTTCCACGGCGTTTCGGCGCGGTAGTCAAGCCCCACCACATCACAGTTTCGAAAAAGCGGCTTGTAATGTTCAGCCTCCTCGACGGTGCCGCCTTTTCCGTGGATATATAAAACTAAAGTATTGTTTTGCATTTTTCAAATGACACCTTCCGTTCCTTCATGGATATTTTTTCGACCGTATAGCCGTAGACCGTCAGTTCCTTTTTATACCGTAAAAAGGAATGGTCGATAGGGATATCTGTAATCCTGTCGATTTCGTCAAAGGTCAGCGTGATCGTGTCCTTTCCGCATGCTCTTATGTAGTCCCAAAGGCGTTCATATTTGCTCATGTTACACCTGTCGTCAGAATGTTCGTTCATCTGCGTTTGTACAGGATCAATTCCGGATCGGCAGCGTTTTCCCCATAGGTGGAGATCAAAATAAAGCTTTCCCGCGCGATCACACCGTAGCAGGACTTGCCGCTGTCATCAAACAGATTTTTGACCTGCGCCCCCAAATATACCTCATCGTTTTGTAAAAACTTGACCGATCCGCCGGGGACGGGATATGCGAGATTTACATAATTTCCGACCAACGGATAGAGCTCGGTGACCGTTTCCATTCCGTCGATATGCAAAGCATTGATTTCATCCACCAAGCCCTTTTTAAAGACTCGATAGCTTTCGATGCCGCCGGTCAATATGTACTTTGCCACATAGCACTGCTTCCCGAACGGACAGCCGTTTGTTTCGGTACAGCCGGGGCAAGCTTCTTTCGACGGACATTCGGCGCAGTTTGCACCGCAGAGTGATACTTTCATTTTCCTCGTCTCCTTATTTTGTTCGTTATTTGTATGCTGCAATCGTTTTATACAGAGCATTCGAAGTATACATCGTATAAAATTGTTCGTTTTGCAACACTTGTTTTATTATATCACACTGTCCGACAAAGTCAATGGGATTCAAAGAAATGTTACAAAGTTAAAAAAAGCCGCGGTCCGGCGTTTGTCGCTCGGATTACGGCTTCTGTGTAGGTCTGTTTATTTCTTGGCTTCAAGCGCATCGGCACATTGCCTTAAATAAGCGGCAAAATGCGGAACCGTTCGGTTCGGGATTTTACCGTATACCATTTCATAGGTCAAGTGTCCCTTGTAGCCGATATCCGTAAACGCCTTCATAAGAGCGTCCCAGTCGATGCTGCCCAAAAACGGCGGGAGGTGCAGATCTTTGCCGTGACCGCAGTCATGGATGTGCGTACATTTGACATGCGCTCCCAACAAACGGAGTACTTCGGGCTGTTTGTCACCGAAGGATACGCCCGCATGGCCGGTGTCCCAGCAACAGCATACCGAATCGGTGTTGTAGCGTTCGATTAAGGTTTTCAAATCTTCGGCTTTCGAACATAAACGAGGCTTGCCCGCCATATCTTCGAAAACGTTTTCAAAGGCGATCTTGACATTGTGAGCCGCCGCTTTTTCCACATACGGATAAAACAGCTTATAGTTGTATTCGATCGCGGCTTCGGGAGTATAGGTCAGACCGTCAAAGTCAAATTCGTCCCCGTGAACGACCATGTATTCGGCTCCCATGGCGATGGTCGCGTCGAGCGCACGACCCAGGCAGAGCGCAAATTTATCGCCCCAGCTGCCGTAGCGGTTGAACGGCGCGTGTGTCTGATGAACGGTAAGAGCGGAAGCACGGATTGCGTCAAACTCGGCGTGCATTTGCTTTTCCCAATCGTCCGACAGAAGCTCCGGTGTGTAGTCGAGCACGTCAAAGCCGATGGCCTTGACAGCCTTTAACGCTTCTTCAAGCGAAGCATCGGCACATAAGTACTTTACATTGATTCCGAACATTGTACTGTCTCCTTGTTTTTCGTATATTTGGTGGATTTGAATTTATGATTCGGCGTTCGCGACCGCCGCGTCGGTTTCTTTTTTTTCGGCTATGTAAGCGGTCAGCGAACCGAGATTGTCCAAAATGAATTGCTGCGCCGATTGCGTGTAGAGTACAACATCGTAGTCCCCACGCAAGGATTGCCGATTTTCGACGGTCAGCCCCAGCTCACAGCCGAGCGCGGTCGGATATTTGCGTAACTTCTGATCGGGGTCCTTGTTCTCGGCCAAAATCCCGCGTTGAAGCAACCAACCGGTCAACGCGTTGTAGGTAAGTCTTTTTACCTGCGGATCGTCGTTCAAATCGGACAGACGCTTGCAGAGCTCGCTTGCGGTCAGTGGAGAAGCGGAACAGGTGTAGCCTTGAAGCTGTTCCTCCGTGAGCGAAAAAGGACGTTTGCGGCCACCTTTTTTCTTTATCGGCCCTTCGACGCCGCTTTCGATGACCTGTCGGAGAATATCCGAAACATAGAACAGGCAACGCGAAATGCGCACTTGGTTGAGCAAATCGTTTTCCGGTATCGGCGAATCGTCCAACGGATTGATTCCGGCGGCCATTTTATCGATAAAGCCTTTGGTATACCGTATTTTTTCAAGCTCCGTCATAACGTATCCTCCTTTGTAACGAGCGGCAACGGAATGTTGTTGGAAAAGACGAACAAAAGCGTTCCGTCGGTAAAGCGGATGTGTGCGGCTTCTCCGAGAAAACGGTTGCTGACGCAGAGCGGAAACGTGTCGGCAAGACGAGCGTTTTCGATCGGATATTGCAGTCCCGCTAACGTCAGACCGTCAACATTTCCTCCGACGGCAAACAGCGAAAGATAGCCGGTACAGCCTTTGTCAAATACGACGGATACGGGGCAGTCGTGAGGATGTGTGCCGACGGCGAGCAACAGCTGCTTTTTTCCGTGCAGATACAGTGTACAGCCTTTTTGCGCGAAATGTGCGGCCATTTGCAAATTGGCAATTGAGTGATCGATTCTTTCGCCGCCCAATCCTCCGTAAATATCGAATACCGTACAGCCGTTTTCCATGCCGTACTCCACCGCCAAATGCATATCGGTGTAATCCTTTTCGGTCGGATAAACGATACGATTTTCAAGCGCTTTATCGATATCGGACGAATCGAAATCGCCCAAACAGATGTCCGGCTCAATCGCTAACCTTTGAAGATGGTACAGACCGCCGTCGGCGGCAATGACGAGCGCATCCTGTGGGATATCAACCTGCTCGGTATATAGATCACCCGCGCCGAAAACAAAACAACGCTTTGCGTTTTGCATAAAACCTCCAAAATATAAAGTGAGCTTTCGCTACTTTGTAACGGTTATCAAATACGTGGCGTTGGCCGTCAGATCCAAGGTCAGGCGTTCGCTCCCTTTTTGAACGCTTACGGGCTTCGGTTTTCCTTCCTCACGCAAGACCTTCAAAACCTCTTCGGTCATTTCGGGTTGCCCCATACGTTCCCACATGCGGTAGGGATTGGTGTGATTTCGGTCAATGCAGTACAACGTAACGTTTCTGTCCGAAATATCCACGTCAAACGTTACATCTTCGCTTATCGTCGGAAGTTCTTCCTCGAAGGTATCGGAAGAATAGGTAATAAAAATCGCATAGTTTCCGTTTTCGTCCCGCGTCGGAAGAACAAACACGCCGTTTTCACCACACTCTGCGGACAACAGATAATCTCCGAGTCTCGATGCCAGAAGATGGGCATTGTAGATCGGCTTGGCAATGAAGTTTAAGGTGAAGAAATTGCGAAAGCCCGAGAAATCGGTCACCATTTCATGCTGACCGGAAAGACAGATCATCAGCGTATCGAGCTTGAAATCGGAATAGGAGAGCTTTTGAATCAGCTTTGCAAAATAAGCCGAAAACAGCTCGGTTTCGCGTCCCATCAATGCCGGACAATCCTCACTGTTGTAAAAGCCGGCCGTTGAAAAGCCCCATTCATCCACGCACAACGGCGTGTCTCCGAAGCCGCAGGAAGCGACCGTATCGACGTGCAGTCGATGCTTGTCGAGATTGTTTTGTACATTGATCGATTTGCTTCCGTTATTCAGTTCTCCGGGGGCTGTGCCGTAATTGTGAACCGAAATAAAATCAAGCTTGAGATGATGCTCACTCACATAGTTCAAAAAGCCTTTGAGAAATTCCGTTCGAAGGGCTAAGGCGGGACCTCCGATCGAAATCCGTTCGGATACACGGCGCACTCCGCGTTCGAACGCCGCGTACATGCGGCAATAGGCAGGCAGACGGAAACTCATCGTTGCTTCATCGGAGCAGGGGAGCTCCGAAAGGAAGAACGCCGCAATATCGGGCTCGTTAAAGCACTGTAGGCGCCACTTTGAAACGGTTTCGATGCCGTATCGCTCCACATTGTGCTTAGTATATTCGTAGCAGATTTCTTCCCAAAGAGCATAGTCCTTCGGGGGTGCGGAGTTCCACATTTTTCCTTTGTAGCGGGTCTTGTTTTTGGAAACACTGGTCTTGTTATCGGTCGAAGCGGCGATGCAATCGGGCATACCGCCGTAGGCGATCAGGAGATCATAGCCCTTTTCCGTCAGATAATCGAGCCGCAGATCGCTCACACGAAAATCATAGCACAATTCGCCGTTTTCGCCCGTATAAACGATATCCTCGAACATGGAATAAATGCGAACGGTTTGAATCGCGCCGTCTTCTGCCATACGATCCAAAATGCGTTTGCCCCACGGGTCTTCAACAGCGTCTGTCGGGTGAAAAACCGCGCTGCTCCAGAATTTTGTCTGTTTTTTTACGATTTTGTTTTCGATTTTGATCATACCGTAATTCTCCTTCCACAAATCACCACTTCCGTGATTTTATGTTACGAAGCTTTCCCAAAACGGGAAAGCTTCGTGCCCAAAGAAAGCGGACTATTCCGTCACTACCTTGTGATATTCTTTCTTTCCTTTTTTGATGATCAGCTCGCCCGAAAAGTCCTCTTTTCCGTAGGAAGCCGCAAAATCGGTAACCTTTTGGTCATTGACCGAAATACCGCCCTGCTTGATGTTACGCTTGGCTTCGCTGTTGGAGGGGCAAAGCTCGCATTTGACTAACAGTGAAGCAAGCGTGATGCGTCCGTCGGTAAAGTCTGCGTCGGTCAGTGTGGTGGTCGGCATGTTTTCGCTCTTGCCGCCGCCGGCAAAGATACTGCGTGCCGCTTCCAAAGCTTTGTCGGCTTCTTCCCGGCCGTGGACAAGCTCGGTTAACTCGTAGGCAAGCTTTTCTTTCGCCTTGTTTAATTCACTGCCCTCCAACTTTTCGTATTCGGCAATCTCGTCGAGACTCATAAAGGTGAGCATCTTCATGCACTTGATAACATCCGCGTCATCCACATTTCTCCAATACTGGAAAAATTCGTAAGGCGGCGTTTTGTTCGGGTCGAGCCACACAGCGCCGTTGGCGGTTTTACCCATCTTCTTGCCCTCGGAATTGAGTAACAGCGTGATGGTCATGGCATAAGCGTTCTTGCCGAGCTTGCGGC
>CAZYFX010000051.1:0-13127 GCA_964646725.1 uncultured Oscillospiraceae bacterium
GCGCGCCTGCTTGCCGAGATCGATAAGGTTCACGGCGTGGCGCTCATTACCGCCGACCACGGAAACGCCGACGAAATGTATGAGTTGGATAAAAAGACCGGACTTCCCAAGGTCGATAAAGAGGGACATTACAAGGCCAAGACCAGCCACACGCTCAATCCCGTTCCCTGCATCGTATACGACAACTTCGGCGCGGACAGCTACACCGTCAAGCCGCAGGGCAATTTCGGTCTGTCCAACGTGGCCGCAACGCTCGTCAATCTCATGGGCTATAAGGCACCCGATTTCTGGGACGAAAGCATGATCGAGGTCAAGTAAATAACCGCCGAGTCACCCCTGCTTTTTTCAAGCAGGGGCGCAGCTGTTTTTTTCGGAGCATCCCCAAACAACACATCCGCAGGAGGAAGATAACGTGAATCGTATTTTGAAACCGTGCGCCGTGCTTTTTTTGAGCGCCGTGCTTGCCGCAGGCGTATTTGCAGCCGAAGCTCCCGACGCACCTGCGACCGACAGTGCCGCACAAGCCGTGCTTGCATCGACGCTTTCGCCGGACGGTGAAGGAACGGCGGAATCTCCTTATTTGATCAAAGACGCCGCTTCGCTTGCCTTTTTGGCCGAACGTGTCAATGCGGCCGACGAAGCGTATACGAACGCCCATTACCGTCAGACTGCGCCCATCACCGTTTCGGAAGACATGGCCTACACCCCCATCGGAACGGAAGAAAGTCCGTTTAGCGGTGTATTCGACGGTGACGGCTATCCGATCTTCTTCTCTCAAAACCTTTCCGTCGAAGGGGAAAATCTAATCATCGGTCTGTTCGGCGTTGCCAAAAACGCATCGTTTGAGAACGTCGTGCTTGTCGGAGAGATCACTGCTACCGCTTCCGGCAAAAGCGATAAGGTCTACGCGGGCTTTTTGTGTGCGCAGTATACCCTTGACAAGAACGAAAGCTGTTTCATCCGCAGTTGCGAGGCGATAGGGTCGATCTCGGCAAATGCGACCTATCCGACCGTCGGAACGCTCATAGCCAAGCAGAACGCCGCAAAGGGCGAGCTTACCGTCTCCGATTGTTACAGCGAATATGACTTAACGATAGGCGACAACAAGATTTGCTATATCGGCGGTCTGATCGGAATGTCGGCGACGATGGATGAGAGCAACTATCAAGGCGCAGGCAGCGTCGTTATCCGACACTGCGGCGCGGTCGGAAACATTCAAATGACAGGAAAATCCGCCTTAGAGTTATATTGCGGCGGCTTGGTCGGTCATTTTATCCAAAACCAGCTCGGCTGGTTCGGGGCTCGAAGCACTTTATATGATGAGGATATCTACAGTTTTTCCTCCTGCTTTACGGCCGGAACGCATTCCGTCGCAGCCAAGGGCGGATTTCATTACGGAACAATGGCCGGTTATTTTTTAAGTGTCTACGAAAACAAAAATATTTACTCTTCCCTGGAAAGCAAGGACTGCATATGGCAAGAAAAATGCAACGCAGACATTAAAGCTGCGGAAAGTCTGTTGGACAAAGCCTTTTTGACCGATACGTTAGACTTCGACCCGACGCTTTGGACGGTACTCGAGGACAAAAGCGGCTGCCGCCTTACATCGCGCTACAGCGAACTGGTGCCCCTTTCTTGCGAAAAAGCAGACACGCTTACGTTTCAGCCGATCAACTGTCCGAACGGAACCTGGGCCTTTGTGTTCATGACGGACGGTGAACGCCGCATGAAGGGCGTACGCCTGAAGGAACAGACCGACAAAACCGTAACAATGGACGTGCGTGTTCACCAGAGTTCCTCCGGCGGCTATGCCATGTTGTTTGACTCGAAAACGACTGCGCCGCTTTTGGACAGAACGCTCCCTTTTGAAGCAACCAATACATAAACGGAGGAAAAAACGTGTTCAAATATCTGTCAGCCTTTGTTATATCGCTTGCGATTCTTCTTTCCGTCGGCGTTTGCGCCGTACCGACCATAGATGATGTGGAAAACACGGAAGGGAACACCGAGTTCTCCATCGAAGAGCAGCCGTTGAAAAAAACATCACCGTCCGAAAGCGACATGCTTACGGGCACCGGTGTGGAAGCCGATCCGTATCTGGTGACGAGCGCCGCCGATCTTGCATACATCGCCGAGCGCACAAACGCGGGAGATGACGACTATTCTTCCGCCTTCTACCGTCAAACGGCGGATATCGTTCTGCCTGACTCCTTTGTACCCATCGGGACAAAAAACGATCCTTTTACCGGCGTATATGACGGCGCACATCATTTGATCATGCTGACCGACTGTACGGTCACGACCGATTACGACCTGCTCGGTCTGTTCGGTTATGCGCGCTGTGCATATTTTCAGAACACGGATCTGCACATAGAAGTCGAGATCACCTATACCGGAGAATCCAACGCCCACATCGCCGCTCTGTGCGGCTATTATATCACAAGCGCTCCCGCAGGAGGAACGTTTGCGATCTCGAACTGTTCCGTAAGCGGACGTTTACAAACGCATACGAAAAAAACGACCTCTCATGTGGGAGGTCTGATCGGAGAGATCGAAGCCAAAAACGGAACCCTTTCGATCTCCGATTGCTCCTCCGAACTTACGATTTCGTCCGAAAGCAGCAAAAGCACCTATGTCGGCGGCATAGTTGCCAAAGCACACACCGAAGGGACCGGAAAGCTGACGCTTGAGAGGCTGTTTGCGAAAAGCCAAATCCGAGCGAGCTGTTCCGTTACCGCTTATGCGGGCGGCATAGCGGGCTACTATTTTCAGGACGATGACGGCTCGTGGTCGGCATGGTATAGCGCCGCAAGCTTAGCGGGAGCTTCTTACGTTTGCAATCTTCGGGATTGCGTATCGGCCGCAGCTCTGACCGTCGAAAACGCACGTGTGACCCATATCGGCTATTTGTGTGCGTTAACAAACGCGGATTTTAAGGCAGAAAACTGCTATTATACGGCAAACAACGAAACCGCAAGCTGCGGCAGCAAACCGTACAACGGAACCGAGCTGGTGCCCGACACTCTGTACACAACAGCGTTTTTATCCGACACACTGCACCTTTCGCTGGACGATGACTGGCATTTGGATGGCGAAACGCTGCATGTGCTCCATCCGTGTTTAAATACTTCGCTTGACGGACAAACGTTAAATGTGCGTGTGAACGACTGTGAAAAAGCAAAGCTGGTTGTAAGCTTTTTTGACGGAGACGGGCGCATTGTTTCGACCAAGCTATCCGATACGGAAGCCTTCAAGGAGAAAAACGTTCCGTTTTCCTGTCCCGCGTCCTCCTTCGTACGCGTATTTCTTCTGCGCGAACAATCGCTGTCACCGCAAATCGAAAATACTACCGTATACCTTCAAAAATAAATACAAGGAGCGATTCATATGAAAAAAATACTTATTGTCATCGACATGCAAAAGGATTTTGTGGACGGTGCGCTCGGCTCGGCCGAAGCGATGAAGATCGTCCCGCGTGCGGCAAATCTCATACACAACTTTGACGGCGACGAGCTGTTTGTCACCTACGACACACACGGCGCGGATTACGCGGACACCCTCGAAGGCAAAAAACTGCCCGTTCCGCACTGTATCAAGGGAACGGACGGTCACGCGCTTCAAGCCGACATTGCAAAGGCTTTGGAGAACAAACCCCACACCGATGTGCTCAAATACACCTTCGGCACCTTTGAGCTTGCGGACATTTTGAAGAAAAAATACCCGAACGAAGCTTTCGAGATCACCTGCGTTGGCTTATGCACCGATATTTGCGTCATCTCGAACGTGCTCATTCTCCGCGCCGCGTTTCCGAATGCGGTCATTACGGTCGATGCATCGGCCTGCGCCGGCGTGACGGTCGAAAAGCACAAAGCGGCATTGGAGGCCATGAAAAGCTGTCAGATCGATGTGATCGGCGAAAAGGAATAAAGCAAAATGGAAAACATACAAAAAAAGCCGTATGCGCTCGGCGTTCTGGTCGGTCGCTTTCAGGGACTCCACGCCGGGCATAAGGATATGATCGCCAAAGCCGTAGAGCTGTGCGACGAGGTCGGCATTTTTGTCGGCTCCTCCCAAGAATCGGACACCGTCAAAAATCCGTTTTCCTACGAAACACGCGCAGAGTGCCTGCAAGCCGTGTTCGGCAACGCGATACGCATTTATCCTCTTCCCGACATCGGCGTGGGAAACAATGCGATATGGGGCAACTATGTGCTTCAAAACATCTGCGAACGCTTCGGAAAAAAGCCCGATCTTTTGATCTCGGGCAAGGAATCGCGCCGCGCGTCCTGGTTTGACAGCGCCGAGGGCTTGTCGGCCGCCGAGCTGTACGTTCCGAAAACGGTCGATATTTCGGCAAGCGCCATGCGAGGCTTCCTGCTCGACGGAAAAAAGGAGCAATGGAAGCAGTATACCGATCCCGTGCTGTGGGACAAATACGACAAACTCAGACAAATCGTTTTGGATTCTCAAAACCATACGGAAACAAACAGTCTTTGAAGGGAGAACAGACCATGAAATACGAACAAATCGTAACATCCTTGTTGGACACCGATCTGTACAAATTCAACATGAATCAGGTGATCTTCCACAAGCACACCGATCTGTGCGGAAAATACTATTTCAAGTGCCGCAACAAGGGCGTTGTGTTCACAAAAGAAATGCTTGACGAGATCAATGAACAGATCGACGCCTTATGTAAGCTTCGTTTTTCGCACGAAGAACTGGACTATCTTCGCTCCATCCGTTTCATCAAAAACGACTATGTGGAGTTTCTTCGCCTGTGGCACCCAATCCGCGAATACGTCACAACCGACCTAAGCGCGGACGGTGAGCTGTCGATCGTGGTGGACGGACCGCTTTTTTCCGCCATGCAGTTTGAGATCTATCTGCTTGAGATCGTCAACGAGGTTTATTTCCGCACAAAATACGACTATGCGACCTTGCGTCAAGCCGCCGAAGAACGTCTGAACCGCAAGATCGAGGATTTTCAAAACGGAAAATACACCTTCCGCTTTGCCGAATTCGGCTGCCGCCGCCGTCTTTCGCGCGAATGGGAGGACGAAGTGGTACGTCGGCTGGCAAGTGAAACAAAAAACTGCGTGGGAACCTCCAACGTGTTCCTTGCCAAAAAGTACAGTTTAACGCCCATCGGCACCTATGCGCATGAATTTGTGCAAATGTATCAGGGCATCGATTCCATTCCCCTTGCCTACACCAACCACTACGCCATGCGCGACTGGTACAACGAATACGACGGTGACAACGGAACAGCTCTTTCCGATACGCTCACGACCGATCTGTTTCTTTTGGATTTCAACCGTTCCATGGTCAACAACTACACGGGCGTAAGACACGACAGCGGCGATCCCTTTGCGTGGGGCGATAAAATCATCGCGCATTACGAAAAATACGGCGTCGATCCCAAAACCAAGCTGCTCTTATTCAGCGACAGCCTGGATTTCGACAAGGCGCAGGCACTGCACGATTATTTCTGCGACCGCGCAAAGGTATCGTTCGGTATCGGCACGTTTTGCTCCAACGACACCTGCGAGGACTCCCTCAATATCGTCATCAAGCTGCAATACGTCAACGGTCGCCCGGTGGCCAAGCTGTCGGACGTGCCCGGAAAATCCATGTGCCGCGACGAGCAGTATCTGCATTATTTACAGGCATCGGTTGCGTTCCGCCTGAATCGGGAATCCACAAGAAAAATGTAGAAAACGTTTAACCGCAAAGAAAAAGACAAATGCTTTTGTGCAACGGACAGTGACACAAAGCATTTGTCTTTCTTTTTTCTTTATACGCTTTATATGCCGGACAACATACAGGTCAAAAGTTTGATCGATTCCAAAAACGCCTCGATGCATACAAATTCGTCGGCCTGGTGGGCGCCGCCGTGTCCGTCGGGAAGCCCTTCCGGGCGTTTATAGCGATACGGTGCTTGCGTTCCGACCGAATAGGCGTTTTTCAAATGGCGGGCATACGTTCCGCCGCCCATGGTAAAGGGCTGTGCCTCGGTACTGCCCGCAAGGGTATGATAGACCTCCAAAAGTGCTTTTCCCAACTCGCCGTCCTTGTCCAAGAGAAAGCCGTCGGTCATTTCGACATTCTTCACCGTCCAATCGGATTGCACCGTCTGTCGGACGGTTTGAAGCACCTCGTCGCAGGTTTTCGACATACCGAAGCGCACGTCGAAGCTGAGCGATACTTTTCCGTTTTCCGTGCGGACGATGCCGTTGGCGGCAGTCAAAGCCCCAAGCGCATCGGAAAACGCGATGTCAAGCGTACTGCCGTCGGTTTTGGCCAAAAGAGAGACCATGCGTGTGAGTATCGCGCGGTCGTTTTCGCAAAGGGCCGTGCAGTCCTTCAGCGCGTCGGCAAGCACCCACACGGCGTTGACCGAGCCTTCGGGATGTGCGGCATGGGATGCAACGCCTTGCGCCGAGAGCACAAGCTCTTTGCCGTCCGCGCGCGTCGTAAGGGAAAGGCGCGGATTTCCGTCACACAGGTCACGAAGCACCTCGGAAAGACCGTCACGCGCCGCAAGAACGGCACTTACGCGGTCAAGCACGATATTGGCCGCGCTTCCTCCGTTAAGTTCGAGAATATCGGCAAATGCCGTCCGACTTTCTGCATAAAAGCGCATAATGCTCCGCTCACCGTAGCTGAACGGATAACCTCCGTCCGGCACAAGCGACACATCCGGCTGCGGTTCGTTGCGGACAAACGCCTTGATATCCCGCATACCGCTCTCCTCCTCGGAGCCGGTGAAAAAGACAAAGCGCGCCTTGGTCGGAAGCTCCAATTCCCGAAGCATTTTGCCCGCATACAGCGACGCAATCACACCGGATTTGTTATCACTGCATCCGCGTCCGAACACAAAGCCGTCGCACACGGTCGGCTCGAAGGGGGCACACTGTGTCCACTCGTCGGCATTTACCGGAACCACGTCCGCGTGAGCAAACACGCCGATCGTCCGTTCCCCTGCTCCCCCATACGCAAGCGCATAGCCGTCCTCGGCGCAAAGCCTTGTTTCAAAGCCGTTTTGACGGTACAATTTCTCAACAGCCTTCAAGCATTCGGCCGACGCAAGTCCGAAGGGCGCAAGCGGCGCGGGGTCGCTTTTCACGGAAGGGATCTTTGCCAAATCGATTAGCATATTTACGATCTCCTCGCGGTGAGCGGCAAGATATGCGTCGATTCGCTCAAGGTCGCATTTTTGTAACATGACATTACACACTCCTTTAAAAGCAGCCGATACGTTTTCCGTACCGGCTGAAAAAGCATTATTTCAGGTTCTTTACCAATTCGTAGGTGTCTCTTGCAATCATCAATTCCTCGTTGGTCGGAATCACAAGCATACGAACCTTGGCGTCGGCCGTCGAGATGTCGTACTCATCGGAGGTGCGGAACGCTTTCTTGTTCGTTTCCTCATCGACCTTTACACCCATAAATTCGAGATTCTTGCCGACGCGGGTGCGGTACTGAGGATTGTTCTCACCGATACCGCCGGTAAAGACGATGGCGTCGATGCCGCCCATGGCGGCCGCATAGCCGCCGATATACTTGGTGATCTGATGCACGAGCATGTTCTCAACGAGCTGATAGCGCTTGTTGCCTTCCTTCGCGCCCATTTCGATGTCGCGGTTGTCGCTGGTGGTCTGCGTGACACCGAGCATACCCGACTTCTTGTTGAGCATGAGATCGATGTCCTTGGCCGACATGTTTTCCTTTTCCATCAAGAACGGAATGATGGCCGGGTCGATCGAGCCGGAGCGCGTACCCATCATCAATCCGTCAAGCGGCGTAACGCCCATGGTGGTATCGAAGGACTTTCCGCCCTTGACCGCCGTGATGGACGAGCCGTTGCCGAGATGGCAGGTGACAAGGTTGAGCTCCTCCGGCTTTTTGCCGAGCATGGCGGCGGCGCGTGCCGTCACATAGCGGTGCGACGTACCGTGGAAGCCGTAGCGGCGAAGCTTGTACTTTTCGTAATATTCATAGGGAATCGGATAAAGGTAAGCATAGTCGGGCATGGTCTGGTGGAAGCCGGTATCGAACACGCCGACCTGCGGAATGTTGCCGATGATCTCCTCGCAGGCACGAATACCGGTGAGGTTGGCCGGATTATGTAACGGGCTGAGCTCGCTGCATTCCTTCAAGGCTTCGATAATCTCATCGTTGATGATGACCGAGCCGGAGAACTTTTCGCCGCCGTGAACCACGCGGTGACCGACAGCATTGATCTCGCTCATAGAGGAGATGACGCCGTGCTCGGCGCAGGTGAGCGCATCCACGATAAGCTTGATGCCTTCGCCGTGATTGGGGATATCGACCTCCGCCTTGTAAACGTCGCCCTTGAAGTTGGTCTGCTTGAAGTTGCCGCCGTCGATGCCGATACGGTCGCACTGTCCCTTGGCCAACAGCGTCTCGTCGGTCATATCGATCAACTGATACTTGATTGAAGAGCTGCCTGCATTGATAACCAATACTTTCATATTTCTGTTCCTCTTTCCATATATTTCGAAGCCAAGCTTCGTTTTATCCGCCCATGCGGCTGAAAACCTGTTTATTTTTTGAGTGCCAGCGCCTGTTTGGCCTTTGCGGCGATTGCTTCCGGGGTGAGATCAAATTCGACCAACAGCTCGGTTGCCTTTCCGCTCTTGCCGAAGGTATCGTAGATACCGTGACGCACGACGGGCACGGGGCATGCTTCGCAAAGCGTTTCGCAAACCGCGCTTCCCAGACCGCCGATGACATTGTGCTCTTCAACGGTCAGCACACAACCGGTCTTTTGGGCGGAATCGATGAGCAGCTCGCGGTCGATCGGCTTGATCGATGCCATGTTGACAAGCCGCGCCGAAATGCCTTCGTTTTTGAGAAGCTCTGCGGCGACAAGCGCCATGGAGGTGCAAAGGCCGGTCGAAACGATTGTCACGTCCGTTCCGTCGGCAAGCAGCTGTCCCTTTCCGATTTCAAAGGTAAAGCTGTCCTTGTCGAAAATCGTCTCGACCGCCAGACGGCCGAAGCGCATATACACGGGGCCGTTGTGCTCGAGTGCCGCCTTAACGACCGCTCTTGCCTCGGTCGCGTCGGCCGGGTTCAAGACCACCATACCGGGGATGGAGCGCATAAGTGCGATATCCTCCAAACACTGATGCGTCGCGCCGTCCTCGCCGACCGAAACGCCGGCATGTGTCGCGCCGATCTTGACATTCAAATGCGGATAGCCGATGCTGTTACGCACCTGCTCGAATGCGCGTCCCGCCGCAAACATGGCAAAGGAGCTCGCAAACACCGTCTTGCCGGTGGAGGCGATACCGGCCGCGACCGACATCATATTTCCTTCCGCAATGCCGCAATCGAAAAAGCGCGACGGAAAGGCTTTCTTAAAAATACCCGTTTTGGTGGCTTCCGCAAGGTCTGCGTCCAAAACGACAAAATCATAGGTTTCGCCGAATTCCGCAAGTGCCTTACCGTAGGCCTCGCGGGTTGCTGTTTTTTCTGCCATTGTCCTGCTCCTTTCTCTCAAACGTGTGCGGCAAGAGCAGCTTCTGCTTCTTCCAGTTCACGCATTCCCTGTTCGTACTGTTCGGTTTTCGGAGCGGAGCCGTGCCATGCGACGGCGTTTTCCATGTAGGAAACGCCCTTGCCCTTGACCGTTTTGCAGATGACGGCCGTCGGACGGCTCGAACGCTTGGCTTCGGCCACGGCTGCTTCGATCTGATCGAAATCGTGACCGTCGATCTTTACGGTGTTCCAGCCGAAAGCCGCAAATTTCTCATCTAAAGGCGTGGGATTCATGACCTCGGTCACCGGGCCGTCGATCTGAAGTCCGTTGAAGTCCACGAACGCACAAAGATTGTTGAGTCCGTAGTGGGCGGCAAACATGGCGGCCTCCCACACCTGACCTTCTTCGCTTTCTCCGTCACCCAAAATCGTCCAAACGCGGAATTTCTTTTCGGAAATCTTACCGGACAGCGCCATGCCGCACGCGGCGGAGATTCCCTGTCCCAAAGAGCCTGCGGACATATCCACGCCGGGAATGTGCTTCATGTCGGGATGTCCCTGCAAAAAGCTGTCCTTCTGACGGAAGTTCTTCAACTCCTCCTTCGGGAAAAATCCTTTTTCGGCAAGCGCGGCATACAGAGCCGGCGAAGCATGACCTTTGGAAAGCACAAGACGGTCGCGATCGGGATCGTCGGGATTTTTCGGATCGACATTCATTTCTTCGAAATAGAGATACGCCAAAATATCCGCAATGCTGAGCGAGCCGCCCGGATGACCGGAGGCGGCGGAATAGACCGCCGTTAAGGCGCCCTTGCGAATGGAAAGAGCGATCCTTTGCAAATTTGTTTTGTCCATCGTTTACGTTCCTTTCCGGATAAGACGCACACGGTGCGTCCGCAGATATGAAGCCGCCTCGGTTTGAACGCGGCTGTACGGTTACCGCGCTTTGGCGCGCAGTAAAGCAAGTGTATGCTCGAAATAAGCGGGAAGCGGGCATTCGAATTCCATATATCTCCCGGTTGTCGGGTGGTTAAAACCGAGCACCTTGGCCACCAGGCACTGACCGACCAAACCGAAGCTGTTTTTTCCCGCCTCGGGTGCGTACAACGGGTCACCGACGATGGGATGCCCCTTGTACGCGCAGTGTACGCGAATTTGATGTGTACGACCGGTCTCTAAGCGAAATTCGCAAAACGAAAAACCGTGAAAGACTTCCAACGTGCGGTAATGCGTGACGGCGTTCTTGGCGTTTTTGTCCGTGACCGCCATTTTTTTGCGGTGAGTGGGATGACGGCCGATGGGAGCGTCGATACAGCCCTCTGGCGGATCAAACGAGCCGATGAGAACGGCGTTGTACACGCGGGTAAAGGAATGCGCCTTGATCTGCTCGGCCAATGATGCGTGAGCCGTGTCGTTTTTGGCTACTGCCAAAAGTCCCGCCGTATCCTTGTCGATACGATGCACGATACCGGGACGTATCACGCCGTTGATGGTGGATAAGCGCCCGTGCATGTGATATAACAACGCGTTGACCAGCGTTCCGTCGGGATTTCCCGGCGCGGGATGCACCACCATGCCCTGCGGCTTGTTGACCACCGCCACATCCTCGTCCTCGTAGACAATCTCAAGCGGAATATCCTGCGGTTCGGCCTCACACGGCCGCTCGGGCGGCAGAAGCACCGAAACGGTCATGCCGTCCGTCGTGCGAAAGCTCTTTTTTAGGACGCATCTGCCGTCTGCCGTCACAGCGCCCTGCTCGATAAGTCGTGCGGCGGCACTTCGGGTGATTTCGAGATTGCGTGAGACAGAGGCGTCCAGACGTTCGCCGTCGGCGGCCAAATAGGTAACCGACTCACTGTCCGTTGTTTCCGACATCGTAACTGTAAAATCGTTATTCATGCCTTTGCACCGCCGTTTTTCTTCGGTTCTTCGTCGAAGAAGCCTTTTTTGCCGTGTGCCCGGGCTTTTTTATCCCAAAAGAGAAGATATATCACAAACAGTACCACGCCGATACAGATCGCCGCGTCGGCCACATTAAAGACCCATGTCCACAACGGGATCGCACAAAAATCGATGTAATCGACCACATAGCCGAGCGTCAGCCGATCGACCATGTTTCCGATACCGCCGCCCAATATCAGCGCAAAGCTGATGTAGACCGTGCGGGCGTAGTTCCGTTTACACACGATAAAATACCCGAGAACAAGGATCATGGCCGTCGAAAGCACCATGAACACCCAACGGTGCTCACTGAAGGAGCCGAAAGCCGCACCTCGGTTCTGCACATAGGTAAGGCGCAGTACGCCGGGGATGAGGGGGATCGACCGAGCGACCTCCATCCCCGTACTTACAAAATATTTGATGATCAGATCAAGCGCCGCAACAAGCGCGCTGACGATGAGTGCGCACGGCATTACAGCGTGGGAAATTCAACGCTCACGATGCCCGCACAACGCTTGCACAAATGACCGCCTTCGCCGTCGGCCACCGTATCCTTTCGGATAAACCAGCATCTGTCGCACTTAACGCCTTCGGCCGGTGTGACCTTGACGGCAATGCCGGACACGGTTTCGGTGAATGCACCGTCGGACGGTGCATCGGAGGAAAGAACGGCTTCCGAGCAGAGGAAGATATCGGCAAGCGTATCGCCGAAGGCTTCAAACAGCTTCATTTCGGCGCTGTCGGCCTTGGCATACAGCGTAACGGCGGCATCCTGCGGCTTGCCGATGCGCTTTTCGGCACGAGCCAGTTCCAAAGCCTTCATCACATCGTCGCGAAGTAAGAAGAGCTTGTCGTATTTTTCGGTGATCGCGGGGAAGGTCAACGCTTCGTCGAAGCACGGCATATCGTTGAGGAAAACGCTTTCGGCGTTATCCGAGGCAAGATGCGGCATGAACTGCCAGATCTCCTCGGCGGTAAACGAAAGGATCGGAGCGATTAAGCGCGTAAAGCCGGAAAGAATGTAATACATGGCCGTCTGAGCGCTTCTTCTGGCGGGAGATTTCTTGCTTTCGACGTAGGTGCGATCCTTGGTAATATCGATATACAGCTTGGAAAGATCGATGGTGCAGAAGTTGTGCATATCGTGATAAATGAGATGGAACTCATAGGTATCGTACGCTTCGCGCACACGCTTGCACAGCGAATTGAAGCGCGATACGACCCACTTGTCGATCTCTTCCATTTCTTCAAAAGGAACCATATCGCGGTTGGGGTCGAAGTCCTCTGCGGTCGAACCGAGGTTGGCAAGCAGAATGCGCGTGGTGTTGCGCACTTTACGGTAGATTTCGGACAGCTGCTTGAAGATATCGTCCGAAACGCGCACATCCACACGGTAATCGCTGGAAGCGACCCACAGACGGAGCAGATCGGCACCGTACTTGGGAATGATCTCCTCGGGATAGATCGAGTTGCCCAAGGATTTGTGCATCGCCTTTCCTTCGCCGTCCACGACCCAACCGTGCGTCAACACCTGCTTATACGGAGCACCCTGCCCGAGTGCGCCAACGGCGGTGAGAAGGGACGACTGGAACCAGCCGCGGTATTGGTCGGCGCCCTCCAAATACAGGTCACACGGCCACTTGATATCCTTCATCACGGCACGGTGTGTCGAGCCG
>CAZYFX010000052.1:0-13047 GCA_964646725.1 uncultured Oscillospiraceae bacterium
CTGAGGTCTGCGGAAAGGGCGCGTTTGCGGGCTATGTTCGTGCGATCTTGCTTCGCGATATCGGTGCGACCCTCTCTCCGTTCCATGCCTTTATGTTTTTGCAGGGACTCGAAACGCTTTCGCTTCGTGTCGAGCGCCACGTCGAGAATGCCTTGAAGATTGTTGACTATTTGAACAGGCATCCCAAGGTTGCGGCGGTACATCATCCGTCGCTTGAGACGGAATCGAGCCACGCGCTGTATCGGAAATATTTCCCGAACGGAGCCGGTTCCATCTTTACCTTTGATATTAAGGGCGGTGCCGATGCGGCCAAGCGCTTTATCGACAATCTGCCCATCTTCTCGTTGCTTGCCAATGTGGCCGACGTCAAGTCGCTCGTCATTCATCCCGCCAGCACTACGCATTCGCAGCTCACCGAAGAAGAACTCGCCGAGCAGGGCATCACCCCCGGTACCATCCGTCTTTCAATCGGTATTGAGGGGATCGACGATTTGATTGCCGCTTTGGATACCGCCTTTGAAACCGTTTAAGCGAGGAAACCATGAAAATAACCGATATTCTGCGTTCCGGGAAGCCCGGCCTGTCGTTCGAGGTCTTTCCGCCCAAAACAGACGATAAATTCGATAGCGTGCTTGCGGCCGCGACCGATATCGCCGCGCTGTCTCCCTCGTACATGAGTGTGACCTACGGCGCGGGCGGCGGGACGTCGCTGTATACGGCCGATATTTGCGCGTCTCTGCTTTCGAAGAATGTCACACCGCTTGCACATTTGACCTGTGTTTCTTCCGATAAGGCACGTATTCGCACCGAACTGGAACGCCTTCGCGCTCTGGGGGTGGAAAACATCCTGGCTCTTCGCGGCGATAAGCCTGCGGACGGTGTGCTGTCAAACGATTTTCGCCACGCAAGCGAGCTTGCTTCCTCCATTCGCGACTTCGGTGGCTTCTGCATCGGCGGCGCGTGCTATCCCGAGGGACATCCCGAGAGCGCGGACAGTGCGACCGATTTGGAAGGATTGCGCAGAAAGATCGATTGCGGCTGCGAATTTTTGACGACCCAAATGTTTTTTGACAACAATATCCTCTACAACTTTCTCTATCGTATGCTTCGCGCGGGTCTTGACGTGCCTGTCGTGGCCGGGGTCATGCCGGTGACGAATGCGTCGCAAATTCGTCGTATCTGTTCGATATCCGCGTCGGCGCTTCCGCAACGCTTTGTGCGTATCGTCGATCGGTACGGCGAAAATCCCGCCGCCATGAAGCAGGCGGGCATTGCCTTTGCCACCGAGCAGATCATCGACCTGTTCGCCAACGGCGTGGAGGCAGTGCATGTATATTCCATGAACAAGCCGGACGTTGCGGCGGCGATTAAGGCAAATCTTTCGGAGATATTGGCATGAATCCTGTGATTTTCGAACGCATACCGCTCGAACGGCTGTCGCTCGATTCGAATGAAGTTGCAAGACGGCTTCACAGCGCGCGCGGCTATACCGACGAAACGGTCGAAGCGTGTCGAAAACGGCTCGAATCGGTTATGGACGCGCGGTTCAGCGCGGTGCGTGTATCGGTCACCTATCCGCAGACCGACACGGTCGATCTCGGTTTCGGAGCGATTCCGACACATGCGCTGTATCGCAACCTCGGCGGGGCGGAGGAAGCTTTTGTGTTTGCCGCGACCGTCGGGATCGGTGTCGATCGACTGCTTGCAAGACTTTCGCTCACCTCTGCCGCGGAGCATTTCATCACGGATGCGCTCGGTTCGGCCTACGCGGAAGCCGTTTGCGAATATGCCGACGCCAAGCTTCGCGACGGACTTTCCTGCGGTGTGCGATTCAGCCCCGGCTACGGCGATCTGCCGCTGTCGATCCAGCCGGAAATATTAAAATCCGTCGAGGCCGGGCGGTTACTCGGTATCACACTCGGAAAAACCTTTCTCATGTCCCCCGTAAAATCGGTGACGGCCGTTCTGGGGATACGAGCATAAGACGCGGAGGTACACAATGCGCGATATACGCACGGTCATAAAAGAAAAACGTCTCTATTTTGACGGTGGTTTCGGAACGCTTTTACAGTCGTTGGGTCTGCCTCCGGGAAAAGCCCCTGAACGGCTGAATATCGAAAATCCCGCACTTGTGGAGCAGGCACACCGCGCCTATCTCGACGCGGGGGCGGATATTTTCACGACAAACACATTCGGTGTCAACCGCGATAAATATCCTGCGGAATATGAGGAAATGATCGCCACTGCCGTCCGATGCGCCAAAAACGTAATCGGTTCGACCGAAGAAAAATACGTCGCATTGGATATCGGCCCGACCGGACGACTTCTTGAGCCGCTCGGCGATCTGGCGTTCGAGGACGCCGTTCGCCTGTTTTCGGAAACGGTGCGTGTCGGCGCGAAAGCGGGAGCCGATCTTGTTTTAATCGAAACCATGAACGACAGCTACGAAACAAAGGCCGCCGTGGTAGCCGCCAAGGAAACATGCGATCTTCCCGTGTTCGTGACCAACGCCTACGATAAAAGCGGAAAGCTGATGACAGGCGCTTCGCCCGAAGCCATGATTGCACTGCTCGAGGGCTTGGGCGTGGACGCACTCGGGATGAATTGCTCGTTCGGCCCCGACATCATGCTCGAAATTGCCGACCGCTTTGTCGAAAATGCTTCCGTTCCGCTGATCGTCAATCCCAATGCCGGACTGCCGCGCGTGGAAAACGGTCAAACGGTCTACGATATCGACGAAAGCGCGTTTGCCGATTATATGGTGCGTCTTGCCGAAAAGGGATTCGGCATTTTGGGCGGCTGCTGCGGCACGACACCTGCCTATATCGCCGAAACGGTGAAAAAAACACGATCTCTTGCCTATAGGCCGCCGTCCTTTAAGGATAAAACGGTCGTATCGTCCTATACCCATGCCGTAACGGTCGATAAACAGCCGATCTTGATCGGCGAACGCATCAATCCGACGGGAAAGCCCAAGCTCAAGGCGGCGCTTCGGGAAGGAAATATGAGTTATCTGCTCGACGAGGGCTTGCGTCAGGCGGAAGCGGGCGCACATATTCTCGATGTCAACGTGGGACTTCCCGATATCGACGAAGCCGCCTGCATGACCGCGACGGTTACCGCTTTGCAGGCCGTCACCGATCTTCCGCTTCAGCTTGATTCGAATAACGCCGCCGTGTTGGAGAAAGCCATGCGCTTATACAACGGCAAGCCGCTTATCAATTCCGTGAACGGCGAAAAAGAGAGCATGGACAGCGTTTTTCCGTTGGTGAAAAAATACGGCGGTGCGGTCATCGCGCTGACCATGGACAAAAAGGGCATTCCCGAAACGGCGGAGGGGCGTGTCCGTATCGCACGGCGCATCGTGAAGCACGCGGCGCGCTACGGGATAAAGCCGAAGGATATTATCGTAGATCCGTTGTGCCTTACGGTGTCCTCCGACGCAAACAGCGCACTCGTCACCCTGGAAGCGGTGCGTAAGCTGCATAAAATCGGACTCAAAACGAGCCTCGGAGTGTCCAATATTTCGTTCGGCCTTCCGACGCGGGAAAAGATCAACGCCGCCTTTTTTGCCGTCGCTTTGGAAAACGGCTTAAACTGCGCCATCATGAATCCGTTCTCGGTCGGTATGATGGACGTATACTATGCCTACCGCGCACTTCACGCACTGGATACGGCTTGCTCCGATTACATTGCCTATGCCGCAAACGCTCCTGTCATGCAGTCGGTACCGTCTGCCGCGACGGGCGCGGCAAAGTCGGCACAGACCGCCGATGAAGCCGAGAAAAAGCCGCTTGTGCGTGCCGTGGTGAGCGGACTTCGTGCCGATGCCGCACGGCTGGCCACCGAGCTTTTGCAAACCGAAACGCCACTTGCGCTCATCTCCGAGCACATCGTTCCGGCACTCAATGAGATCGGAAAAGCCTTTGAGGAAAAACGCGCGTATCTTCCGCAGCTTCTCATGAGTGCAGAAGCGGCCACCGCCGCCTTTGAGGTCATCAAACGCGTCATGCCTGCCGAAAGTGCCGATACGCGTCGCGCGATGGTACTTGCCACCGTGAAAGGGGATATCCACGATATCGGGAAAAACATCGTAAAGGTGCTGATGGAAAGCTACGGCTTTACGGTGTATGATCTCGGTCGGGATGTCGAGCCGCAGGCGGTGTTGGAGGCGGTGCGTCGAAACGGTTGCTATCTGGTCGGGCTCAGTGCACTTATGACCACCACCGTTCCGGCCATGGAGGAAACGATCCGACTTTTGCACGAGCAAGAGCCGCAAACGGTCGTTGTCGTGGGTGGAGCGGTTCTGACAGCCGATTACGCGCAGAAGATACACGCCGATCACTATGCCGCCGATGCGATGGAAACGGTGCATATCGCCGAGCGATATTATGAGATACATTGATTCTTGCAAAGTGCGAATCCTTGATGAGGGTTCGCACTTTTTGCGAAATGATTAACTATATATATATATATATAACAAAAGAACGAAACCGGCGCAATGCACAAAAAGTCCCCGCATTGTTTGTGAAAATCGCGGATTGCAATTTGCGAAAAAAGCGTGTATAATGAAATCAAGATAAATTTGTTTTGCAAAGGAGCTTTTTTATGAAAAAGATTTTCACACAAGCACTGAGCTTGGGGCTTTCGCTGTGTATGCTCGGCGGCTCTGTCTCGGCAACTCCGATTTTGGAAACACCGATGCAGAGCATTGAACGGAACACGAACGTCGCTTCTTCCGTCACACTTGCGGAAAAGGGCGTGAAGCCCGGTTTGAACGTGTTAAATCAAACGGAAAGTGCGTGGGGCTTCGAGACAGCGGCAGAGGAGAGCTATTCTTCCGTTATGACTTTTTCTATGCCGTCGGGAAGCACACATTCCGTTGCCTCCAATCCGAAAAAGGATGATGTCAACGCTTCGGACAAGGCTTTACGCATGGAAACGGTTTTGACGTCGGGCAGTGAAGCCTATCCGCATGTGGATTTTCCGCTCGCCGACAAGATCGAAGGCGACCGTCCCGTGTACATTTCCTTTAAGTATAAAAAGACCTACGAGCCGAAGGCGGACGAGACGCATAGCGGGGAATCGCTTCTTTGGGTTATGAAGGACGGCGGCTACGTTGCGCACAGTGTTCACGGCTTTGACATGAATGCGGATTGGAAGAGCTTTTCGGGCATGGTCGATTTCAGCAAGGCCTATAACGCGTCCGATTCCTCCAAGAAAGACACCTCCGATTTCAGCAAGCTGTATCTTCAGGCCAAAACGCTGAAAGCGGACGGAAAGACGGTTCTCTGGTACGACGATTTTTACTTCGTTCCTTCGTACAAGTGTACCTATTACCGCAACGACGGAACCGATTCGGTCGTGTCCTCTTCGTATTTTCTGCTCGATGCGGACGGCAATGTGTTGAAGAGCTATACGGCCGATCTGACCGTCATACCGAAAGCACGCTACGGCTATATATTCAAAGGTTGGGCGACCGCTTCCGATGCGACCGACGTGTTGACCGACGGAGTGATCACGCTTGCCAACGAGGATATTGCGCTCTACGCGGTTTGGGAAAAGGACGAATCCGCGTCGGAAGCGACCGAATATGTTTGGAATTTTGAGGACAGCACATCGCAGACCTGGACGGGCAACACCCTTTCGTATAAAAACGGAATGGCGGTACTCAATACTACGCCCGGCTCCTACAGCGGAAACACCTATATTTCGCATCCGAAAGTATCGCTGGATACAAAGGCTCACCGCTATTTGATCTTTAAGGCGAGAAGTCTCGGCAACATTTCCGCCGTGCGCTTCTACTACGCCACCACCGACGAGACAAACATGTCCGAGGACAAGGCGTTCAATGTCCCGCTTGTCACCAATTCGAGTGTGTTCCGCGAATATTACTACGATTTGAGTACGCTCGAAAAATGGACGGGTAATTATACAAGCTGTATGTTCAACCCCTGCGGCACGGGCGTTTTGGAGATCGAAGAAATACGCTTTGCCACCTTGTACGAACCGGAGAACGATGTGATCAACGAGTATCATTACACTTTAAGCGGCTTGAATGCCTGGGGAACTGTTTCCAAAACTGCCGGCGAGAACGGAACGTATACCCTTGTTCGAACCGACACGACCGGACAGGGCGGTATCAATTTGAATGCCCCCGATTCTTTGGACGCTTCCGTATACAATAAGTTTTTTGTCAAGCTGAAAGCGGAAGGCACATTCGACGGCTTTAAATTCTATTATACATCTTCGGCATCGACCGGAATGAACGAAACCAAGACCTTTTCCGCCATGACCAAGCTTTCGACCGATGAAAACGGCTACACGCTGTACATGGCAGACTTGAGTAAAAGAAGCGACTACGGCGGAACCGTCGGAGGTTTTATGATCTCCTACGGCGGCAGCTTTTCCGTAACCGTCTCCGATGTTTTCTTAGCCGACACGATTCCCACAAACAAATCCGAGGTGATCGAAAAGGCGGCTCTGTATACGGATCGCACCGCGATATCGACCGACCGCGGTACGGCAACGGTCACGCCTTATGTCCGCTACACGGACGGACGCGAGGAGACGGATTTTTCCAAGCTGTACTACATCACCGATTCGGTTGCGGCACAGGTCGTGAAGAATGAAAACGGCACAGCGACCGTTACCGCGCAAATGAACGGTTCGGTCGGCATTACCGCCGTGTTCCCGGATGGACTTACCTCAAAAACGGTATCGTTTACCCTGACCGGACAGGCCGAACGGTTGGCGGCCAACTCCTTTAAGGTTATGATGTTCGGAAACTCCATTCGTGGTCACGGAAAAGCCGAAAGTATCGGATGGTACGGCGATGGCTGGGGTATGGCGGCTTCTTCCGAGGACAAGGACTACGCGCACCGATTTATTTACTACATGAATCAAAAGTACGGTGAAAACGTCGCGTCTCTTGTTCCCGGTTCCACGCCTGCCGGCTTCGAGGGCGCTGCGGCCACGTGTACCGACTATAAGGCGGAGGACTTCAAGGGGTATGCTGACGACTTTGCAAGCTGTGTCACGCAGTACAAGCCGGACATTGTTACAATCCAGCTCGGCGAAAACGGCGGAGAAGCCAAGTCGGCCGACGCCTACGCCAAGGTCATGACGCAGGTCATTCGGGCGATCCAAGAAGCCGCACCGAATGCCGTTGTGGTAATCAGTACGCCTTTCTGGAGCGCTGATACGACCAATAAGGTCGTCGGCACCTATGCCGCCGCCGAGACGTGCGATATTATGGTCGCGCCAGTCAATACCTTAGGCGCGACCGCCTGGAACAGCGACAACAAAAACATGGCGTTCGACGCTCCGTGGATCACCGATCAGACCTCCGGCGGTGTCAAGGCACATCCCGGTGACGTCGGTATGGACAACATCGCCAAAATGTTCTTTGAAAAGGTCAATATTACGCTTTCCGCCAACGAACGCACCGTCTATTCCACCGTACCGCAGTCGGTCACGATAAGCTGCGACGGAACGCCGTCCATCACTCGGGAGAAAGGGACGCTTCAGCTCTCCGCTTCCGTTTTGCCTGCCGATGCGGCGCAGGACGTGAACTGGTCGGTTGATAACAAATACATCGGTACGGTCGATGAAAACGGATGTGTTACCGCCGTCAACAACGGTACGCTTACCGTTACCGCCACGTCCAAATATGTGAGCACGGTCAGCACTTCCGTTGAGATTCAAATATCCGGCCAGAGCGAGCCGCATACCGTTACCTATGACAAAAACACGACCGACACCGTTACGAACATGCCGAGTCCCAATACGCTTGCCAAGGACGGCTTTGTGTTCGATGCGACCTATCCCGAGCGAAGCACCTACAGCTTTATCGGCTGGGCGCCCAAGAGCGACGCGACGGCGAAGGATGTGCTCACCACGCTCGACGTGACCGAGAATATCACCGTGTACGCCGTTTGGGAAAAGGCATCCCGTTGGACTTTTGATCGCGACGGCTACAAGGAACGTTTTACCGTGGAAAACGGATTTAACGAATACGTTTTGAACGGCTATTTCACCACCATTGCGACCGGAACGGACATAGAAAACGGCACGGTACTCAAAGTCGTTTCGCCGCTTCTCGATCTGAAGGCGTCCGACTGGTATTCGCTTGTGCTTCGCATGAAGAGCTCCGAGCCGGCGGCCGATTCCGAAGTGAAGATGACCGTTAAGGCCACCGGTGGTAATGTTACCTTTAAAAAGGCGATCCCCTCCGACGAATACTATGACTACGAGTTCGTTTTGAACGAAGTGTCCGGCACGATCACAGGCTTCGAGTTCAAGCCGACCAATGTGGATACGACAATCTATATCGACACCGTATCCTTCGAAAAGAGCCCGATTCTTCGCTATGACGCCGCCACGACCGATACGGTGGTCGGTCTGCCTGCCGGATACTACGGAAGTTACGGCTCGGTGTCCGTCTCGACGCTTGTTCCGACGCGCACCGGTTACACCTTCCTCGGCTGGTCGAAAAAAGCGGCCGGCAAGCTGCTTGTCGGCGAAACGATAGATGTTTCCGAACCCACCGTGCTGTATGCGGTCTGGGATAAGAATGACCATTGGGAATTCGATAAAGCGTCGTTATACAGTCTTGCCAATGTCGATGCTTCCAAAACGCGCTATACCGACGGTGTACTGCACTACGAATCGACAAACTCCAACGACCCGATCGTCGGTACCAAAAAGGAATTCGGTTATTTGACGACCTCTACCTCCGGCATTTTGAAAATCAAAATGAAGTGGAACACGGCCAATACTTCGGATATGAAAACGCAGATTTTCTTTACGACACCGGAGTCTCCGAACGCATCGGAGGACAAGTCGGCGGTCGTTTCCTTGAGTAACTTCGGCTCGTCTCCGAGCGACTGGTGCGAGGTCACTGTCGATCTGTCCGGTAAGGCGGCCTGGAAAGGAACGCTCAAGAGTCTGCGATTCGATTTAACAAGCTTTATCGGTACCTGTGACGCCGATTACATCCGTTTTTCGGATTCCGAAGCAAATCTTTTGACCGATAAGGGCGAAAAGCGAAAGGTTTCGGACGATTGGGGCACTTACCTTGTCAAAGAGGGCGGCACATTGGTTCCCGAGGGGACGGTTTTCCTGAAAAACGTCTATCTTGCGGGCGATATCGATATGACCGACGGCGTTGTCGCCGTTACCGATACGGTTGAGATTGCCGACGATGCTTCTTATGCCGTCTTTACCGCAGATACCTCCGACGCTGTGATTGCTTCCGCCGATTATATGCGTCTTTCGGGCTTCGACGGAACGGTTAAGATCAAGGACGGCGCAAAGTATCTTGTAAAGTTGGATAACGGCGTTGGCTTCGTCTGGTTCGGAAGCATCGGCAATCCGACTGGGCGCGCGTACTATAAGGTAACGAAGGACGGTGTTCAAACGCTGTCGAGTGATTGGGTGGCTACCGATAAGGCTGTCTCATTGCGCACCGTGTCTCCGGCCGGTATTCGTTTTCGCGCCTCCTTTGCCGCCGAGTTTTTGTCCGCTTCCCGCGATACGGACGGTTATGCGGTCAAGGAATACGGTTTTCTTGTGTCGAATGATTTGAAACTTAAGGATGTGAGCGAGTTAAGCTTTGCGACGGTCGAGAAAGGCTATGCCGTAAAGGGTGTTGCGCACGACGGCGTGTCGGAGGACGTGATTTATGGGTACAACGATGACGGCGATACAGTCATTACGGCCGTGCTTCTCGGGATTCCCGACAGCCGAACGGCGTATCAAACCAAGCTGTTTTTGCGTCCGTATGCCGTGCTTGATAACGGAAATGCCATTTACGGCACACCGATGACCGGTTCGCTGTACGATTTCGCGAAGGTCTTTCCGTCCGATTCGGATGAAGCCGCAAGCGAGTTTATCAAGCATATCATCGAAACGGTCGAACAATAAAAGAATATAAAGAATCGGACAGCCGCCGTGTGAAACGGAAGCTGTCCGATTTTTCGTCTACGGAATTTATTTTTGTTCTTTGTACAGGTGAAGCACCTTTCGGAGTGCCGACAGTTGGCATACGACCGCGTACAGTGCGTAGATCAGGTAGGTGATCTGTGCGGGTTCGTCGTGCATCATGGAAAGATAAAGTCCGATGTTGATAAGCGAACCGCACATGGTAAGCGGCACGTATTCGATGAAGGCGAACATGGTCAAAAAGGAATTCAAGATGCCCAAGAGCGAGGTCGTCACATCGAAAACACGGTAGCCCGAGCCGACTGCGGACAGCAGACCGAAGACGATTCCCCATACAAGCGCAAAACCAAGTGCCAGTAAGAGACGCTGTAAGCGGGTCATGGCACGAAAGACGGTTGCGTTTCCGACCGGTTTATGTTTCCAGCGCA
Organism: uncultured Oscillospiraceae bacterium; assembly: GCA_964646725.1. GTDB lineage: Bacteria > Bacillota > Clostridia > Oscillospirales > CAG-382 > UMGS882. The sequence goes on from CAZYFX010000052.1 coordinate 10,374, forward strand.
GATAGGTAGCAAGCTGAACAGTAAAGGAAAAGAGCAGGGCATACAGCGCCGACGCATACAGCTTGAACTGAAAGTAGACCACGGCATACAGAATCGAGTTTAAGCCTCCGAGCAGAAAGGCGTTTCGGCTGACACGCGACGTTAAGAACGAAACGAACAGCGATATGTAAAGCGGCAGTATTCTTAAAAACGATTGCTTGAAAAGAATCCCCGTTACCGTGATCAGAACGGCGGTAAGTGCCAACAGATACGGCATATAATTCTTGGTTGAAGATTTCATGTTTTCCCTCCGTGTGCATGATGCGGTTAGTATACGATATTCTTATTTTGCAAGACTTCGGAACGCGGATTTTGCATTTTTCTTTTTTCAAAAATGCTGACGCGAAAATCGGAGCGGCGCCTCGCCGCCGAGGTCAAGGGCGCGTAGCCCTCGCCGCCGTCCGCAGACGGCGAAATTCCCTTTATTCTGCCAAACAATACGCAGGAGTGGGTGAATTTTTGACCGTTTTGCGGTCAAAAAGAGGGCGAACCCTCGTCGGGGGTTCAGTATGTTGCAAAAGATTTTTGCAACATACTGAACAGCGCTTTTTACGGTATTATATCACAGTTTAGAGTTTTTGCAATGCGCCGAAGGGACATCTTTTCGAAAAAAATGTCCGTTTGAGCAATGTTTTAAGGGATGGAGCTTCGGATGAGCCCTTCGTTATTTGTTTTTTCTCAAAATATTTTAAAAATAAAAGAGTGTTTTTCACGGTTGGCGCGTATAATATAGTATACGCGAGAATTTGCTTATCGCGGCGAAACCTGTCGATTTGTGTTTTTTGCGAGGTGTGCTATGAACGAGCTTATGAATGCTTATGTTTCCTTTGAAAAACAGCGACTGTCCCCCTTTGCGGTTTTGTCGGACGAAACGCGCGGACGGCTTCGCACCGACGAAACCGACGCGGACGACATCCGAACGCCTTTTATGCGCGACCGCGATCGGATTATCCATTGCAAGTCCTTTCGCCGTCTTATGCACAAGACCCAATGCTTTTTGTCTCCCGAGGGAGATCATTACCGTACCCGACTGACGCACACGCTCGAGGTTTCGCAGATTGCCCGAACCGTGGCGCGTGCGCTTGCGCTCAACGAGGATCTGACCGAAGCGGCCGCTCTCGGGCATGACCTGGGGCACACGCCGTTCGGACACGCCGGCGAACGTATTTTAAATTCGCTGTGCGACGAGGGCTTTCGACACAACGAGCAGAGCTTGCGCGTGGTCGATCTGTTGGAGAAAAACGGAAGAGGCTTGAATCTTACGTTCGAGGTGCGGGACGCCATTCTCTGCCATACCGGTGAAACCGAGGCGCAGACATTGGAGGGACGGCTTATCAAATTTGCCGACCGCATTGCCTACATAAACCACGATATCGATGACGCGGTACGCGCGGGAGTCTTATGTGACGAGGATATTCCGCATGACTTAAAAAGCATTTTGGGCGACACCCACCGTAAGCGTATCGACGTTATGGTGCGCAGTCTCATTCGAAAGACGGCGAAAAATCTGGCGCAGGGGAAAGCGTGTCTCGAAATGGAGTCGGACATTTACGAAGCGACCATGAAAATGCGCGAATTTCTGTTTGAAAACGTCTATTTCAATCCCATTGCCAAAAGTGAGGAATCCAAGGCGGGGGAGATGCTTCGTATTTTGTACGACTGGTTTTGCCGCAATACCGACAAAATTCCCGATGAATACCGCCGTAACATCGGAGAAAGCTGCTCCAAGGAGCGCGCGGTCTGCGACTATTTGGCTTGTATGAGCGACCGCTATGCCTTGCTTACCTTTGAAAACCTGTTTATTCCCAAAAAGTGGAATAAGTGATCCGTAAAGGAGGGTCATTTTGCCGTTTCCACCCGGATTTATTGAAGAACTTAAAGCGCGTAACCCCATCGATACCACCATCGGTCGGTATGTGGAACTCAAGCGCGCGGGAAGTCATTTAGTCGGGCTGTGTCCGTTTCACAGCGAACGAAGTCCGTCCTTTACCGTGTTCGACGATCATTTTCACTGCTTCGGCTGTTCGGCGGGCGGCGATGTGATCACTTTCGTCATGCGCATGGAAAATTTGGAATACCCCGATGCCGTTCGCGCGCTTGCCGATCGCGCGGGTATGACCGTCCCGGAGGACGGTGGGGGGATTTTGCGCAAAAAAAGCGCCCTGACGCGCGAACGCAGCTTCGAAATGAATCGTATCGCCGCTCGACATTTTTACGAAAATTTGGCTTCCGCCGACGGAGCCGAAGCGCGGGTCTATCTGGACGAGCGTAAGCTGTCACGCGCGACCCGCATCCGTTTCGGACTGGGATACGCCAAAAACAGCTTTAACGATTTGACCGATACGCTGACGGCGTCTGGCTTTACCGTCGAAGAGATCAAAGAAAACTTCTTATGCGGACTGTCGCAGAAAAACGGCCGACCGTTTGATATGTTCCGTAACCGCGTGATCTTTCCCATCATCGACGTGAGCGGAAACGTCATTGCCTTCGGTGGGCGCGTTATGGACGATTCCAAGCCGAAATACTTAAATTCCTCGGACACCGTGGTTTTCAAAAAGAGCCGCAACCTGTTCGCTCTGAATTTTGCCAAAAGCGCTGTGTTGGGGGACAAGCCCGACCGACCGTCCGATGAGAA
>CAZYFX010000053.1:0-5374 GCA_964646725.1 uncultured Oscillospiraceae bacterium
TGTGACTGTGACATCTGTCGGGGCTCCCCCGTGTGGACGCCCGTTTTGTTCGATTTCCATACATTCACCCGGTTTGATGCTGTGCTCCGTTTCCGTGCTGTCATCCGTTTTGGCAACAATGAAATGTATGTGCTCCGGCATAATCACATATTCGCAAATTTTTACATCAGGAAATTTTTCTTCCGTTTTTAACAGCCACGTTTCAATCATTTTATCGGGACGATTCGGATGACCGCGCAGGGTCGCATCCACGATTTCACCGAACAGCGGCTGCCGTTTGTGGGTACAAATCGTCACAAAATAATATCCCTTTTGGGAATAATCGTAACCGGCCAATCGGATTTGTTTTCGTTTCGGGAATGTATCCATTCGTTTTTCCTCAGATTCGATTCTTGATTTTCTCAAACATCTCCGCGATGGCCTCGTCCGCAATGGTTTTGAAATCGAATCGGGATACAAATTCGATTGCTTCCGCGATTTTTTCATCGGGCACAAGGAAAATGCGTAATGTGGTCGTCAAGAAGCTTTGAACCTTATCCTCCATGGAAAACATCATGTCGCACGGCTTGGTCAAAAATCCGCGCATAACGCCGCCGGAAGCGATCTCAAGCATATAGAAGTCGCGCGTTTTGAGCTCCGGCATCTGCTCCTTGAAGATCACTTCGAGCTTCTGCGTAATGGTGTTCTGGATGATCTCGGTCGTGTGCGGAAGCGAATATGCGACGGAATACAGCTCGCGGATATGCTCTTTCGACTCCGCCATGTACAGCTGGAGCGTCGTTTCCGCGGCGTACAACAAAATCGTGTCGTGGGGAATATCGGCAATCAGTTGTTCGGTTTTCTCGAACTGCGCTTCGAGAACGAACTGCACGATATCCTTCATCAGGTTTTCCTTGCACTCGAACAGATTGATAAACGTTCCGATGCTGATGTTGCATCTGGTGCAAAGCTCCTTGACGGTGGTCAAGTGATAGCCCTTTTCGATGAACAGCATGGTTGCCGTGTGCAGGACGTTGCGACGGTTGTAGGCGTTGCGCTCCTCGCGCGTCATGCTCTTCAATGCTGCTTTTTCCGTGTTTTTCTCTTTCATTGTGTTCCTCCGTTTTTGTTGTCTGTTTGTTTCAAAATGGAATGCATACTAAAACCATGGATAATTATAATATAAAACATCGGACTTGTCAAGACCCGAATTGAATTTTGTACTCAAAAAAATTCTCCCGAGCCCGCTTTTTCGGCGTTCTCGGGAGAATGCTGTCGATTTTACCTTATTTACTTGATAATATACGCTTCGCACGCCGGCACGGCAAACATGTTGCCGAAAAGGAAAACCTTATCCCCCGCTTCCAGCGTGAAATCTCTTTCCGAAGAAATGTGAACCGCCTGGGGCTTTGTGACCTTAAACGAGCACATACGGAGGTTGGTGAGCCGCTTACCGTCGCGATCGACAAAGTAGACGATATAGCTTCCCGCCTTATCGAGAAGCAGCGTCGCGCTCTTTTTGTCCTTGCCGAGACGTAAGATCTTTGTTCCGTCGATCGGCGTGTTGCGGTACGCCTTGGTGGTGACGTTGTTGCGGTCGGTGTACTCGTCCTCGACCACGGTGTCCTTGCCGATGGTCGGATAGGCGTCCGAGCCGATCTTCTGTCCCCAGATTTGCTCCGGTGTCGCGTAGACAGGCTCGTCGTTGTCGTCGTAGCCGATGAGCTCGCCCTCAACGGCGCTCTGGAGCAGATACGCGACCGCGCCGCTGTCGAAATCCTCGGCCGATTTGGCAATCGTTCCGTCATAGCTGTCCTCGGTGTCCGACAGGAAATACACTTTGTCGAACGCTCCGCCGTAGTTTTCGTTGTTATAGCCGACAACGGCGGAATCGCTCGTGTAACAGTTTTGGAGGTATGCGCAGTTGTAGCCGACCAATCCCCCGCGATAAGCACCGTTTTCCGTGGTAACTTCGGCCTGACTGCCGCAGTTCGTGACCATGGTACCGACGCTTGCGTCGGCAATCAGTCCGCCCGCTTCCGTCGTTCCGACAACCTTGACATCGGAAGCGACCGAGCATTTCGTAAGGGTCGAGCCGTTCGCGTAGCCGACAATCGCGCCGGCCGACGAACCGGAAAACCGGCTGTTTTTGATGTGCAGATCGCTCACCGGGTAATAGCCGAGCGTTCCGAACACCCCGGCGTAGCCGCTTTCAAGTACGCAATAAAGCCCCGAAATCGAATGTCCGTTTCCGTTAAACGTGCCGTAATAGTTGTCAATCGGCATCCATGTTCGGAGTTCGGAAGCCGAAAGGTCGGCATTCACCGTGATATCCTTCATGAGCTTGACCGAGATATTGGTTTTTCCGTAATTGTTGACCTGTTCGGCAATCCAATACAGCTGACCCGCGTTGCTGACCTCATAGAAGTCGTCGTCCGTGTTCTCCGTACCGTTGTCATTGAGAACGGCGGCTTCGTAGCTGTTGCAGTTTCCGCTTGCGCAAAAGCCGTTTTCATCGACGGTATGTCCGAGGCAAACGCGCGACAAATTGGCGTAAGAGGTGGTGAAATTGAAGTAATCCGTCACGTCCGTACACGCTTCGTCGTCGATGCAGACCTTCAAATTTTCGAAATCCGCATAAATTCTGCCGTAATCGTCGGACTTTAACGCGATTCCCTCGACAACAAAGCCGTCCGGCATGTAGTTCAATTCATATTTCGTCTGATCGAGCTCTTCGTTCTCCCCTTTCAGCGTCTGGTCGGAGGGCGTGACATGTACATCCGCCGAATAGATGCGGAAGCTGCCCGCCGAGAAGGTGCTTTTCACCGAAACATCGTTTGCGGAAGAAGCGAGCACATAGTTGGCACTGTCCGAGCCCTTGAGTATCAGCCCCGTGACGTTTGCGGTCGCATATGCGCCGGGAACGCTGTCGCTCACATACGCGCGAACGCCTTCAAGCTCAATGCTCACATTATCCGCGATATCGTCCCATTCGCCGTCGTATTCTCCCGCGTCGTAGACCACCACACCGTTCGGAACGACGTCTACCACCTCAATATACGGCGAATTGTCGTAGCTCTTATAGTCGCTTTTGATGTGGGCAACGGTTAAGGTTTTCGGCGTGATCTCGAAATCCTCTCCGACGCTCACGCCGCCGAGAGTCATGGTAACGTGATGTGTTCCGACAACATTGCAGCCGTCCGCATGACAGCAGTATTCGAAGGTCGGCGTTTCGAGGGGACGCCATACGTCGAAAATGCCCGTGGCGGTGTAGTCGGCGGTGTAGTCGAAGCCCTTGTAGACACCGCCCGGCGACGTTAAGGTCACACTGCCGTTTGCCGCGCAGTCACGGCAGACGGCCGAGATGGTTTTCGTGCTATCGTCGGCGGTATAAACCAGGTTGTGTTTTTCCGTTTTGACGACCGCACCGCAACAGTCGTATTTGTATTCGTGCTCGGTTTTACTGTATTTTTTCGGTTCGCAGATGACGTTTCCCGTGTGGTTGGTCTTGTCGAGCGAACCGTAGTACGCGCCGCAGACCGTACAATAGGCGATGCCGGTACAGGTGGCATCCGTCATGGTATGCGCTTCGGTTTTCACCTGTGCGTTACAGCAGCTGTGGTACAGCCCGTGCGTGGTTTCATCAACGGTTTTGTAATAGGTTTCGCTTATTGCGTGGGTGTCGGGGTCGATGGGAAGGTACGCTTCGCCGCAATCGGTGCAATAGCCCTTCGTCAAGCAATTCGGTGTTCCGCCGACGTGTCCCATGACGGTCTTTTTCGAGTTGGTGTAGCTTTGCTCCTCGGCGGCGCAGTCGCGGTAAGCATAGTACACCGCGCCGTGGGTGCTGAAGGGCACGGGATAAACATCGACCGTTTGGCCGTTGTCGATATTCTGATACCAGTTCGTGCCGCCGTTTGTCGAGCCGTTCAGCAAATAGGCGGCTCCACCGCTTTTCAGCTCGTCGCCTGATACCGAATACGCACCGGAAGGAACCGTTCCGAGGGCGTTCAGATAATAGCAATTCTTCACAGACATCCGATTGCGAGTATTGTACCGTGCGATGGTGTTGCAGCCGCTTATATTCATATTTTCGTCGATTTTTGCCGCAACCAAGCAGTTTTTGAAGGAAGCAAACTGTTCTACCCATCCGACGAGGCCGCCGCAGCCGGTCGTTTTTTCGCCCTTGATCGAGCCGAGAAAAGCGCAACTGTAAAACTTCGGATGATACCCTGAAGACAGGCCGACCAGACCGCCGTGTAAGCCGTCGCCGTCCACAGTAGAAATGATGTCAACAAGGCTGATGCAGTTTTGGACGGTTACATCCACGTCGGAGATGCACGCGATCAGACCGGCGGCATGTTTTCCCGATGCATTAACCGTTCCTTCGACGATGAGATTTTTAACGGTCGCATTTCTGCCGATAAAGCCGAAGGGCGCGGTGTACGTCTCGCCGACAAGCGCGACCTTTATCGTATGCTCTTTGCCGTCGAACGTCGCTTCGAACGGATGGGCGCTTGTTCCGATACGGAAATCGGGATAGGCGCTCATGTCGATATCGTTGTCCAACACCGCGGATATTTTTGTCTGACCGCCGAATACCGTATCGGCAAACCCTTTTAACTGTTCGGCGGTGGTGATGTGAATAACGCCGCTTTTTTCTTCCATGCCGCAGACCGTGCAATAGCCGTCCGTGTAGGAGTGTCCGAGAGCCGTTCCGTCGGTCGCACCGCAGATGTTGCAGGTTTTCGGTGTTAAGCAGGTCGCCGCGCGGTAATCGTGCGTGATGGTGCGCACATACCCACAAGTGTTGCAGGTCGTGTCGCAACTGTTGTCGTACACATGCGCTTCGGTAAGCGTTTTGCCGCAGAATTTACATTTTCCTTTGTGCGAGGTCGCGCCGGTCGAGCTCCAGGAGCTCACGACATGACCGGGGTCGCGGTGAAGGTCTATGGTATACGTTTCGGACCATACATTGCACCATTGCGAGAGCTCGTATTTTTGGTCGCAGGAAAAGTTTTGAATGGTGAAGGTGTAGGTCGTTTTACCGCGATAGCCTTTGTCCACAAGCACCTTAACGGTGACCGTGTTACCGCTTTTGGTGGGCGTTTCGGAAATGGAAGGAGCCATTTGGTGTGAGCCATTGTCATATTCGGGCGTGGAGGCCCAAAAGCCATCGACGGGCGCACTTGCCACATATCCGAAGTAGGCGTGTACCGTGGGGGCGGCCAAGCAGAGCGTTAAGAGAAAGAGCGGGAGGAAGCGCGAGAGGGTTTTGAGTTTCATGATTGTTCCTTTCTTGCAGTTGTGCGGCAGATGTGCGGCACAGGGAAATTTTTCTTCGGCTGCGGACAAATCCGCGCGGGACACGCCGATTTTTTGTCTTATTATACCA
>CAZYFX010000053.1:5474-12880 GCA_964646725.1 uncultured Oscillospiraceae bacterium
ATTTCTTCAACGCAGTCCGTGTAACAAGTCCGTGTAGCTTTTGTGTCATGCCATGTTTTCTTCTGATACGGCTATGCCCGCTCGGAGAAGAGGAAAAAGTCGTACAAAAATATAACAAGAGACGGCAGAGGGGTTCTGCCGTCTCTCGAGAGTGGTTCTTGTATCAGACAAATTCGACTTCGCGAACCACGCCGTGGAAGCTTCCGTCAGTGGTGTACTGCATAACACCGCTCTCAAGCGGTTCTTCGTAGTTTTGGTGCATGTGTCCCGCAAGCACCGCCTTGATCATCGGCTCGCCGCTTATGTATTCGAATGCGCGGCGAGTCGCTTCGTCCGGTGCCTGTTGGGCGCGTCGGTCGGGCGAATATTTCTCAAGCAGTTCCTCGGGCGGCGCCATCAGATAGGAGCAGACCTTTTCGGCGGCAAAGCGTTTGGCGGCGAAGCGCGGCGTGTACAGCGGTGTGTGCATACACAGAACGATCGGGTAGCCCTTGGCGGCTTCCGCACGAAGATAGTTTATCTGTCCGTCGTCCATCCGATAGTATGAATTGTCTGCCGTTACAAAGTTCACACCGCCGTAAATGCGGGAATCGATATACTGGTTGGACTTCAAATGCGGCGCGGTTACCTTCAAGCTTTCCCACTTGAAGGCGGCGTCCTCGACATCTCCGCCGGGCACACGGCATACGTCGTGATTGCCGAGCGCGTAAATGTAATCGATGTCCGCAAGCACCTTTTCCGCAAAAGCAAAGTTGGCGTGGGAGCGAAAGTCGATCAGGTCGCCTGTGCAAACCACGAGCAGCTTTTCCTTTTTGGCGTAGTCGAAGGCCGCTTCGCAATAGCGCACGGTGTCGCCGTCCGTGCTTTCGAAGCAGTCCCTTCGTGCGTCGGCCAAGTGCTGAATCTCCGGCAGATCGTTTTCGTCGGCCAAAGATATGTGCGAATCGGTGATGTGTAAAATGCGTACCGGCTTTTCAAGTCCGATCTTCACGGTCGTTTTCAAGATTTCCAAGGGCTTCATGGGTTTGTTTCCTTTGTATAAGTTGCTTTTTGTCGTGCGATGCGTTTTGTCAATCGATATTTATGCCTATGGCTTCCTTCGTTTCGGGCTTTACGGTGATGAGCGAACCGAATGCGAATGCCTTGACCGTTTCGCCGTCCGCAACGCCCTCAATCACAAAGCCTCCGTCTAACGTCACGTTTTTGATGAGCTTGACGGCGGTCGGACGGTTGTCCGTATCGTAGGATACCACGATGAGGTTGACGTTTGTCAGGGCACGGTCAAACGAAACGAGACGTCTTCCGTTCGCCGTTGTGCTCAAAGCGGCGCCGACCGTCGGATAGACATAGGCACTGACGGTGGCTTTTCCGTCATCGCCGATTGCGACATCGTAGACCTTTCCGCCGGGCACTTTCACGCAGGCAAGCAGATCGTTTGCGGTGGTGAACTCATAGCCGGCTGTCGGGGCCAGCACGACGCGGAAGGCATACGTTCCGTCTTTCGGGCTGTCGGCCAGCGCGGTAACGCTTTCCAAGGTGCAATTCTTTGTGTCGGAGGACAGTGTGATCTGCGGTTCGAACGAGGTCGCGCCGACGCTCGGCAGATCGAAATCAAGCTCGATTGTGTAAATGCCGTGCTTGTCGCTGAAAGCGATGTAATCGGTCGCACCCGCACCGCCGCTTGCCAGTACGTCATAGCGGAGCTTGTTGACCGTTCCTTTCCAATAGGTGCCGACCAAAGCGGTCAAATCGTATTCGACCACCTGCATGTCTCCGATGGTTGCTACGACCGTGCCCGCATCCTCGGTCAGCGGAATGCGCTGTGCCTGCGAGAAGCCGCCGCCGTTTAAAATGCTGAAGAACATGCCGTCGCCGCTTCCGCTGTCATAGCGTCGCTTGATGCGCATGTACGGATGGTCGTCGGCCGAAAGAGAAATGTTCGAAAGGGTAAAGTACATATCTTTCGGGTCGGCGGTATACAGCATACAGCCGTCCTTGACGTCGTAGGTTTTGACCGCCCCGTTGGGAACCCAACCGCAAAGCGTTGCGTCGAAATCGAAGAGCGCCCTGTCTGTGTAAACAGCGTACAGCGTGGTATCGACCGTCGGTGTGAGCGTACTTTGCGGTGCGGTGGCGTTTTTATCGGTTGACCAGCCGACAAAGAAGCAGCCGGATTTGTACGGAGTCGAGCCGAAGGCATCCGGGTGCGTTTCCACGTCGGCAAACACTTTGGTATCGGCGGGGACACTGCCGCTTCCGCCGTTGGCGTCATAGTGCAGAGTGACGGCCTTGAAGGGCTCGGCTGTTTTGGCGTAATTGAAGTCGCCGTCGGCGTTGCTGACGCGAAGCACGACATACTGTCCCGCCATGGCGCTTTCGGCTTTGACGGTGTAGGTGCTTTCGGTGGAATAGGTCTTTCCGCCGATGATCCACTCGTAGTGATAGCCCGACACGTCGGTTCCGTCGGGGAATACGGGCTTTAAGGTCGTGCCGTCGGAGGGACGGTCGTTGTTTAACGTAAAGCTCGGGATGGTGCTTCCCGTGCCGGGCAGCTTGATCTCATACAGACCGTGACCGAAGTAGACACAGGTGTCGTCGAATTTGCGCGCTTTGATCACAAGGCGGTCGGCGTAAACGTCGATGACCTGACCTGCCGAGAAATTGACCTCATACAGACCAAGTTTGCTCGTTCCTTCCTCCAGCCAGATGGCGCAACCGTCGTTGAGATGTGTGAACAGAGAGCCGTCGGCCGCGCCGGGGACGACATACTGTCTGTCCAAGGACAAATTGGAGTGCGTATGCGCGGTGATGACGGTCGTGCCGGGAAATTCGTTCAAAACGGCTACCACATCGGCCGTATTGGAAATACCGCCCGAAAAGCCGGTTGCGGTGGGCACATAGCCGTTAAGCGGCACATGCGAGATCACGAACGCAGGATAGCCGGTGCTTTCGGCCGCTTCCAGCTCCTCTCGTAAAAACGTCAGCTGTGCGGCAGATACCACATAGGTGGCAAGTTCGCTCTTGCTCGGTGTGCTGGGGGTGGATAAGAAGATGAACTTTCGTCCCTCGATGATTGCGGAATACCAGAGATCATCGCCGTCGCGTCGGACAGTATAGCCCATGGAGCGGTTGGCGGCGATCTGCGTGGCGATTGTATTCAACAGCGCGTCGCGGTCGTATTCGGCAGAGTTTTTGTCGCTGATGTGGAATTCGTGGTTTCCGTTGGTGATGAAGGCCGCGCGTCCCGCGTCGTTGAAGTTGGTTTTGAGATAGCTGTCCACACGTTCGTATTCCGCTTTCACGCCGTTGTTCACAAGGTCACCGGCGATAACGGTGAAAGCGGGATTGTTGGCAATGACATCGTTTAACATCCGCGCACGGTTGACCGTGATTTCCGGCCAATAGTCGGACATATGGATATCGCTGACCGCGTAGAACGTAAAGAGGGGAGAAGAGGAATCGTCAAAGCGGCGGTTTTCGGGAATATCGTACCAATATACGATATCATCCTTTCCATCGGCGGTCAGATGTACCGAAAGTCGGGTCGCGCCGGGAGCAAAGATACGGCCGTCGGTCGTGTTGTACACCCCCACGCCGTCCGTCAATTCGAACGCGGCAAAGGGAGTATAGCCCTCCAAAAGTCCGTTTGCATCCGCAAAGTAGACCGTAACGCCGGTGCAGTCGGCGGCTTCCTCGGGGGCGATGACGGAAAGGCTTCCGTCGGCCATGCCGCTTTTTTCGGTGGAATAGGTGTAGGTGATCACGTTCTGCGCTTCGACCGGTGTCCAGATAGCATACAGATCGATATCACCGCCGGTGATGTCAACGCTTGTGACCGCTGTTGTGCCACCGTCGGTGAGCGACCAGCCGCCGAACAAAAAACCGCGGCGTACAGGAACAGCGTCCGATACGGTGACCGTGCCGCTTAATGCGAACGAGTCCTCGGGGGCACCCGTGCCGCCGCCGGCATGATAACGGACGTAGACATAGGGAGTCAGCTCAATGTCGTCATAATAGATCGTGCCGCCCGCGTTGTCAATCGGGTTGACGTACAGGCTGAGAAAGCCGGATGCAAAGTCGTTCTTTTCCGTCAAGGTGTCGGGAATGGTGAAATCGGCGCTTGCGCTCACCCAGGTATCGGTCACGGTCACTGCGGTTCCGATCGGATGATCGGCGGTATTTCCGTCCGAAACGGCATAGCGCGGGTTGTGGTTGGCGCTTGCTACGCCGGGAGCTTTGACGCGGTAGGAAACATGATATTTGCGCCCCGCCTCCCAGCCGACATAAAACTGCAAGGAAGCATAACCCGAGCCGCGCGTGTATTCGAGCACGCGGTTGCCGTCCGCTTCGGTGACGATGCGCACACCGCCGTTGGACGGGCGCAGATATACGATGTCGTCATCGAAGGTGCCGTTGAGCATGGCGTTTTGGCCGGGAACGGCCTTGGTTTTGGGTACCCAGACAGCGTAAAGATCAAAGTTTCCGTCGGGGACGGGCAGGGGATTATAGCCGTAGAAGTATCCGTTAGTTTTGTCCTGCCAGGAATACAGTACGGAGTCGCCTTTGGGTTTGTCGCAGGGAAGCATTTGCCCGTCGGAAATCGATCCGTAGTAATCGTCTCCGTCATACAGCGTGAAGCTGTACGCTGCCGCAACGCCGAGCGCGAGCACGGCCGCCAAAACGGCAGACAGAAGAATGCGGAGTAATGAGTGCTTTTTCATGGGAGTTCCTCCTTTAAATGCAAAAATATTTTATTGCTGTCTTTATTATATCATAAATTAGAAAAATTGCAAGCCCCGGAACGCGGATTCTGTATTTCTTTTTTTGCGAATCAGGACGCGAAAGTTGCACCGGCGCTTTGCTTTTGTTATACGGGTGTCTTTATGTATTCTGCCAAACGGATTCGCGCGGCGAAGCGCCCATGCGATCGCGGTAAACGCGGTTGAAGCTGCGGATCGATCCGAAGCCGCTCTCCATGGCCGCCTCGGTGATGCTTTTGTGTTCCTCGGTCAAGAGACGGTAGGCACGTTCAAAACGATAGGTGTTCAAAAATTCCTTGAAATTGACGTCGAAGTAGCGGTGGAACAGCGACGAAAAATAGTGGTATTCATAGCCTAAGGCGTGCGCCATGTCCGAAAGCGTCAGATTCCCCGTAAAGTTTTCGTCCATATAGGCCAAAATGCGGTGGACGAGCTCGGCGTCGTTGTATTCGGCAAGCTCTTTCGCCGCTGTGCGGCACTGCATACAGACAAGCCCGAAGGCCGCAATGCGTTCATCCACCGTCGGAAGCGGTGTGTCCAACAGATAGCGCTTCAACAGTGTAAACACGGGTTCGTCACAGACAAACGGCGCATAGCATTTTCCGGCGGTTTCGGCGGCAAAATGTGAAATGTGATCGCTCGAAAAGACACCGACCCACACACGGTTTTCTCCCTCGACCGTAAAGGAGTGCGGTTCGCCCGGCGGCAATAAGAGCCATTCGCCCTCGTGAAGCGAGCCGTCAAGATGTGCGGTCTTGACCTGCGTTTGTCCGCTTACGGCGTAGATCAGCTCGTAGTTGCGGTGAAAATGCATTTTGTACACGGTGTTTTCGTAATAGTAGCTGTTGTAATTGAAATTGCCCACCGAGTTGTGCGGTTGATGATACATGACGTTTTCTCCCAAATCTTAACTTCTGTCTACTATTGTATAACAAATAGCTTGCATTGTCAAGCGATTTGTTTAAAATAGAAGATAGAGGATTTCATTACAAAAGGAGGGACGTTCATGCGGGGACGTGTTTTTTCCATCGAGGAATTTTCCGTTTACGACGGGCCGGGGATTCGCACGACCGTGTTTTTAAAGGGCTGTCCGCTTCGGTGTAGCTGGTGTCACAATCCCGAAGGGCAGAGCGCACAGCGCGAGGTCGTGCGCAGTGCGAACGGCTGTGTTCACTGCGGGATGTGCGAAAAATACGCCGAGCATACGGACGGACGGCTCCGCTACACCGAGGAAAGCATATCGCACTGTCCGCGGCATCTGCTTCGCGAAAGCGGAAAGGACTATACGCCCGAGGAGCTGGTGAGTCTCCTTTTAAAAAACGAAGAAATCTTAAAAAACGGCGGAATCACCTTTTCCGGCGGCGAACCGCTCATGCAGCATGAATTTGTGCTTGCGTGCCTTAAGCTTTCGGAAGGACACCTGAACCGCGCCGTGCAGACAAGCGGCTATTGCGAACCGAGCGTTTTTCGGATGATTGCGGAACACACCGATTATTTTCTGTTCGATATCAAGCTGTTGGATGAGTGGGAGCATATTCGCTATGTCGGCGCGTCCAATCGGAACATCCTCGAAAATTTCCGTTATCTTGCCTCTTCGGGCAAGGACTTTACCGTGCGTGTTCCGCTCATCCCGAGCGTGACCGATACGGAGGAAAACACGGAAGCGATCGCCGCTTTTCTGCAAAGCTGTTCCGTTTCCGCCGTCGAGCTCATGCCCTATAACAAGTTAGCCGGGAGCAAATACGCGCTCGTCGGCCGTACTTACACACCGGATTTCGACCCGACCGTTCCCGTGTGCTTACGCACCGAGCTGTTCGAGCACTACGGAATAGAGGCAAGCGTTTTATAACAAAGAAAAGAAAGAGGGATTCTTATGACCGACCGTGTACAATCGATTTTAGCTCTATTAAAAAGCAAGGAGTACCGCAAGCAAAGACGGCATGTAGATGCTTCGAACTTTTTCGACGACCATTCGAAATATCTTGACCCGCGTGTATCGGCCGATACGTTTCGCCGCGTGCTTTCAATCGAAACGCCGCAGTTTTACGGTAACGACCGTCTCGGCTTTTATCAAAGTACCGATCTGTGTGTTTGGGCTTTGGCCGGAAACGTGACCATCGACTACGAACGCCTGCTAAAGGGAGGATTTGCGCCGATCATCGAGACAATCAAGGACAGCATGAGCAAAACAGCGGACGAGGAAGCGCAAACCTACGGCGCGTGTATGCTTGACAGCATCGATGCGCTTCTGTCCTATGTCGGTTCCTATCGCGAAGCGGCGAAGGAACGCGGTCTTATCGAGCTTGCCGCAGCACTTGAGCGCGTTCCGCTTCACGGTGCCGATAGCTTTTACGAAGCGTGTGTTTTCATGCGCTTAATCACATTTTTCTTGCGCTGTGCTTGCGTCAATCATCTGACACTCGGGCGATTCGATCAATATATGTACCCGTATTTTCTCCGTTCGAGAGAGGCGGGGAGCACGGACGAAGAACTGATGGAGCTGGTCGAGGAATTTTTCCTGTCGCTCAATTTCGACACCGATTTGTACAGCGGTATCCAACAGGGGGATAACGGTCAGAGCATGGTGCTCGGCGGCTATGACCTTGACGGAACGGACAGGTACAACGATCTGTCCGAAATGTGCTT
>CAZYFX010000054.1:0-12877 GCA_964646725.1 uncultured Oscillospiraceae bacterium
CGTCATTGTCAAGCCGATCTCTTACCTGAAAGTTTTTATTCGGAATATCCGGCTCTAAGGTGTAGGTCATGGCAATATGATGGGTCGGGAACTCGTATTCGGGATTTGCAAAAGCATGAGAGGATAACTCCTGCGGTTCATATTCCAAAACCGTCAGTTTGTGTTCTGTTCCGAATACGGGATGGGTAAAGGTTATTACATCACCGACCGACGGATTTTTGAAGCAGATTCCGTCCATCTGCACAGCCTCTCGTTCGAGCTTCAGCGACATAGATTTTATCGTTGGCTTTCTTGCCGTAGTCCATAAGGACGCAGTGCGATGGAAAGACCATGCCCGTGTTTCATCAAGTCCGTAATGCTTTATAATGCGAGCAGCTTGCCTGTCATTTTGAACATCGTTCGGAAAACAGCTTGCGGGAATCCACGATGTGGCCGTACCGCATTTGGGTTTAAGCAGCTTTCCGTTTACTGTGAGATGGGGTCGAAATTCGATATTCAGCGGATTTTCATTATCAATCTGTCTACGCAGTTCCCGTTTCAGGCGTTCTTCTTGGGTTCTTGACGGTTCCCATTTCCGGGTAAAGGCTTTTTCCCGTTCGGGGTCGATTTCTACGCAGAAATCTACGACAATGCCTTTGGGAAAAACATAGACGGCGGGGATATGCCAGATTTCATGATTCCATGTAAAACGGGCGTTTAGGACAATTTCTTCACCCGGACGGTCGGAGTCTTTTCGCTTTCCGAAATAGCCGCCGTCAAAATAAACCTCCCACGGTTCATCACGCTCCGGGGCGGTGGGGTTCATATCGAGATCATAGTAATCGTCGGTATATGGAATTTTGGATAAATCAAATTCGGCTTGCAGCTTTTTCACATACGCAAAGGCATTTTCCATCGGCTCAAGGTCGCATTCTTCACGAATACGATCAAGCACCGTCTGTTGCTCGTCGGTTGCGGGATTATCCATCAAAAAAGCCTTAAACTGTTCCTCGTCCCACGCATAGCACTGTTCCAATACTGCCATATCGGTTACGGCAAGAAGCAGACGGAGCAAGTCCTCAAAGTTCCGGGCAATCGGGTGTACGCAGTCTCCGAAATCCATAGGATTGACAGCAAAAATCATTTCTCCGAACTGCCCAATGGTACAGTAATGAATACCGTCCACACCCGCCCAACCGATGATGTCGGCGTTTTCGGGTGTGCAGTAATAGGTGCTGTTGCCGCAGTTTTGACAATTAAAGCCGATGGCAGATAAATCGATATTTAAGCTTCTTATATTCAGCATATCAGGATATACCTCGCATTATCGTAATTCCAAATTCGCGTTGTTTATTTCATTCTCAAAAACGGCACACCATACATAAGACCATAAATAAGGGGTTTCGGTCTTTTCGTTCTTATTCCCACTCCACCGTAGCCGGCGGCTTTCCCGTAACGTCGTACAGCACAAGGGAAATCTCGTTCCCGAAGCGCTTTAGAATCTCATCGCGCGCCGCATACAGCCCTTCAAGCGGGAAATCCTTTCCGGGAAAAGCCGAACGGGCGGTCATGAAGTCCGTCGTGCAGACAGCACGCATGACGACCGAATACTTGTTCTCCCCCTGCGCCGAGACGGGCACAAGCACAGCGAAGCACTGCGCGATGCGCGGATTCATCAAATGCCGCGTGGTGATGTCGTCGAGCTCCCGCAAAAGCTCCGCCGTTTCGTGGCAGATATGGGTCGGACGGCAAACAAGCGGACTTGCTTTCGTTTGATTCAGGCAATAGGTGACGCGATTGATGAAATCGAACGTATTGGGGATTTTCGCGGCCAATGCGTACAGCCTGTCCGTATCGACGGCAAGCGGTTCGGCGGAAGCGTTATACAAAACGGTCATTTTCTTGTAGGAGCGGTGATCACCCTGGACGCCGACACTTTCGACGGGAGCCAAATCGGCGTCGAAATCGGACGCTTCCGCTTTGACAAAGGCGGCAAGCGACGCACACCGTTTTTCGTCCTCCTCGGTCAACGCGCGGCCGTTTTTATCGGTACACAGAATGCGCACACCGAGTCCGGGGCCGGGAAAAGGCTGTCGGGCGGCTATCTCCTCTTTAAGTCCCAACATCCGTGCAACCTTGCGCACCTCGTCCTTGTGCCAATCCCAGTTCGTCTCGACCACGTGTCCTCGGTCGCGCAGGGCACGGATCACACCCACGTCGTTGTGATGCGTTTTGATTTTGTGGGCATAACCGCTGACATCGGGATTTCCGCTTTCGATGAGGTCGGGACGCAGAGTGCCCTGACCGAGATAGGCGGTGTCAAAATCCAGATTCAGCTCCCCTGCGGCTTTTTCCGTGACCTCGAAAAACATCTGACCGATGATGGCGCGCTTCTTTTCGGGCTCGCAGGTTTGCGAAAGCGGCTTGTACGCTTCACCGTCGATGACGAGCGGTGTATGGAAAAAGGCGTCCTCGGCGTTGATGCGCCGCATGTGGGTAAGTCCCAGATCGGCCAGATTTTCACAGATTGCATCGGATTCGTTTTTGCGCATAAGACCGTGGTCGATGTGGATGCCGTACACCTTGTCCGAGCCGAGCGCCTTGACAAGCAATGCCGCCGTGACGGCGGAATCCACACCGCCGCTGACCAGCACGATAACTTTTCCGTCTCCGACCTTTTGACGAATCATGCGCACGGAGGTTTCGATCCGATCCTCCAAAGCGTAAGTGTCGCGAAAGCCGCAGATACCGCGCAAAAAGTTCTCCAACATTTTCACACCGTGAGCGGTCGGCTCGACCTCGGGGTGAAACTGCACGGCGGCGATCCTTTTTTCCGCATTCCAGATTCCCGCCGTCACGCCTTCGGTGTCGGCCACACGGACAAAGCCGTCGGCCAGTCGGCTTACGGCGTCTCCGTGGCTCATGAGGACAGCCTGTCGGGCTTCCAGACCGTCAAAAAGCGGGCAGGACGGGTCAACGGAAATTTCAATTTGTCCGTATTCGGTCTTGAAATGAGGCTCGACCTTGCCGCCGAAATGCTCGTTGATGAGCTGCATACCGTAGCAGATGCCGAGCATGGGAACACCGAGCTCAAACAATGAGGCGCTGTAGGTCGGTGCCCCCTTTTCCCAGACGCTGGAGGGGCCGCCGGACAGAATGATACCGCCGAAGCCCTTTAAGCGTTCGGGGGCAACACCGATGGGGAAAATTTCGCTTTTAACGCCAAGCTCACGGACTTTTCGGTCAATGACCTTTGTGTATTGACCGCCGCAGTCGAGGATCGCACATTTTTCTCCTGATTTTTCTTCTTCCATGGGAAGCTTCGTCCTTTCGCAACAACAGGGGTGGAATTTTTTGATAAGCATAATTATAGCAATGCTTTCGCGATATTTCAAGACCATAATATGAATTTTTTCGGCAAAAAAGTTCTCCCGAGTTCGCTTTTTCGGCGTTCTCGGGAGAGTGTTTGTTTTTACTTGACGATATACTTCTCGCAGATCGGCTTCAAGCCCGAAAGCTTGTTCCACACCAAAACGGTGTCGCCTCTGCCGAGCGTAAACATCGCATCCGACGTTACGTTGACCGTTCCGAGATTCTCTGCCGTGACCTCACAGCTTACGATCTTGTCCAGTCTGCCCTTCTCGTAGTGCGTGAAGATGACCGTATACGTTCCGAGTTTTGCAAAATATACGTTCGCGCTCTTCTGATCTGCGCCTATGCCGAGAATTTTGCTTTCTGTAATGTAGTTTTCAAATGTTCCACCCGGAGCCCAGTAAACGGCCGGCCCGCCCAGAACGGGATATTTATCGGTTCCGAGTATCTGTCCCCAAACAGGCTCTTCCTGCTCACCCTGCAACTTACATGCAACGTAACCGCCGGTGAAATCCGTTTCGGCTACCTCATAAACATCCGCATCGTCTTCCGTCATGCTGTTGTGCATTTGACCGATGGCGGGAAGCCCGGAGTTGGACAGATAATAGCAATTCGTGAAGGTGGCCTTCCCGCGACCGCCCAAAGTACCGGCCACAGATCTTCCGCTGTCTTTTACCGTGCCGACATTGTAGCAGTTGATGAAAGAAATGTTGTCGTAGGGATTTCCCGATTGCTGTTGGAAGTCTCCGACGAGACCGCCGGCACACCCCTGGTTCGTCGCGGTGATATTTCCCGTATTGTAGCAGTTGCGCGCACCGACGTTATGGTTGATGATAGCGCCGATGATGCCGCCGACCGTAAATTGACCGGTGATGTTACCGGTGTTGTAACAGCTTTCGACCCCCGTGGAGGCTCGGCCGACCACCCCGCCGACATTATAAACACCGGAAACCGTTGCGCTGTTGGAGCAGTTTCGGACGTTGCCGAAGTTTCCGCCGACCACGCCGCCGCCACCGTAGCTTACCACTCCGGAGACATTGACCGCACCTCGGTTGCGGCAATCCGTTACCGTGCCGCTGTTGGCACCGACCACACCGCCGACGTAGTATCCCGCGCCGCCTACTTTGCCGTCGTTGATGCAGTCTGAGACCGTTCCGTTGTTGCTTCCGACGATACCGCCGTTGTTTCCGTTCGTACCGATAAGTGTGCCGTTAAAAGTGCAGTTCTCAATCGAGCCGCCGTTTTCGGCCGCCAGACCGCCGACCTTTGCCTTGCCGCTGACCACGCTGTCGATGACATGGCAGTCGGTCACGGATGTGCCGCTACCGACGTTTGCAACCAAACCGCCGACCCCGTTCGCGCCCGTGATATAGGAGTTCGCGAGCGTCAAAGCCTTGATCACACCGATTTCGTTATCATTTGCCGAAAGCGTTGTAAACATACCGAGCCTGTCCGCACTCGAAGCGATGTACAGACCGTAGATCGTGTGATGATTGCCGTCGAACGTGCCGCAGTAAGTGTTGATGGGATTCCACGCGCGCGGCGTAACGCTGTCATTGAGCGTCGTGCCCTCGAAGAATTTTTCGTTGACGGTGATATCCCGCATGAGCTTGGCGTTTACGGCCGAATCGGAGGTATCGTTCACCAGTGCGGCGAAATAATACAGCTGACCGGCGTTATAGATTTCGAACAGGTTTTCCGTTTCGTTCCAAACGGGCTTTTCATACACCTCACCGCAGGAGCAGAAGCCGTTGGTGAAACTGTGTGTGCCGGAAGGCGTTTCCGTGTTGGCATAGGCTTCGTTTTCTCCTCCGCAATCCGTGTAGGCGTACACGGTATCGCCCTCGAAGGACGGGAAAGCGTCCTCGCCGATGGTCTGATACCAGATGTTTTCCGCAGAGGAGGAACGGCCGTTCAAGAGCCAGGCCACCTCACCCGAAGCGAATTGTTCGGCTGTCTTGAAGGTGGTGTCGGAATAGTTGTCCGTTTCGCTGTCCGCCAAATAATAGCAATCCGATATGGAGGAGGGATTTGAGTAAACGAACGGCTCCGACGAACTTTCTTTAAGCGTTGCGGCCGCAAAGCATCGGGTAATTGTTCCGTAATTTTCGTTCACCGCGCCGCCCACACTGCCTTCGGGATTCTCGAGCGCGCCGAGGTTGTAGCTGCTCTTGACGAATCCGTAGTTGATCGAGACGATACCGCCGACCGTCGGAGCATTCGCTCCGGTTCCGATCACCTTACCGGTATTGCAGCTTGCGGAGACAATAGATGCCGCAACCTCGTTCGTTCCGACTACGCCGCCGACACTCGACTCGCCGCTCACCTCGCCGCCGCGATTGGAGCAGCCCGTAACG
Source organism: uncultured Oscillospiraceae bacterium (assembly GCA_964646725.1). Taxonomy (GTDB): domain Bacteria; phylum Bacillota; class Clostridia; order Oscillospirales; family CAG-382; genus UMGS882. Next base: position 5,709 of record CAZYFX010000054.1, read on the forward strand.
GAACCGAAATTCGCACCGACCACGCCGCCGACAATATCTTCCGTCCCGGAAACCGCGCCGGTGTTGTAGCAATCGGTAATTTCTTTATCCTGTTCATTCCAACCGACCACGCCGCCGACCCTATGGCTTCCCGCCACTTTTCCGCTGTTTCGGCTTCTGTCAACCGTGCCGTCGTTATAGCCGACCACACCGCCGACTCTCTCTTTTCCCTTGACCGCGCAGATGTTCGCGCAATCGGTGACCGTAGCTTGGTTATAACCGACCACACCGCCGACATAATAGGACGTTTCCGCCGTAACCGTGCCGCCGAGATTGGAGCAGCCGCTCACCGTGCCGCCACCGGCATATCCGACCACACCGCCGACCCACTGCTTAGTGCCGCTCACCTTGGCCGTGTTGGTGCAGTTTTTCGTTTCGGGTTCCCCGTAGCTGCGCTGTTCTCCGAGCACACCGCCGACATACCACTTTCCGATGACCTCGCCGTCGCGGTTGGAAGAATCGATGAGCTTACCGCCGTTCTCTCCCACCACGCCGCCGACGTTGACATTTCCGGTGACCGTGCCGAGGTTCACACCGTTTGTGACAGTTCCGGTGTTTGTGCCTATCACACCGCCGATATATTGATTTCCGCTTGCCGTGCCTTTATTGGTACAGTTGGTGGCAGAGCCTTCGCATCGACCGAATACACCGCCGACCTCACTGCTTCCGTTCACACTGCCCGTGTTCGTGCATCCGCTTGCCGTTCCTTCGAGGTAGCCCACCACGCCGCCGACGGTCTGAATGCCGATGACGGTGCTTTTACTGTTGTGGCAGTTGATGATCGAACAATCCGCGTCTTTCACCTGTCCCACGATCGCACCGACATATTGAGACGCACTGATATAGGAGTTCGCGACCGTAAGATTTTTGACCGTACCACAGCTTTTTTCGGATACTTCCTCTGCATCGGATTCGGAAGAAGTAAGAGAAGCAAACAGACCGAACATGTTCCTTCCTGTGGTGTCGATAACATACAGACCGTAAATCCTACAATAGTTTCCATCGAAGCAGCCGACATAGCTCGAAATAGGTGTCCATTCGCGCTTTTTGACGGTTTCGTCAAGCTCGCCGTCGGAGGTAAAGAGCTTTTCGTTGATCGTGATGTTCTGCGTCAGCTTGGCGCAAATGTCATAGTTTTCTTTTTCGTTGACCTGTTCGGCGAACCAGTACAGGTTTCCGCCGTTTCGGATGAGATAGGGATTATCCGCCGTGCCGTCTCCCGTGTCGCAGGGCTCATATGCGCCGCAGGGGCAGAAGCCATTGTTTTCATAGGAATGCTCGGCCGTGAAATGAAGCCCCTCGGTGTTGGAATAGCGGTCGGGCGCGGCCGGACAGCCGTCGTTGATCTGTTTGTAGACCTTCTTGCTGTTCTTGCCGTCCATCGTCGGCGTTTTGTCCGTTCCGATGGTCTGGAACCACAGCTCGGGCGTATAGGCGGGAACTTCCACCGTCCAGTTTTCCCAATCGTCGTCCCAATATCCCTGCTCCGGGATTTCCTCTACGCCCTCCTGGAGCTTGTAGGCGGCTTCGCCTGTGGCAAAGTCCTCGATCTCATAAGCTCCCTCAAAAGTCGGCTTATAGGTGAGAGTTTCGTCGCTTTCGCCGGAATAATCTCTTGTGTCCTTGGCGTAATATACGTTGGTAAAGCTGCCGCCGTAGGATTTGTTGACATCGCCGACAGGCTGCATGGCCGTGGTATAGCAGTTTGTGATGCGCGCACAGCTGTAGCCGATTAAGCCGCCCCAAACACCGCCCGAAACGGTCGCCGTGCTGTAGCAGTTTGTGAGCGAGCCGTCCGACGACGTGCCGATTATGCCGCCCGTGCGATCCGTACCGACCACCGTCACGTCATCACCGACCGTGCAACGCTCGAAATAGCCCTCCGAGCCGCCGGCCAAAGCGCCTGCGTACTTGCCCTCGAAATAACTGTTCTTGATGTGCAGATCGGTCACATAGTTATAACCCATACGGCCGAAAAGACCGACATAGCCGTCCGTATCCTTGCAATACAGACCCGATATCGTATGACCGTCGCCGACGAATTTACCGTTAAATCGGGTGAAGCCGTCGTTGGCGATGGGCGTCCAGGCGCGCGCGTCGGTCGCTTTCGGATTCGTGTTGACCGCGATATCCTTCATCAGCTTGGCGCCTACGTCCGTTTTGCCGTAATCATTTACCTGCTTTGCGAACCAGTACAGCTGACCCGCAGTTTCGATTTCGTAATAATCGTCCCATTCGTAGTCGGGCGTTCCGTTGTCGTTTAAGGTGGCCTCTTCGTAGCTGTCGCATTCGCCCGTCGCGCAGAAGCCGTTTTCGTCGAAGGTGTGATTTGCGCAATAGTGCAACGCATTTGCGGTAAAGTATGTGATATCGAAATATTTCGTTACGTCGGTATCGGTATCTTTTAAGGTGATTTTTACACCCTCTCCGTCAACCGTTATCTTTCCGTCCGCTTCGCAAAGAACAAGACCCGAGAGCGTGTACAGCTCCTCGTCCAGTCCCTCGAGCGTGTACAATGTTTGGCTGATTTTCTCATCGCCGAAAACCGTCTGGTCGCGCGGTGTGACCCATACCTGTATCGTATCGATTCTATAATCTCCGCCGTATGTGTTACAGAGTACAACATTTTCGACCGAGCTTGCGATGCTGTAATTGCCCTTGTCGCTTCCGATCAAAACGATGTTGCTTATGCTTGCTTCATCATATATGCCCACGGCATCGCTTTCGGTGGTGATGACCGCTTGGCTTAAATCGATCGCAACGTTGTCCTTGATATCGAAAACCGCATAATCGCCCTTTTGATAAACCACGATACCGTGAAGCGAAATGCTGTTCACCGAAACGTCGCCTGTCCCGTCATAGGTCTTGCTGAAAGCCTTGATTTCCTCAATTTCAAGCGGCTTTTTGGTGATATTAACGGTTTTGGTCACCGTTTTGTCGCCGACGGTCATGGTGACTGTGTGCTCTCCCGCCGTTTTGCAACCGCCCTCGCAACAATACGTTACGGTTACTTTCGCAGGCTTGCTGTAGACATCCATAAAGCCCGTCATTACGGTTTTTACATCCAAAACCCGACCGTCGTATTCCTTATCGCTCACGTTTAACGTAACCGTACCGTGACCGTTACGCCACTCGTAGTCGCCGTTTCCGTCACAAGTTTCACAGACAACGGTTATCACGTCGGTTTCGTCGTCGGCCGTGAAGGTGAGATCGTGCTTCTGTGTTTCGGTCACCGCGCCGCAACAGGTGTATCTATGCTCGTGCGTTCCGTAACCCGTATCGACCCACACCAAAGTACCCTTGTGTGTTCCCTCGTTTTTGTCGCCGTAAGAGGTACCACATATGTCGCAATGCGAATTGTTCAAGCAGTCCGCCGTCGTTCCGCTGTGCGGTTCTTCTTCGACCAAAGCGTGACAGCAGCTGTGATATTTTCCGTGTTTGTCGTTGTCTATCAGCTTATAATAGGTTTCGTCGGTCACGTGCTTGGTCGGGTCGATCTCTTTGTACGTTTCTCCGCAATCGACGCAAACCGCGGGCTTCAAGCAGTTTTCTTCTTCGCCGTTGTGTCCGCTCACCGTTTTCAGCTTGTTGGTGTAGCCGATATCGTCCGATTCACAGCTCAAATAGCAGTAGTACACCGCGCCGTGCGAATCGAACGGGACGGGATATTTATCAACCGTTTTACCGTTTGTAAGATTTTGATACCATCTTGCAACGCCCGCCGTACCGTTAATCTTGTATGCCAGTTCGCCGCTTGAAAGTTCCTCGGCATCGACCTGTTCCGCGCCGCTCGAATAGCCGAGACTGTTTACATAATAGCAATTCTGAATGTTTGCGTTATCCGAATTTCTCGCAATCGTGTATGACGAATCGTTTGCATCGTTTATCGAAAATTCCGCCGCAACATAAGAATTGTTTATGTTGCACGAAGTGCCTGCCCAACCGACCAAACCGCCGCAGTTTGTTGTGTTTTCGCCCGTGATTTTTCCGACAAACGCACTGCTTTCTATCGTCAGGCTTCCGCCTGAAGCGACGGCGGCCAGACCGCCGTGCGATCCGTCCCCGTTCACCGACGAATCGATTTTCACCGCACTCACGCAGTTTTCGATTCTCACATTTCCGCCCGAGACACAACCCACCAAACCCGAAGCATTTTGCTCCGAGGTCGTAATGCTTCCGTCAACGCGCAGATTCTTAATCGTCGCACCGTTTACATACGGGAAAAGCGAAGCATATTGCCAAGAGCCGAACTCAACCTTTACGGTGTGTCCGTTTCCGTCAAATGTGCCGGTATACGGCTTTGTGACCGTGCCGATGCCCTGCTTTACCTCGTCGTAATCGATGTCGTCCGTCAACACGGCGTTCAGGCCCGTGTTTCCGCTGTTCACCTGTTCGATAAACCAGGTAAGCTCCGAAAGACTTGCTATTTGATACACGCCGTTTTCAAGTTTCGGCTCGTTTTTCGCCGCATATTCTTCGCAGTACTTGCAATAGCCGTTTATAAAATTATGGGTACAGTAAAGCGTCGTATCGCCTGCGTTTCGCGGCTCAAACACCTGTCCGTACTTGATGGAAACTTTTGTGACGGCTTTCGCGTCGTTCGGAAGATAAACATACAGCTTGTCGCCATCCAGGGTGAACGTGTCATAAACGCCGTAATCGGGTCCCTCGACCGAAGTGATTTGCTTTTGCGTTCGGTTGCCGACTAAGGTATAGGTTTTAAGCGAAAGATCGTTTCCTTTGCTGTTCTTTATAGAACCACGGGAAACAACATGGATTTGGCCACTGGATATACCGGCTTTACCGGTTCCGATGCCAAACGGAGCTCCCGGGCCGGCAATTGCGTTAATGTTTCCCCCATTGATCACTACGTTGGCACTGCCACCGAAAACTCCTCCGCCGATTCCGGCCGCACTATCGTCACCTTCGGCGATTACCGTTCCGCCGTTAATTGTTACATTGCCGCCGCTACCGCCGAACGCTCCGCCGATTCCGGCCGAATTGCCTCCTCCGTAGGCAGTTACAATTCCACCGTTGATCGTTACATTACCGCCGTTTCCGGCGCCATAATAGTAGCCGCCGCCGATTCCGGCCTTTGCTTGGCTGCCATCGGCGGTTACAATTCCACCGTTGATGATCAAATTGCCGCAAGTGATGTTTTGTTCCGTACCGCCGATGCCGGCACGATTTTTTACGCCGGCGGTTGCGGTCAGCTTGCCCATTTTGTCAAGATCCGACGATTGCGCATAAACATAAAGGGTGTTCCCCGAAGATAATCCCAATCCCCGTTTGCAGGTCAAGGTTGCTCCGTCGCAAAGGAGCAAATGCACCGTGCCGTAAACATTACAGTTGCCGTCGATGGTTACATCGCCTTCGACCACATACCAGCCGTTTGACATGGACGAGGTTTGGTTTGTCACAAGGGTCGTCAAATCGTTGATATTTTTTCTTGTCACTTCCAATTCATCGGTATCGTCATTCCACACACGGTCGGTATAGCCATAAAACGAATACCCGCAGGTCGAACATCTGTACATCGAATCCGAATACGAGTGACTGCATTTTGTGCCGCAGACCGAACAGCCGTCCTTCGTCCACCGATGTTCGCAATTTAAGCCGCAGACGGTACACTGTCCGTACTTCCATGTGTGGTCGCAATTCAAGCCGCAAACGGTACACGTCCCGTTCGACCAGGTATGATTATCGTGCGCAAGCGCACAACCTGTGCATATCCCGTTTGACCAGGTGTGGTTATCGAGATTCAGGCATGCTTGACCGCATTTGCTGCAGGGAACACTCGCCGAACAGGTGGCCTTTTCGATTCCGGTATGATTTTCCGTAACCCTCTGACCGCACAAATCACAAGTGCCGGCGTGTTTGGAGCTTCCGGAAGATGTCCAGTTTGATACATAATGTCCTGCGCTTTTTTCAATAAAGAACTGCAGAGTAAAGTAATCGATTTTATAGCTTGGTTCTGCTTTTAAAGCTCCGTCACACGAATAGTCGTTTTTGGTGTAAGTAAAGGTGTGTGTTGTAGTTGTCGAGTCGTGAGGACCTTTCCAGTCAATATCAAACGTGAGTGTCAACACGGAACCGCTTACTGTTGCATTCACATTGTATATTTTTTTTAGGTACAAGCTCCATATAGAGACAGTAAAATTTTTGTAATTCGCTTTTATCAACACGTTATACTCAAGCGGTTGTGTTTGCGTTGTCATATATCCCAGCACATTCCGCAGTTTCACAAGTTCCTCCGACAGCTCGCCCTGCTCCTCGTCCGTCAAGGCTTCGAAAGCGTCGCATGCGTCCTGTGCTCTGTCGTTGACTTCGCTCAATTCGTCGCTGTCCATATCCTCGAGCTCGTATACCTCGGGCAGGGCGTCGATCATGGTTTTGACTTCCCGAGCGGCATGCGACAGACCCGATTCATCGGTTGAAACGGTGTCGTATGTGTCGTTATCATTCTGTTCGTCGTTTGCCGATGCGGCAAACGAAACCGTCGGGAACAACGATAGGATCATCATAACCGACAAAAGGAATGCTGTGATTTTTTTCGGTTGCATAAAATTCGTCCTTTCTTTTGTTGGGGCGCCCCCGTGTGGGCGCCCGTTTTGTTTTTGCGACATCCATTGGGCGACCACGTGGGGTCGCCCTTACATGTTTCCGTCGGGGCGCCCCCGTGTGGGCGCCCGTTTCCATACGTTCGCCCGTTTTACGATTTTTCGTATTCCCATTTCATGGGATTGTTGATGATATATTCCGCCGTTCGCCAATATTCGTTTTCATTGCGAATGATGTGTTCGTAATAACCGCGTTGCCAAATCTTTTTGTAAAACGGCATGTATTTTCCGTTTTTAACATTTCGGATATATTCGTTTGTTGTCATTGTTTTGAACCATCCGATAATGTCCGGTATGGACGCCCCCGTGCGGGCGCACGTTTGGGCAACATCTGTCGGGACATCCCTATGTGGGCACTCGTTTTGCCATTCATCGGGCGACCACGTGGGATTCGGGCGACCACACAGGGTCGCCCCTACTGTGACTGTGACATCTGTCGGGGCGCCCCTATGTGGGCGCCCGTGTTGTTGTTCGGGCGGCATCCCGTCGGGCGACCACGTGGGATTCGGG
>CAZYFX010000055.1:0-12687 GCA_964646725.1 uncultured Oscillospiraceae bacterium
GCCGTCCTCGGGGTAAAAGACCGTGATTTTGACCTGCTCGACGTCCCGATAGCCCTCGAGCGCGGCCTTTCCGGTATCGCCGGAGGTGGCGACCAGAATATGCGCCGTGCGCGTTTCGCCCGTCTTTTTGAGTGCCAAAGACAACAGGCGCGGCATGATTTGGAGCGCCATATCCTTAAAGGCGCAGGTCGGCCCGTGCCACAGTTCGAGCACACGCAGTTCGTCGCCGACCAACATACTCACCGGCGCGGCAAAGCCGTCGAAGCTTTCTTCATAGGCGGCCTTGGAGCAGGCCAGCAGCTCGTCGTATGTATAATCGGTCAAAAACAGCGACAACACCTCGGCGGCGCGTTCGGGATACGAAAGCGGACAAAGCTTTTCGATAAAGGCCGCATCGATGGTGGGAATATGCTCGGGCATAAACAGACCGCCGTCCTCGGCCAGCCCCTGTTTGATGACCTCGGCCGAAGTTTTGGGAGATGTTTTTGAGGTGCTTCTCGTGCTGTAGTACTTCATGTTTTTCATCCTTTGCTGTATTGATACTGTATTTTTTTGTTTTGTTAAAAATCAAAGCTCTATAGATTTTCGGCAAAAAAGCGATAGGCGTTGTTGTAAAAAAGATCGTCGATGAGCGCGTCCGTCGCTCCGTGTGAGCGCATATAGTCTCCGAACGAAGTAAGCTCGCTTACCCTCTCCAAGCCGACAAGCGGCGGTGTGCCGTCCCAATCGCACCCGAAGCAGACGTTCTTTGTGCCGACCGTTTCGAACATGTGAACCAGATGACGGCTGAGCGTTTCCCTGACCGCAGACGGCTCGGCGTTCTTTCCCTCGGAAAGTGCTCCCGACAAATGCCGTCCCACAAGATTCACACCGACAAGTCCGCCCTTTGAAGCGACCGTGCGCAGTTGGGTATCGGTAAGGTTTCGCGGATGCTCGCACACGGCGCGCGCATTGGAATGCGACGCGATGAACGGCTTTTGCGCCATCCCCGCCAGTTCCCAAAAGCCCTTTTCGGACAGATGGGACACGTCAAGGAGCATCCCCAGCTCTTCGCAGCGCTCGATTACGCGAAAGCCGAAGTCGGTAAAGCCCGTCTCGGTATCGTAGGCACCGCAGACCGTGCTTTCGCCCTCCCAGGCGGGAGTCACGATGCGCACGCCGCATTCGCGCAAAGCGTCGAGCCGCGACAGATCGTTTTCCAACAGCCGCAGTCCCTCGACCGCCGGGATCACCTTCAACCGTGTGTCATCGTCGCAAAGGCCGTCGCGATCGGTACAGAGCACCGCACGTTCGGCGTTTGCTTCAAGCTCCCGTTTCAGATTTTCGAAAATCGCGAAAAAATCCCGATAAACCGCGTCGGCCGACCTTGTGTTTTCCGACCAGACCGCAAAGACCTGTGCCTTGTGCGTATAGCCGTCCAAGCCGTCCAAATCGACCGCCAGCGCATTTTTATCCAACGGAACGTGCTGTTTGTACAGCTCATAAGCCGTATCGCAGTGAAGATCAAAATAATTCATAAAAATCCTTTTTCTCGGTCGGGCGTATCCCTTCGACCCGTCGCACGGTACACGGTTTTCCGTCCTCCGACAGTATTTCGACCGCGTCGAAGCGTACTTTTAACGACGCTATGTAAGCATTGTCCGCATATTCGCACAAAAATTCGCGTGCCGTTTCCGTAATACGCCCGAGTTTCTCGGGATTGACAGCCTCGATCGGCTTTTGCGAAAGCATCCTTCGTCGCTTAACCTCCGCAAAAACAATATATGCGTCCTTCTCGGCGATGATGTCGATTTCTCCGTGCGCACCCTTGTAGTTGCGGCACAAAATGCGGTATCCGTCCCGTTCGTAGCAAGCCGCGGCCAGCCGTTCGCCCTCGTCTCCCGTCAGGCGTGTGTTTTTCATTCGGACAAGTCCTTTTCGCGCTTTTTAAAGTATTTTTTGAAAAAGCTTACGCGGTGCGCCGGGCATAAGCCGTATTTGTCCACCGCTTCATAGTGTGCCTTGGTGCCGTAGCCTTTATGCACGGCAAAGCCGTATTGCGGATATTTTTTGTCGAGCTCGTCCCGACAGTAGGCGTCTCGTGCGGTTTTGGCCAGAATCGACGCCGCCGCAACGGACGGACATAACCCGTCCCCACCGACCACCGCCCGACAGGGAATGCGAATGCCTTTGGTCTGATTGCCGTCGATGATCGCAAAATCCGGCTTGACCGAAAGTCCCTCAATAGCACGGTTCATGGCAAGAAGCGAAGCGTTTAAAATATTGAGCGCTTCGATCTCCTCGACCTCGCTGTAGGCGACCGACCAGCTGACGGCATACTCCTTGATTTTTTCGGCCAGTGTCTCGCGCTTTTTTTCGGACAGCTTTTTGGAATCGTTCAAGCCGTCCAGCACCGCAAGCGCTTCGCCGTCCGACGGCAAGATCACCGCCGCCGCGTAAACGCGACCGACAAGCGGCCCGCGCCCGGCTTCGTCCACGCCGCAGACCGTTCCGTCCGCGTAAAGCTCCTTTTCGAACGAAAAGGAAAGCTGTGTTTGTTTTTTCACGACTGCTCCTCTTTGCTTTTCGTTGTTCATTCGATATAGTAACCGACGCCGCGCTTGTTTTTGATATACTGCGGCTCGGAGGGATTGTCCTCGATCTGTTTGCGAAGCCGCGTGACGGTCACGTCCACCGTGCGCACCTCGCCGTAATAATCGTCGTAGCCCCAGACCTCCTTCAACAGCGCCTCCTGTCGGAACTTTTTGCCGCGATTGCGCGCCAAAAACACCAACAGTTCATACTGCTGTTTGGAGAGGGATATTTCATTTCCGTTTTTCTTGACGGAATAGTCCGTGCAGTTGATTTCCAGTTCACCGATGCGGATGATCTCCTGCTTTTCCGGCTCGGACGGAGTTGTGCGCACCGCCGCGTCGCCCGCATATCTTCGCAGATTCGCCTTGATGCGCGACAACAACTCGGCTGTGCCGAAAGGCTTGGTCATATAGTCATCGGCGCCGAGTTCCAATCCCATGACCTTGTCGCGTTCCTCCTCGCGGGCGGTGAGCATGATGATCGGCGTGTCCAAACGCTCTCGCACACGGCGGCAGATCTCGAAGCCGTCGATTTTCGGGAGCATCACGTCCAACAGGATCAAGTCGTATTTGCCCGAAAGCGCAAGCGCCAGACCCTTTTCGCCGTCATACGCCACATCGGTCAGATAGCCGTTTTTCTGCACGTTGTAATCGACGATATCGGCAATGTTTTTTTCATCCTCGACGATTAAGATTCGTCTCTTTTTCATTTCCATACGAACACCTCTTTCGGCTTAATGGTTCGGGCCCTCGCACCTCATTCCGCAAGCAAGGACGGAAGCGAAGCGTTCTCGTCCGGAGAAGCAAGGTGGAACTGCTTATATTTTTTACAGAAATCGATCAGTCGGGACACCGTGCCTTCAGTGGAAGAAAAACCACTGAAACCGATATGCTCGGTGCGCTTGACGCGCGGCTGTTCGGCCAATGTTTCAAACAGCTCTTCGGCGGCATTTCCCTTTTCCGACGCGCGAAGCGTCGCATCGTACAGGCGATAGCCGTGTTCCTCGGCATACGCCGCAAAGTCGTTTTCGCGAAGAACGTCGTGGGAGCCTGCGGCAAGACGGGCAAGCCGCGTTTCCGATTTGGTGACCAAACGCAAAGCATCCTGCGTTTCAGAAAGACGCTCCCCGATTCGGTCGTTGGACAGCGCCGTGTTTTCGTCGGTAACGGAAACGTACAGTCCGACGGTATGTCCGTCGGTGATCATGCGACGCACAAGCTCGGGGTATTCCAGAATCCGCTCCTTCTCCACAAAGAACACCGCCTTTACCTGCGCATTTTTCAGCGTATCGAGCAAAGCCTTCGTGTGGGCGTTCGGCTGATTCTCGAAGGACAGATACAGCTCTCTTGCTGCTACGCTTTCGTAGGGATCGGGAATTTCTTCCGTTTTTTTGCTATCGTCTTCTTCGTCCGCATCGTCCTCTTTTTCGTCCGTCTCATTTTTATCCTTTTCGGAAGCTTCCTCATCACTCTTCTTGTCCGAAGCCTCATCGGATTTCTTGTCGGGAAACAGAAGCTGACCGGGGTCTAATTTCGGCTTATCCTTTGATGTTTCGTCATCCGACGGCTCCGTTTTCGCCGTTTCGGACGAGGAATCCTGCGACTCCTCCGTACTTGCGTCTGTATTCTCTTTCTTGACGGGGCTGTACATTTCCACCAATTCGTCCAACGAATACTTGGCACCGGAATCCGAAATACGTGCCGCGCGTATGCCGTCCTCCGGATCGTCATACGATTCGAATACCAGATTCAGCGCCTCGCACACATCCTCGGCCGGAACATAGTAGGTCTGATAATAGAGCTTAGCCGAAACATTCTCTAAGTCTCCGTCAAAGGAGGTAGCCGTCTTTCCGGCCAGATCAAACACGATATAGTGTCCGTTATTGGTGTTGTTGATATAAAAACTGTAAGAATTCTTTCCGTACACAACCTCCAAATAGGAGTATTGCGCAAAAACATCCAACGGCACATATTCCGTTTCGTTGCTCACCACCAGAGGAAAGGTCTTGACATTGCTGTACGATGCGTCCTGACGATAGAGATTCGGCACGACATAGCGCGCGTGTCCTTTGTAGCTTTGATCCATATTTTCGTATTCCTCGTACCGATAGTCGTTGTACGAAGCGCGGATCTCAGAGGAAGAAAACAGACCGACGCCCATTATAAAGACCGCCGAAAAAGCGCAGACACGCTGTTTTTTCGAACGCAAAAAGCCGGTTTTCTTTGAAGCTGCGGCAAACATACGCTTCCCCCTTTTTACAAAGATAAATATACTCATATTAATTATATTCCTTTTTTCACAGAAGTCAAGAGATAAATCGTGAATATGCGTTTTGCGGCAACCGTAAGCGGAAGATACGTTCGATGTTGATTGGGAAAGCAGCGGAACAAACAAAAGCTTTGACTTTGATAAGCAAGGCCAAAACAAGGGGTTGTACCGTCAATGATACAACCCCTCGTTTAATTTTCGTCCTTTTTCCTCACGTTTGCCGAACCGTACCTTGAATTGCGACAGCCGCCGTTTTTTTCACACGCACCGCGCTCCATGCATTCGTACACCGTCCTACCGTCCGACGTATAGCGACCGATGGGAACATTGGCATCCACGACATGACAATACCGCTCGACCGTCTCACGGCAGATCGTTTTCCGTTCCAAGCCTTTCATCCGCATTCCTCCCTTTTGATGTGTAAAAGAAGTATATGCGCCGAAAGGAAAAAATATACGTCCGTTTACAGCTCGACCGTCACGGAAACGGGATAGTGGTCGGAGAGATACACGTCGCCGTCCTTATCCTTATGTATCTTCAAGGTATCCTTGACCGCCTTTTTGTTCGAGAAAATATAATCGATCTTGTGCCCTGTCGCAGTGCCGTAACCGTGGTAGGTCGTTTCCTTGATGGACGCTGTCAGGTCGTGAACGCCCTTGACGCCGACGATCTCGCGGATGGCCGCATCCTTGGGATGTGCGTTGAAATCGCCCGTCAGAACGAACGGATACTTGTTTTCGGAGAGCAGACGGCTCATGAGAAGCGACGCGCCGCAAACCTGAGCATGGACACCCACATGGTCGAGATGGGTATTGGCAAAGGTAAACACCTTTCCGCCCGTGCGCGAAACGAGCGACGCCTGTACCGAAATGCGCGGACAGCCGCTCTGGTCGATGACATAGCGCGAGCCGGGCACATCCGGCGTATCCGACAGCCAGAACTGATCGAATTTTACCAAATCGAATTTATCCTTGCGGTAAGCGATCGAAACGCTTTCGCCGGTATAGTCGGGATTGCGTCCCATGCCGAGCACCACATAGTCGGGGAGATTGTCGCACAGCCATTCACGCACATGCGGCAAGACCTCCTGGAAGCCGACCACATCCGGCTTTTCGCGATCCAAAAACGTTTTGACAAACGCCTTGCGTCCGTCAAAGCAGTTGACGCCGTCATCCTTGGTGTCGAAACGGATGTTGAAGGTCATAACATTTACTTGCATGATAAATATCCTCTTTTCTGTGTTTTGTGGTTTTTATTTCAGCGCCTTTAAAACATCCGCCGCCGGAGCGGGAAGGCGTCCGAGATAGTCGGGGCCGATATTCAAGAGATAATTGGCGCCCAAGGCATTGATATGCTCTTTCAGCTTCTTCACCTGTTCGGCGCTCTTCCACCGGTCGTCATAGGTCTTATAGCCCCAGGTGTCGTTGAGTGTCGCGCAGGTTTCGTACAAAATGCCCGTCTTGTCGGAATCGGGAATCTCATTATCCCCCGAAGATTCATAGTCGTACACACCGTTTCCGAGACGCGAATTGACCAGGCAATGCGGCTGATGCTTTTTCACAAGGTCGTACAATTCGGTGCTGATCTCTTTCGGGATGACGAACGGCGTATCGAACCAGATGAGCCCCAGATTGCCGTAGCCGGTCAATATTTCCTCGACCTGCGGCTTTATTTTTTCCTCGTAGCAGCGTCGGTAATCCTTATGCTCGTTATCGGGGTAGTCCCAGTCGTTCGTCCACGACATGTTCTCCACGTTCAGGCAAGGATACCGATAGCCGCCGCCGTGCGGATGACTCCAGTCCAACTCCTGCGAATAGTATAATCCGAGCTTCAAGCCGTGCTTGGCACAGGCATTGGCACATTCCTCGATGATATCGCGGTGCGCCGGTGTGCCGTCCGCACTGTTGAAGGACGACACCTTCGAGCGGAACAGCGCAAAACCCTCGTGATGCTTGGCGGTAATGACGAAATACTTCATGCCCGCTTCCTTTGCCGAACGAATCCATTCGTCCGCATCAAAATAAATCGGGTTGAACACATCGGCAAGCCGATGGTACTCGGCATTGGGAATGCGAAAATACGATTGCAGCCATTCGCCGATGGTGTTTCCCATCCGCTTGCCTTTCCATTCGCCGGCCGGGACGGAATACAGTCCGAAATGAACCATCATGCCGAAGCCGGCTTCCTTGAACCACTTTTTTTCTTCTGAAATTGCCATGTTTGTTCTCCTCCCATGTTTATGCTTTTTATGCTTTAATTTCCGTTCTTCGGCATCCACCCGTCCAAATCCGCTTTCTGCATAGCACCCAAAATGCGGTGCTTCAGACCCTTGTTCTCTCGATCCATCTGCGCAAGCATTTTTTTGTACCGCTCACGGTCGGAGGTCTTGTCCATCGGGCAGGGACTGGAGAGCACCGGAAGATCGGAATGACGGATGAAGTAGCGGATATCCTTTTCGGGCGCATAGACGAGCGGACGTATCATCGTAAGCTGCTTGCGTTCAAGATAGGTGACCGGCGAAAAGCAGGCGATCCGTCCCTCGTTGAACAGATTCATCAAAAACGTCTCCACCGCGTCGTCGAAATGATGTCCCAGCGCGATTTTGTTGCAATCCAACTCCTTGGCGCGGTCGTGCAGCATTCCGCGTCGCATACGCGCACATAACGAGCAAGGATTTTTTTCTTTTCGTTCCTCGAAAATGAGCCGCGCCAGCTCCGTTTCGAACAGATGAAACGGAACGTCCAGCTGTTCGCACAATGCGCCGAGCGCCGTATAATTTTCCCGCGTCTCCGCTTCGTCTCCCATGCCGATTTTATAAAAGCCGGGATCCATGGTGACCGCCGCAAGCTCGAATTTTTTCGGATAAAAGCCGCGCAAGGACGCAAGCGCACACAACAGTGCCAACGAATCCTTGCCGCCCGAAACGCCCACCGCAATGCGGTCACCGTCCTCAATCATACCGAAATCATCGACGGCACGGCGGGTATAGCTTAAAATCCTTCGAATCTGATAGGTATACATGTTTTTTACTCCGTTTTTCTTTGCCTTATTATACACGCTTTTCGGCGGCTTGTCAATCATATTCGAAAAAAAAGCGCATATATTTTCCATAGACAAGTATACCATATTCGCCCGTTTTAAACATGGATTTTTCGGCATTTTTTATGTAAAAAGGCGTATGAATGCCGCAATCAATCGAAAAAGGCACACTTTTTTACGAAGGGAGCACGATGTATGAGACAACCGCGAAGGCTCATCCGCACACTCATTTGTCTTTCGGTCTTTTGCGGCACGGCGGCGGTCGGCTTTTTCGGCCGACAAATGCCGCAAAAGTCGCTTCCGGTCACCGTGACCGTACCGCTTCTTGCCGAAGAAAACTTTCCCGCGCCGACCGTCTCCGCCGAAGCCGCCTGTCTCATCGACGCGCGCAGCGGTGCGGTGCTTTTCGAAAAAAACAGTACCGCCCGACTTCCCATGGCCAGCACCACCAAAATCATGACCGCGCTCGTTATCTTAGAGCGTCTGCCGCTCGACATGCTCGTCAGCGTCGCGCCCGAAGCGGCAGGTGTCGAGGGATCGTCGATCTATTTGAAGGCCGAAGAACGCATAAGCGTCGAAACGCTGCTCTACGGCTTGCTGTTGGAATCGGGCAACGACGCGGCTCATGCGTTGGCGGTCGCATGCGCGGGCGATATACCGAGCTTCGCCGCGCTCATGAATCAAAAGGCCGACGAGTTGGGACTTGTGGGAACGCATTTCGAAAATCCGCACGGACTTACCGCCGACGGGCACTACACCACCGCCTACGAGCTTGCGCGTATCACCGCCGAGGCCATGAAAAACGAAACATTCCGCACGATCGTCCGAACAAAAAAGAAGCTCGCCCCGAGTACGGACGGCGAGCTGACGCGCGTATTTTACAATCACAACAAAATGCTTCGGCTGTATGACGGTGCTGTCGGCGTCAAGACGGGCTACACCAAGACCGCCGGTCGGTGTCTTGTCACCGCGAGCGAAACCGAGGGACGGTGCTTTATCGCCGTGACGCTCAACGACGGCAACGATTGGGCGGATCACAGAGCCATGCTCGATTTTGCCGCCGCACATTTCGATACCGTCGAGATTGCTCCCGCAGGCTTCGGTTTAAGCTTAGGAGGCAAACGCTATTCAACCGACACGGCAATCTGTTTGACCGTTCCGCGCGACATGCATCCCGTACTTCGCTATCGGTACGAATACGACCGTAAGAACGACCGCTTCACCGTGCGATTCTACGCCGAAAGTGCGGGCGAGTTGGGACGCTTTTATCTTGTGCCCGACGGACAGAGGGGCTAAGCGGCGCTTCGCGAAGCATCGTCCGCATCCCGCTCCATGCGCCAAACATTTATGCCGTCCGACAGGAACACGATATCGCCCTCTTCGTCGGTTCGGTGTACCTCGACACCGCAAGCCGCAAAGGTATCAAGCGTCTTTTGATGCGGATGTCCGTAGCTGTTGTCGCGTCCGCAGCTGATAACGGCAAAATGCGGCGAAACGGCTTCGATAAAATCGGACGAATTGGAGGTCGCCGAGCCGTGATGTCCTGCCGAAAACACATCGGCATGCAGATTGTAGCCGCCCGACAGCATGTCCCGCTCCGAGCCCTTTTCGGCATCACCGGTAAAGAGAAACGACGTTTTTCCGTAGACTAACTTCAAAGCAAGGCTCGACTCGTTGTAATCGTCAAAATCGATTTCGGCGGGTGCGAAAAATTGAAACACGGCGTTTTCCGCAAGCTCGAATCGGTCATCGCGCTCCACCGTCAGCACCTCACTCTCGGCCGAAAAAGCGTTGTTTTCGACCATGTAGGAAAGTCGGTCGAAGGGATACGTCTCGGCAAGCTCCGCATGAATGACAAGATGTTCGACGGGAAAGCTCTCGATCACCCGCTCCGCACCGCCGTAGTGATCCTCATGCGGATGCGTCAAAATCAGATAGTCGATCGATTCCACGCCGAAGTCCTTCAAATACTTGACTAAGTACGCCGCCTCGTCCGTCGGGCCGCAATCGATGAGCATACATTCGCCGTCGGGCGCACGGACAAGCGTCGCATCGCCCTGTCCGACGTCAACAAAGCAAACCGCAAACAGGGACTGCGTTTCCGCAAGCTCCTTTTCGGTCAGTGCTCTCTTACGCGCGTCCCTTATATAGCCGAAAAGCAGGACAAACGCGCACAAAACCGCCGCCGTAAGACGCATGGCGCGGGAGCGGAATTTCGGCGTGGGGTACTTGATCTTTCGCATGAAGCCGTCTCCTTTCGAAAAAAGCCGCGCATGCGCACCGCCGTTCGGAAGTGCGCATACCGTGTTTTTTCAAGAACTATTTCTTTTCGTCGGTCGGAACCGTGCTCTGCTTGAGCACGATATTCCGATAGCCGTCGTCCTTGGTCTGGTCGGCGATCCATTTTTGGCGAACCGCTTCGTAGACCTCATCCGGAATGTCGGGCGTACCTCCGCGCTTGGTGGGAAGAAGCATGTCCCCCGCCGCCTCGGGCACGGTGCAGGCCGTGTCGTTTCTCCACTTTTCGCGCTCATCGGCATTTCGAAGGTTCGGAATATCCATCGAAGCGCCGTCCGCCAAAATCGAACGGTAAGCGAACATGCCCGGTAAGAACATATCCAAAGCTTCGTACACGTCAATGATATCGGCATCGGGATTTCCGAGAATCTTTTCGACAAAATTGTACATGGAATAATAATCCGAGCCGCCGTGTCCGAAATACTTAATCTTTTCATCCATGCCGACGGACAGGTCGATACTCTCGACCGGACGGTTTGCGTATTCACCGGGATACTCGTCGGCCTTCACATACAGGCGGGAGATGTGACCCGCATTTGCGTCCTCGCGTGCACACTCCATGCGTCCCTTGCTTCCGTACATGGTGTACCAGATCGAATCCATATACAGACTGCCGTGGATACTTTTGATGATACCGCCGTTTTCGAGCGTGACCATCTCGATGCCGAACAAACCGCCTTTTGAACCGCAGGCCGTGTTCCGCGCAGTCATTTCGCTCTCAAAGCCGGTCACTTTGATCGGGCGAAGTCCCGTGGCATGGATGATCGGGCCGAGCGAATGGGTGCAGTAGAAGGTGGAATACATGTTGTTGCGCCAGTGATTTTTGTCGCCGTAGGTGATACCCGGCCAAATCGGTTCGCAGTTGTGGATGTATTCGCATTCACCGTATTCGAATTCGCCGATCTTTCCCTCTTTGTACAGCTGTTTCATGCGATACGGTGCGGGCATGTAGCAGTAATTCTCGCCGTAGGCATACACCATTCCCGTCTGCTCGACCGTTTCGATGAGCTCGACGGCCTCCTTCATGGTCTGCACCGGCAAGACCTCCGAAAAGACGTGCTTTCCGGCGCGCATGGCGGCCATGGCAAGCGGAGCGTGCTCATTGGCGTAGTTGGCAAGGACAACCGCGTCCATATCGTGCCCAAGAAAATCGTTGAAATTATCGTAAAACGTGATGTCGTAGCCCTTGCAGCGTTCTCTCTGCGCGTTCAAAACATCCGGATTGTTGTCGCAGATCGCCACAACCACGGCATGGTCTGCCGTTTTGCAATAATTGATCATACTGCTTCCGCGGTAGCCGCCTACCACGCCGACTCGTATTTTTTTCATAAAAAACAAACCTTTCTTCTTTTACATTTCGGTTACCTCTATTGTAAAAGAAAAATCGGCAAATGTAAATGGATATTTTCCCTGTTTTCCGAGAAAAAAGTCAGATTTCGGTTGACAGATTTTCGAAAATCGGGTATACTGAACAAAAAGGAGGCAGGACTGTGAATACCGATCGGGAGAAGAACAACATCTGTCGCTTTGTTCCGGCCGCCGACCGCCCGGAAAGCATCAACATCATCAATTTTGTTTACGAAACCACAATGCAGCGACCGGAGCGTCTGCGAAACGAATCCGTGTACCGCATGCATCTTGTGGCAAAGGGACGCGGAAGGCTTCGAATCTCGGGAAAAGAATACGAGTTAACGGAGGGGGATCTGTTTTTTCTGTTTCCCGCCACGCCGTATTCCATAGAATCCTTGGAAAGTTTCGAATATCAGTACATCAGCTATTTCGGGATTCGCACCAACGAGCTCATGGAGCGATTGGACATACACCGCGACCGCTTTCTGTTTCACGACTTGGACGAGCTGCTCCCGTTCTGGAAAAATGCCATTTTGGATGACCGCACCCTGCTGCGGCTTCGGTGCGAGGGGCTTTTGCTGTACAGCCTTTCGGTTTTGGGCGAAAAGGAACTCGACAAACAGGTTCGCCACGCGCCCTTCATGGATGACGTCAAAACATACATCGACGAGCATTTTACCGACCCGGAGCTGTCGATCGACAAGCTGGGAGAGCTGTTTTCCTACCATCCGAAGTATCTGTCCGCCGCCTTCAAAAAGAGTGTCCGTGTCGGCTTTTCGCAGTATCTCACGACGCTCCGTATGCAAAAGGCGATTACCCTCATCGAAAGCGGCTCCACCTGCGTGCGGGACATGGCCCGCCAGTGCGGCTATGCCGACCCGTTCTATTTTTCACGCATTTTCAAGAAAACGTACACCGCTTCGCCGAAAGAATATATCCGACTTCGCACAAAAGGCGAACAATAGACCGCTCTCACCGTCCGTGGTTCATCTTCATTTCGAGATACTCCTCCGGCGTGATGAGCACCTTGCGCGGCTTCGAGCCCTCAAAGGGGCCGACCACACCGATTTTTTCGAGCTTGTCCACGATACGCGCCGCACGGGAATAGCCGAGTGAGAGTTTGCGCTGGAGAAGCGAGGTGGAGATCATATTCGCATC
>CAZYFX010000056.1:0-12389 GCA_964646725.1 uncultured Oscillospiraceae bacterium
CGACTACACCACCAGCGACAAGCTGTATTTCGAGCCTTTGACCGTAGAAGATGTGACCAACATCATCGAGCTCGAAAAGCCGATCGTCGGTGTGATTGCCAGCCTCGGCGGTCAGACCGCCATCAATCTTGCCGAACCGCTTCGCCGTCGCGGTGTGAAGATTATCGGAACCGACGTGGACGCCATCGAAAAGGCGGAAAACCGCGACGCTTTCGAAAAGGTCATGGAAAGCTTGAACATTCCGCAGCCCAAGGGACGCGCCGTCACAAAAATCGAGGACGGCATCCGTGCCGCCGCCGAAATCGGCTACCCGGTTCTGGTTCGTCCCAGCTTCGTACTCGGCGGACGCGCCATGCAGCTCGTTTCCAACGAAGAAATGCTTCGCCATTATCTGCGCACGGCCGTTGAAATCGACGAGGACAAACCGGTGCTCGTGGACAAATATATCTCCGGCAAGGAGTTGGAAGTCGATGCGGTCTGCGACGGCAAGGATGTGTTCATTCCCGGTATCATGGAGTTGATCGAACGTACCGGTATCCATTCGGGCGACAGTATCAGTGTGTACCCCACCTTCAGCGTGTCGAGCAAGGTCAAAGAACGCATTTTGAGCTACACCAAGCGTTTGGGACTCGGAATCGGCATTGTCGGTCTGTATAACATTCAATTCATCGTCAGCCCCAGTGAAAAGGTCTATGTCATTGAGGTCAATCCGCGTTCTTCGCGCACGGTGCCGTTTTTATCCAAGGCATCCGGCTACAGTCTCGCGGACATAGCGACCAAGGTCATTTTGGGTAAGTCTCTGCGCGAACAGGGCATCGATCAACTGTACGGTGCCGAAAAGGAACGTTGGTACGTCAAAGTTCCCGCGTTCTCCTTCTCCAAGCTGCGCGGCATGGACGCTTATCTCTCTCCCGAAATGAAGTCCACCGGTGAGGCCATCGGCTACGATGACAACATGACCCGCGCGCTGTTCAAGGCGCTTCAGGCATCGGGCATGAACGTCACCAACACGGGCAGCGTGCTCGTTACGGTATCCGACAAGGACAAGGAAGAAGTGCTTCCGCTCATCAAGCGCTTCTACAACCTCGGCTTTGACATCGAAGCCACGCACGGCACGTCGGTCTACTTAGAAAAGGCAGGCATCAAAAATCGCGAGAGAAAGCGTATTTCCGACGGCTCGAACGAAATTCCGGACGCCATCCGCAAGGGGCTTGTCAACTATGTCATCAACACACGCGATTACGGAAGCTACGACATGAACAGCGACGGAAACCTGATTCGCCGCTGTGCCGTGGAAAACAACGTCACGGTGTTCACCTCTTTGGACACGGTTCGCGCTTTGTTGGACGTTCTGGAAGAGATCACCATGTGCGTTTCCACCATCGACGCAAAATAATTCTATCGCAATGTTTGTCAAAACGGAGCTGTATCGAATCAAGTAATACAGCTTCGTTTTTTGTATATAATGCACAAAAGTATATGTTAATAACGCCTAAAAGTCCTTTATATGCTTGACTTCCGTATAAAATTGTGTTATCATATCCATACAGGTTTTGCCTGCTCACCAAACAGGAAACGAGGTAGAAAAATGAACTTAAAATCCCCCTTTCGGGTCGCCGCCATCCTTGCGGCCATGCTTGCCGGAATAAGGGTCGGCGCGGTCGGCTTTACCACAACAGCCACCTACAATGTCGGGCAGTTTGCCGACGTTCCCGAAACCGAATGGTATGCTTCGTCGGTCGCGTCCGCCTACGAGCTCGGTTTTATGAAGGGCACCGACGCAGACCGCTTTTCCCCCGAGGGAAGCATGTCCGTCGCGGAAGCGGTCACCATCGCGTCGCGTGTGTACGACGCCTACCATGCCAAAGGAACGTCCTTTTCGCAGGACGGCGCGAACTGGTATGACGGGTATGTGAGTTATGCCGTCCAAAACGGGATCATCGAAGTTGATACGTTCGATGACTACGAACGAAGCGTTAAACGCTCCGAAATGGCGGTTATTTTCGCAAACGCTGTTCCGTCCGATTATCTGACCGCGCAAAATGCGGTGAACGAGATTCCGGACGTTCCCGAAACCGACAGTTACTTTGAAAAGCTTTTACTTCTTTACAACGCGGGGGTCATTATGGGAAACGATGAATACGGCACATTTTTGCCGAACAACGATATCACGCGCGCGGAGGCCGCCGCCATCATCGGTCGCGTGGCATTGCCCGAAAAGCGACTGCAAAAGCAGCTCACCGACGCCAATTACGGTGACGCATACTACCTGATAAACGATTTGGAAAGCGGTTTTAAAGTCAACGATGTCGGCTCGTCCAATCAATCCGCCTGGTTCGTCGATAAACGCTTTACGGAATCGGCCGGTTCGAGCACCGGTCTTTCCGATTTCAGCATCGTCGAAAAGGTCGAAGTACACCGCGAATTCGACCGTGTGGAAAGCGGCCTTTTGGGCTTGGATTTTATTACCAATCTTCAGGTCGGCTCGGACACGCTGTATTTTCGTATCACCGACGCGGAGAAAAACGCGCTCATGTCCTTGGAAACGCGAAACGGACATTTTTATTTGAACGGAACCGACACCGACGTCGAAATCGAGGATGAACGCTATTACATGACCGTAAAAATGGATCTCGATGAGCATACGGCTCTTTTGTATGTCAACGGAAAAGCTGTCGAAAAGGTATTTACACTTCCCGAGGGTGTCGCCGAACGCTTTTACGTCGGTTCGGATCAGCCCGGCACAGGTTTTATCTCGTTTGAACACTGCGCGCTGTACAAGGACTACCCGATCAACGAACGCTTCCTTGTCCCCGAAAACAGTGGGCTTGCCGCTTGGAATGTCACAGGCGAAGCTAAGGTGGTTCGCACCGGCGGTGAGATCGGCAAGGATACCAACAGTGCCGTTCTGTCGGCGGGCGCAACCGCGTCCCAAAGCTTTCGCAAGCTGTCCGGAAGCGTCGTATTCGAAACGCTGATGCTCTTCCCCACGGCAGAGGACACCGGGTATATCCGTCTCAAAAACGGAGATACGACGGTCGCACATATCGACATCTCCGCCGATGCCATAACCGCGCCCGACGGGTCGGTGCTTCACCGCCACACGCATAACATCTGGCAGACCCTTCGCATTGAGGCCGATACACTTACCGGACAAGCCGTTTACAAAATCAACGGAAAGGTCGTCGGCACTTTCGCCTTTGAGAACGCCGCCGCAACGGTGGACTGTGTGGAATTCGGTGCGACAGGCGGAAGTGTTTACTTTGATGACGTGACCGTTTTCATGACACACGAATACGAGGACTACTGCCCCGAGCCCCAGCCGATCGGCGATGACGGCTACGATGTATGGATGAACATGTGTCCGCTGTGGTCGAACGGAAGCGGTTGGGGCGCGATTTCGGCATATCCGGATATTGAGCCCGTGCTCGGCTATTACGATGAGGGTATTACGGAAGTTTCCGACTGGGAGATCAAATTCATGGTCGAAAACGGTATCGACGTTCAGCACATTTGCTGGTATTCGCCGACTCACGACCAAAAAGAACCCATCAAAAAGCCGCAGCTTGTCTACCGTGAACTGCACGACGGCTTCTTCCATGCCAAATACTCCAACCTGATGAAATTCGCCCTTATGTGGGAAAACAACGGAACCGATGTGTACAGCCTTGAGCAGTTCAAGGAATACATCTGGAACTATTGGCTGGAATACTACTTCACCGATGAGCGTTACTATACCATCGACAACAAGGTCGTGTTCACGGTATGGAGCTACCCCAACTTCAAAAAGAGCTTCGGCGACACGGCCGAGGGCGCACGCGAAGCCATTGCCTTCATGAACGAGGATATCCAAAAGTACGGCTACGACGGCGTGATGGTCATTTTCTTCGACTATCACAAGACCGATGAGGCAACCTTCCGTGCCATCGCTGAGATGGGAGCCGAGGCCGCTTACGCGTACCATTGGATTCAGGACGGCAACAAATACGAAACAACGATCAATCGATTGGAAAACAACGCCGGTTTCAAGGCGCTCCACATCATCCCGACGGTGTCGGTCGGCTTCAACAATCTCGGCTGGTCGGGCACACGTAAGCCCATGATCACGGTCGAAGATCACAAAAAGGTGCTTGAATATATCAAAGACACCTATTTGCCACGCTACGAGGGTTGGAAATCCAAGACCGTCGTCGTTTCGACCTGGAATGAGTACGGCGAAGGTACCTATGTGATGCCCTGCGAAGGACTTCACGGCTTCTCCTATTTGGAAAATGTGGCGGAAGTGCTGTACGGCGTGACCGACCATTCCTCCAACATCGTCCCGACCGAACAGCAAAAGGCACGTCTCGGTCATATGTTCCCCAAAACCAAGACCGCGCTCAAGCGATACGACATCGAACAGCCCGAGCCGATCGTGGCCGACAAAGTTCTGTACACGGCTACCGGCGCGGATATGAAAGCCTTTATGCATTTGACGGACGATTCCGGCGCGGACGGTACGGTCTTTAAGGGCGTTTGCACCACCGGTGACCCGGCATTACTCATCAAAGACGAAGCACTCTTTGCCCCGATAGAAGCCGAAAAGGTCGCCTATGTGCGTCTGAAAATGAAAGCGGATACCGATTCCGTTTGCGACATCTTTTTCCTGACCGAAGCATCCAAAGACTATGATTCGGAAAAACAGCTGCGCGCGACGGTCAAAGTCTCCGACGACTTTACGGAGTACACCTTTGACACATCTGCCTGCGCGGCCTGGAAAGGCAAAATCACAGCTTTACGCATCGACCCCATCTCCGGAAGCGGCTCGTTTGAGGTAGCATCTTTGGAATTTTTGGGTGCGGCCGAAAGCACCGACCCGACCTTGGTCGTCGAAGGAAAAGCCTACACACCCGTGTTCTCCTTAAAGGAACGCAACGGCGAAATCTACGCGACAGCCGAAGCAAACTCCGAATTCTTCGCACGTCATCACCTTTACTATGTATGGAATCGCCACAACGGAACGCTGTTGATTGAGGGGCGCGGTGACAGTCAGGTTATCTTCACCGTGGGAAGCGACAAAGCACTCGTAAACGGCAAGGAAGTCGCCTTAAAGGAAGCCGTCGGCTTGAAGGACGGACTTCCGATTATTCCGCTGTGCTTCTTATACGATTCACTCGGCATCGACTACACGCTTGACGGAAAACTCCTTTCGGTGACCCTGTACAAGAGCGAAGCCGAAAAATTGGAAGAGGAAAAATACAACAAGATTTTGGAAGCGCGTGTACCGTATGAATACGAATTCGAAATTCCGGGTGATACGGAGGGTTGGAAAGGCACCAATACGTCGGTCTATGTACAAAACGGCATTCTGCGCGGAAGCTCCATCATCAATGCGGCCAACTGGTATGACCCGATTTTGAAGCAGACCGACTGCAAGATCGATACCTCGGTCTACAATCAGATCACCTTACGCATCAAATACGATTCCAAGCGCGAAAAGGACGAAAAACTTCAGGTATTCTTCATCACCGACAAGGACAAGAACTGGAACGAGGACAAATGCTTCAACGTTCCGTTCGAAAAGCCGTCCTCCGACGGACAGTTTATCGAATACAAAATCTCCTGTGCCGAAAATAAGAACTGGAGCGGAACGGTCACCGAGCTCCGCATAGACCCGCTCACCTATGCCGGTTCCTATGAACTGGACTATTTCCGTATCACAGAAGATCTCGAACTCAAGGCACAAAAGGAAAAAGAGCAGGCGGAGAAATTGGCGCGCGGCTTTGAACTGATCAACGGCGACGCCGAGGACCCCGACAACGTGGCGTTCTTCAACGAATCGACCATCGATATCGTCAAGGATGAGGATTCGGGCAGCTTCGCATACCGCAACATGGCAAATGCCGCCTACAACTATTCGCGTCAGAGCGTTGTCTGGGATGCGGGTAAAACTTACAAGGTTTCGGTCGATTTCAAGCTGTTGTCCAATAAAGCGGGTAAAACCGATTTCACGACGCAGGTCATGTTCAACGCACGCTATACCGATGCGGACGGAAAGTACGATCACGCACAAAAGCTCGGCGAACTGTCGCCGTCTGACGGTTGGAAAACCTTCACATTCACCTTTGAGATTCCCGACGGTGTCGAGTATCACGAGAACGACGAATTTTCGTTCTATCTCAATCCGGCCGACAATCAGGGTGTCAACTATCTGTTTGACAACGTAAAAGTAACGGTGAAATAAGGAGCGGAGCATGACAGATTTCAAGCATCCGAACACCATGCCGCTGTGGGAGAGGGAGCTTCCCTTTCCCACGCCCTCCGCACCTTTTGAGCCGATGCTGTATGCGTATCCGATAAAAGATGCTTCGGCGGCAGTCGTGATCTATCCCGGTGGCGGATATTTCCAACTCTCGGTAGACAGCGAAGGGCACGACGTGGCAAAAGCGTACAACAGAAGCGGCTTTTCGGCCTTCGTTGTAAAGTACCGCTACAAGCCCTGCCACGGAAACGCCATATTGGCAGACGGGCTTCGCGCCATGCAGCTCGTCCGCTTTCACGCCGCCGATTACGGCTTTTCGGCGGACAAGATTGCCGTCTGCGGCTTTTCGGCGGGAGGACATTTGGCCATGTCGATTTGTGAGCATGACCCCGAGCCGACGCTGTGCTTTGACGAGATCGGGCAAACGGACGCGCACCCCAACGCCTGCATTCTCGGCTATCCGGTCGTGACACTCGGTGACGGTACCTTCCCCACCATGCCGGAGATTTTCTTGGGAGAGCGCAAAGAGGACACATACCTGACAGACGTTTATTCCTATCCGTTTGCCATTGAGCGAATGCCCTCGACCTTCTGCTTTTACAGCAAAAACGACACGGCGGTTGACTACACGAAAAACGCCGAAGCGCTCACGGCGGCATTGAAAGCACGCGGAACATTTGCCGAATGTCACGCCTTTTCCGACGCGGCGCACGGCTGTGGATTGGGTGTAAGCTTTCCCGATTTTTCCCGCTGGTTCGGGTTGTCGGTCGAGTTTTTGAAACGTACCTTTCGGACAAAATGACAGAATTCGGACGACAAAAATCACATAAAGGTCTGTCGGCATAAGCAGCAAAAAACAGAACGGGTATCTTGTGAAAGCAGGATACCCGTTCTTATTTCAAATTGTATCTCGATTACCGCCGAATCGTCAATGTTCCGAAGTCGCTCTGCGCCTCAAAGTGCAGAACACCGTTTTCAAAGGTAAACGTGATGGGTTTTCCGTCAACAAGCACGGCGGAAACGCTGTCAAGGAAGCTTACGCCGAAAGCTTCCAAAGTCAAGCTTCCCTCCTCGACTGTAAGAAGTGCGCCGTCCGTATTCGTGCGGAAATCGCCCCATGCGCCGTCCACACTCCAAATGCTTGCAAAATCATCGGTCGTATACGGCTTAAAGCCGATGTAACGGTGCGGCAAATCAAACGAAAAGCCGGACAGAATCGGAACGAACGCATAGCTTGCCATGGAGCGCGCATAGTTGTTTCCGCATTCGATCTCGTTCCACGGATTGCGGTTCTTGCCGTTGAAGCGATCGCGCACGGCGGCGGCGATTCTTACGCCGTTTTCCGTCTTTCCGCGCGAAAACATCAGACCCGCCAAAGCATATTCAAAGCCGGTCATGGTTTCTTCGCAGTACGGAATCGGAATTTTCGGCTTCTCGCTTCCCTCGGGATACACGCAAATCACACTGCCCGCTTCGTCGTTCAAGGAGAACACGCGCCAGGTGTTGGCAACGGAACGCATGGAGGGCTTGAAGTTGTTCTTCATCATCTCGTCCAAGGCCGTATCGATCTGCTTTTCGTCGAACAAATCGCCGAGGCCGAGAATATCGGCATGCCATTGACCGAGCATCTGGTCGATGGACGAACCGTCACCGATCTGATATTTGAGCTCCCCTGTCTCATCGTTCCAGAAGAAATCGGTCGAGCCGAAGCGTTCGGCAAGGCTCTTGTCCGTCAAATCGACCTTCTGGACAAAATAGCGGCCGTTGAACAAATTCTCCTTTGTCCACGCTTTTCCTTTTTCGAACAGCTCGACGTATTCCTTTGCCTTATCGGGTTCACCCAAAAAGTCGGCCATCTCCGAAGCCGCCTTGAGCGCCGCCAGATACATGCCTTCCAACCAGGAGGACGGCCCGAACAGTTCGGTGTCCAACGTATGATGCTGTCGTCCCTCCAAAACACCGTCCTTATCGGCGTCCCACGCATCCGGGTTTTCGGGACTCCAGGCATATTCAAGCACCTTTTTAACGGTTTCCCAATGCGAACGGAGCCATTCGGTATTTCCCGACAGCTTCCATTCACGATAGGTTTTGATGACCGTGCCCATCTGTCCGTCAAGGCACGAGCGGAAATTCCACACGCCGCGTCCGACCGGCAGCATCAGGCGGAAGCCCATATGGCCGTTCGGGTCGGTGGCGTAGCGAAATTCCAGGTCGCGGATACTGCGTTCCAGATCCGGGAACAGGAAGCACAGAGCGTAGGCATAGTTCCAAACGTGCTGACAGGTTCCCTCGCAGGAACCGCCGGTCTCATGAACGCCCTCCCAGCCGTAGAACGAACCGTCCTCCAAGCGAAGCACCGTCGGCGATTTGAGTACGGACAGATTGGAAGCCGCCGCGTCGATGATTTCCTTCGGCAGGGTCGAACCGTGAAGCGTATCCTTGAAGCGCAGGGTGCGGCGGTAAAGGTCGTCCCAGTTTTTTAAGGAAAAGACCGCCGATTCGGCAGAATTCTTATAAAGCGTCGCATAGTAATTCTTCCAGGTGACGTGCTTGCCGTTCTCGTCCTTGCATTCGCTCCAATAGTTGTAGCAATTCGGCGCATTCCAGGAAAGGACAAAGCGAACGCGCTTGCTTTCGCCGGGCGCAAGGGTCACAGCGGCGACCAGTGTCGCATGATCTTCCCGTCCGTCCGTGTCGTACAGACGTTCCTTGAGCGGCTCGACGCTGTTGAAATCGTTCCAATAGCTGGTGATACCGTCCTGCCAATTGCCGCGATACCAATACGTTTGGGTGTACACCGTTTCCGCGTCGGTCGCGACGGTCAAGTCTCCGTAGGCAATATCGTCCTTCGGAACGCCGCCGTTGGAAAGGGTCAGAAGGTGCAGTCCGTTCTCCGTCTCGGCCGCATTGTGGGACACGACAAACGGATTGCAGACGGAAAAAGCAACCTGATATTCCAGTGCTTCGCTGTCGTTGTTGGTCAACTCAATCTCGAAAAAGGCGGCGGGAATGCTCGACAAATCCGATTCGCCGGGGATGAACGGATTGAACGCCGTCAAGTTGACATCTGCCGGAAAATCGCCGTCCGAAAAGCGCAACGTCGCAATCGGAAATTCGCCGTTAAACTCTACTGTACGAAAATGAGGATAGCCGCACATGGTCTGGCTCGCAGGTCCGTAGCCGTAGCCTGCGTACGGCTGCTTTCGGTACTGACCGATCAGATCCTTTTCGAGGTCACCGTTCAGAATGCGCGTGACGGGCTTTCCGTTTTTGATCGCCTTGACGGCAAAATGCGTGTAGCCGTTTGAGCTTCCCTTGGCAGGAAGATTCCAAATCTCCCAATCGATAAGACGGCCGTTTCCGGCAAGGCCGATTGACCCCGAGCCGATGCCGCCGAGCGGGAAAGATATTTCTCTTAAATGTTCGTCGGTGTATTTCATGAAAGTATCCCCTTTCAATATGTATTTTCTATAGTTTACCATAACGAACACGAAAAGAAAATGCATTTTTGCGTTTAAAATATGTGTTTTCTGCGCATTTATCGATTTTTACAGCATTTCCACGATTCGCCGTGCCGTTACCTTTTTGAAGATATCCTCATACGGCCTGTCGCATTCCCACAAAATCTGCGCGATAAGAGCCGGAGCAAACCAGTGTCCCCCCGTGAGCTGTCCCGCAACGCCGACGGAAGCACCGTTTAATTCTCGAATGCGTTTCGCCATTCGGTAAGCGTATTCGCCGTTCGCAAGCCAGCCATTTTGGAAATTTCTCCACAGCGGTCGAATCACCTCTCGGTCGCGTGCCTTGGTTCTTTCGTTTTCGCATCCCATTATGTACGGCCCCGATTGATGCGCAAAATAGTCTCCCACCCAATCCATGGTGAGGCAGCCCTTGAACAGAACGCCGTCGTGCGCATTCGGACGCAAAGTGAAGATTTTGTCCGTAAAAGCTTCGGTCGCTTCGAAGTCTTTGACATCCTTCACGAACGGCTCGTAGGAATACGGAAATTCGCCGCAATCCTCCCAGATGATGTCGATACGCTCGTCCACGCCGCGAATAAACTCCAATCGCTCCTTGACCGAGGTGGCGTGAAGTCCGAACTGAATCAAAAGCGACGGATGCTTTTGCAAAAGCCGCTCTGCCGTTTTATTGACAAAATCCGTAACACATTCGGCGATCAAGCGTCCGCCGATGTATTCCTTTTTTAACTCCGTAAACGACTGGAAATAAATACCGTCCGCACCCGTGTGGGCGTACTCTTCCTCGTATTTTTTCAAAATTTCATCCGTCAGCGCATCCAAGTGTTCCAAATCGATTTCTTCGCAGTTTCTGTGCCAGCCCCAGGAAAAGCCCCAGATCAACGATATGCCGTACTCGTGGGCATACGAAACGACGTCGGCGGCATTCACGGGCGCATAATCGTTCCAGACGATGAGCTGATTGTATCGCATGCGCGCCATCGTATCGATATAGGCGCGATAATCGTTGATGGGGTGCCCCCAGGTGAAAATGCTTCTCGTTCGTATGGCGGGCGCGGAAGCACTGTAATACGCGGGAAGCTCGTTCAAAAACAGCTCGTCGTAGAAAACGATGCTTAAACTCGGGCTTCTTCGATAGGCGTAAAGCGAAAAATAGTCATCCACAAAATCGACCGCTCCGTAGAAAACGCTTTGTTCGTCGCCGGCCGTGATCAAAACGATGCTTCCGCCGCTTCGCTCGGGATTTTTCATCACCTTAACGACGTATCCGTTTTCGGGAATTTCTTCCCTCTTTATATACTTTCGAATCAGCTCGTTTCGGTCGTAAAGCCCGACGACCACCGCATTCTTATCCTCGGGCAGAACACAGCTTTTTCGGACGGTGAGCGTGTGAAACGTATAAATACCCGGATCTCTTGTAATCAACGCACTCATTTCCCGATAGAGCAGCTCGACGGCCTTTTTCTGTACGCCGGAACAGTCGGAATACAGAATCTCC
Organism: uncultured Oscillospiraceae bacterium; assembly: GCA_964646725.1. Classification (GTDB taxonomy): domain Bacteria; phylum Bacillota; class Clostridia; order Oscillospirales; family CAG-382; genus UMGS882. Next base: position 11,219 of record CAZYFX010000056.1, read on the forward strand.
CAGCTTCTTTTCTTACTGTAATCAATCATACGTCTTTCCCTCTCTTTTTTTGTCTTGACAAATTCGGCTTGTCTGTTATAATAATATCATACGGTTTTGAAAAAAACTATGCCGTTTTTGACCGATCGTATAACTGTATTGAACAAACCGGTTCAAAGGAGGCTTTATGTACTGCGACGAATTCAAAGCACGGTACACCACCGTTCCGTTTGCGACCTTTAAGCGCGAGCACATCCAAAACGATTGTGAAGCCGATATGACCACACTTCCCCACATTCACCGAGAGATCGAGCTGTTACCGGTGTTAGACGGAAAAGCGAAAACCTGCATAAACGGCGTGTTTTATCCGTTGGAAAAAGGAGACATCGTGATCGTTGCTCCGTACCGACTGCATTCGACCACCATCTACCGAGAATGTGATTTTAAGCATTATTGCATGTGCTTCGATATGAGCCTTTTGGGCGATGAAACACTCAAAGAAAGTGTGGAGCACGGACGTCTCGGCTTTCGACCGATCATACACCGCACGGACAACGGGGCCGACGAGCTGCGTCGATATCTGCTTTGTGCCTATGCGGCACACGAAGCACATGCCGACGGGTGGGAATGGGCGGTCAAGGGCTTTTTGTGCGTATTCTTTTCCGTTCTTCGAAAAAACGGTTATTTAAAGCCGCAGAATGCCGACGGGAAAGAAACCGCCTTTTTTCGACAGACTCTCGCGCTCATCGAAGGCGGCTATGCGGAAAAACTTACCTCGCGCGATATGGCAAACGCCCTGCACATGAGCGAAAGCTATTTCTGCCGTATTTTCAAAAGGAATTTCGGACATCGATTTCAGAATTACGTTTGCGCGTTCCGCATCGAAAAAGCCAAAGACCTTTTGCGCACGACCGACAGATGTATTTCCGATATCGCCATGGAGACGGGCTTCAACAGCTTCAGTTTTTTTACCAAAAGCTTCCGCGAGTGTGTCGGCATAACGCCGTCTGAGTATCGAAAAAAGGCAAGTAAGTTCCCTTACCCGTCCGTCGAAGGTTAAGCGTCGCAAAAATCGACCGCTCCGCACGCAAACAATGCTGTCAACTTAAGGAATCAATATAAGCTTGACCGAAATTTTGCGTGTTAACATAGTGCGTTCTCCCACAGGGATACGGGTCATACTTTTTCGCTT
>CAZYFX010000057.1:0-12234 GCA_964646725.1 uncultured Oscillospiraceae bacterium
CGGTCGAGAGATATGACGCAAAAGGAGGTTGCCGATCTGCTCGGCATTTCGCAATCGTACATATCGCGCTTAGAAAAGCGGATCATCGCGGAATTGAAAAAGGATATCGCCGCGTACTACAGATAACACCCGTAAAAGTGTTACTGCCGATTGTATATAATAAAAAAAAGCTGTAGTCAAACACCCAAAGCATTTGACTACAGCACGATGTAAATCGTTCAGTATAAAACTGCTCAAAGTCCGAGCATGGCCGCACCGATGATTCCGGCGTCGTTCCCGAGCTCGGCGATACGAATGATCGTCTTTTGTGCGCTGTTACGGGAATATTGCTCACCGTCCACAATGGCATTCAGCGGGTCGAGCAGATAATTCTTCTCGTTGCAGATACCGCCGCCGATGACAAGCACCTCGGGCTGGAAGATGTTGATGATATTGGTCACGCCCATCGCCAGAGCGAAAATGTATTCGTCCACGACCTCTTGCGCCGCCTTATCGCCCATACGCATTCCGTCAAACGCAGTACGTCCGCTGACCTTGCCCTCCTTGGCAACCAGCTCATGCATCACGGTATCCTTGTTCGCGTCCAGCTTTTCCTTGGTCATATTGATAAGACCCGTAGCCGAGCTGTACGCCTCCCAACATCCCTTACGACCGCAGGAGCAGGGTCTGCCGTTCAGCTGAATCACCGTATGTCCGAGCTCCGCACCGGCAAAATTGAAGCCGCTGTAGACCTTGTTGTCGATGATGATACCGCCGCCGACGCCCGTGCCGAGCGTGATCATGACGGAGTTCTTGTAGCCCTTGGCCGCACCGCAGGCCGCTTCGCCCTTAGCGGCGGCATTGGCGTCGTTTTCGATGAGTACCTTTTTAACGCCCAAAAATCCTTTGAGCTTGTCCGCAAGCGGATAATTCAAAAACGGAAGATTGTTGGCATACACCACCACACCCGTTTCGCTGTTGGCGGTTCCGGGGGTCGCGATGCCGGCATATTCGATATCGCCGACCGTAAGACCTTCCTCGTCGATAAGCTTTTTGCAGAGGTCGGCCATATCCTTGATGATGGCGTCGGCCTCACGCGCGGCATTGGTGGGCACGCTTCCCTTGCGAAGCATTTTTCCTTCTTCGTTGACGATACCGACGGCAATGTTGGTACCGCCCAAGTCTACACCGATATAATACATAATCGTGTACTCCTTTGTTTTTGTTTTTTATCTTAACGAGTCATCAAACTGACCCATAAGCTTCTTATTGAATTCAACGGCCGTATTGTAGCCCATCTTTTTCTGACGGTGGTTCATGGCGGCAATTTCGATAATGACCGCCAAATTGCGCCCGGGCTTTACCGGGACGGTGATGGACGGAATATCGATGCCCATCAAATTGGTGTACTCCGAATCAAGCCCCACACGCTCATAGAACTTCCCCTGCTGCCACGGTTCGAGGTTGATGATAAGGTCGATCTTTTCGGTCAACTTGACCGCACCCATACCGAAGATGCGGCGCACATCCACAATGCCGATGCCGCGAAGCTCGATATAGTGGCGGATGAGCTCCGGTGCCGAACCGACCAACGTCTTGGCCGACACCTTCTTGATTTCGACCGCATCGTCGGCAATCAGCCGATGACCGCGCTTGACGAGCTCAATGGCCGTCTCGCTTTTTCCGATGCCGCTGTCCCCTAACATCAAGATGCCCTCGCCGTAACATTCGACAAACACACCGTGGCGCGTCATGCGCTCCGCAAGGCTGACATTGAGCGAGGCGATCAGACCGCCCATGAAATTCGAGGTGGTGTCGTTTGTCCGAAGCACGGGCGTACCGTATTTTTCGGAAGCGACGATAAACTCATCGAACACATCCAAACCCGAAGTAATGACAAGAGCCGCGATATGCTTGCTCATAAAGGTATCGATCGCCACACGACGTTGGGCGGGCGTCAAGCCCAAAAGGTAGTGATATTCGACCTTGCCGACGATCTGAATACGACGCGGATCAAAGTGGTCGAAAAAGCCGGCAAGCTGTAACCCAGGACGGTTGACCTCCTTGCAGTCGAGCAAAATCGGGCTCGGCGTTTCGGGATAGCGTATTTTTTCGAGCTGAAATTCTTCAATGACCGAATCCAAGCTCACGGTATAGGTTTCCGACATATTTTCATCCTTTCGATGCGGCGCACGGCGGCACACCTTTTTTCACAGTTCTATTATACACTGAATGAAGCGGACTTGTCAAGACAAACCGTAAAAAAGCCGAAAAAGTTTTCCTCTCGCCCTACCTTTTCTCTCATTCATCCTCATGCGAAGCGAAAAACGAATGAAAACGTCCGGCCGGCTTGTCGGCTTCTTCGGCGGACACGGTATACGCCGCGCTCTCGCCCACCTCCACAAGGTCGGTCGTAACCTGCACCACCTTGACACGGTCCCCCTCGCGAAGCTCGATATTGCCCGCCGAAACACAGCTGTCGTTGATGAAGGAGGTTTGCTTTTTGCTTCCGTTTATGTAGATGTGACTGTATTCGTTAAAGTTTTCGCCGTACACGAAAATGTTGTTTCCGATATGCGATATACCGCTCACGGTGATATCGCGATACCCGTAGCGGATATTGGTGGGCAAATAGCGATCCGTGCCTTCGAATATCTTCTTGTCGCCGTAGAGAAGATCGTACATCAGCAGATGCAATTCCTCGGAATAATCGGTGTCCGTACCCAAATACCGTTGGTGCAGACGGTTGATATAGCCGTTTTCAAAGCCGAACAGGTGCATGATATAGGCCGAAAGCTCATAGGAATGCATGTCGGGCGAATGCGTGATGGGAAGCTCAAAATTCGACCAGAGCACATAGTGCGTCTGATACAGGTCACCGTCTTTCAAGCTCCAGTTGTCGAGCGTGAACGACGGCAGATGGTCGCCGTACATAACGATGACGGTCGGCTCGTCGCTGGCCGCAAACGTGCTGACCAACGACCCCAAAAACGCATCCATGTCGTGTACCTGATTGATCCAGTAATCCACGCCCGGCTTTTCGGGATCGGATTCGTTGCCGCTCACGCGGATATGCGCCGGATGGGAATCGTTGTATATTTCCGAAAATTCCTCGGCGCTTGCGGGATATTTTCCGTGTCCCTGGACGGAAATGGCATACACCACATCCGGGCTGTTCGGCGTGGAGGCCAGCGCCCCGGAAATCTCATCGACCAACATCGCGTCTTTGGCCCAGCCGCGCTCGTTACGACGAATGTTCCGCATGTTTTCGATGGAGGTAAAGGTATCAAAGCCGAGATTCGGGAAAACCTTGTGACGATCGTAAAAGGAGCCCGTGTGGTTGTGGATGGCATGCGCGCTGTAGCCGATATCCTTCAAATCATAGGCGACCGATTCGCAGGTGTTGTCCTGCAAGACCGACAGATACGGATACTCCGCCACGCCGAAGTAGTCAAGATCCATGCCCGTGAGTACCTCAAATTCGGTATTGGCCGTCCCCGCTCCGATGGACGGAACGGTCAGCTTGCCGGAGGGATAGTTATTCTCCAGACTGTGAAAAATCGGGATGGGATCCTCATTGAACGAAAGTCCGTCGATATTGGTGGGGTCGTAAAAGGATTCCAACTGCAAAAAGATGATATTCGGAGTTTCCTCGGAAGGCCGAACCGTGCTGTCCCCTGCCGACACGTCGGACGTATCTTCGACCTCCTCCAAAACGCCCTTTAACGTTTCCAGCGATTCGTCGCTGTAGTTTTCCGGCTTATCGATACCGCGATCGACCACCGAGCAGAGAAACGAAAACGCGAAGCCGTATTCCTTATAGGCGTTCGGCAAATCGGAAAAATGCGCGGTGATGACCGAATGGGAGTACAAAAGCACCGAGCCAAGCGTCACGCAGAAAATGACGGCAAAGGTCGGAAGCGCAAAGCTCATATCCCGCACCGAGCGGCGGCCTTTGATGTACGAAAAAACAAGAAGAAACAGCCCGAACAGAATCAAAAGCACCACAAGGATCTGCTCAAACACGTTCAAATAAATCTTCACCACGCCGAATGCCGATTTGATGATACGAAAATCCGGTGCATTGAGCGGCGTATTGCGCGAAAGAAGCACAACATAGTTGATAATCGCAAGCGCCAGACACACCACATTGGTCACGGTGAAGGCAAACAAGCGCCGTTTGACCAAAAGCAGCAGCGAGAAGAATGCAAATACAAGAAGTGTATTAAAAGCAAATACGACAGGCTGTGTGAAAACGTGAACGAAGCCGAGCAGGAAATTTTTTCGAAGGCTGGCTTCGAACAGATAGTTCAGAAGCATCGACCAGCCGATCAAAAACAGAATCAACTTTTTCTTTTCTTCAAGAAGCGCGTAAAACCACGCAAGAAGCCGCATAAAGCACGCTTTTATCCCCTTTTTTTCGGAGCGCACCTTCGAATCGTGTTTCTTTGTCCCGCTCATAGCTCAAACTCCTCTTTTCTCTGTCGGATAAACCGACACTCGTGCGGTAAACAGAAAAAACGCACAAGGTCTCCCCTGTGCGTTGGTGTGACAAGTATGACCTGTCCGATTATTCGACGTCTGCGTCCGCATCGGCCTCGACATCATCGTCGGCAACATCTGCGTCATCGTCGGCAACATCTGCGTCATCGCCGGCAACATCTGCGTCATCGCCGGCAACATCTGCGTCATCGTCGGCAACGTCTGCGTCATCGTCGGCAACGTCTGCGTCATCGCCGGCAACATCTGCGTCATCGCCGGCAACGTCTGCGTCATCGTCGGCAACATCGGCAGCCTCATCATCCAAAAGCCCTGCATCCTGCTCCGTCTGACCGTCAAGATCATTGTACTGATCGGCCATAAGCGATTCAAGACTCGGCTGCATGATGTACAGAACCAATACGAGAACGACAAAAATAATGGTAACGATCGTAGTGAGCTTGTTGAACATTGCATCCAGGGTCTTGCCCTTCTGTTTGCCGAAGAAGGTCTCGGCACCGCCGGCGATCGAACCGGAAAGACGGTGATCCTTACTGCTCTGCATAAGAACCGAAACGATCAAAAAGATCCCCATTACGATCAGTAATACGCCAATAACTGTTTCCATTTGAATTCCTCCGATGATTTAATCTTATTGTAAGCAACATGCATATTATAACATACTTCTTTTGAAATTACAAGTGTTTTTTGAAAAAAACTTATAATTTACGCATTTTTCTTCAAAAAAATACGCGCTTACAACGAAAAATCAAGAAAAATTCGAATAACGCTCTCGTTTTTTCAACGCAAACGGATGATCTTGGCACATTTTTTAAAATTATGCTCGCAAAAATCGGGGTCCAACTCGCCGACACGCTTGACCGGCGCAGGCGGCGCATCGCTGTCGGACAGGAAGCGTTCAAACACCGACACGGAGTGCCATTTGCCGAGCTTATAGCCGACCTTGCGGAACGTACATACCTTTTCAAAGCCGAAAGCACTGTGAAACGCTTCGCTGACCTGATTGGATGAGGTGACAAGTGCCATGACCTTGCGATACTGCTGTGCCTTCAAAAGCGAAAGGAGTGCCAGATACAGTGCCGACGCGATGTTGCAGCGCTGGTATTCGTTGCCTATGTAAACATACAGATAGGTATTGTACGAATAAGGCACGCCGCTCTTCTGGTTGACGGCATAGGCATAGCCCGCCATCACGCCATCCACCTCACATACCAAAAAAGGCAATGTGGACTGAATGGCAGCCATGCGGCGTTTGAAATCGTACACACGCGGAACGGTCGTTTCAAAGGTGACCGGCGAGGAAACTACATAAGGGGCATAAATGGACAAAACGGCCGACGCATCATCGGGAACGGCAAAGCGAATACTTACGGACATAAGATTCTTCCTTTTATGTAATATTATTTCGTTCTGCGAAGCCGACAGCTCGGTCGGCTCCACAGTATATGCGGCAAACTGTAAAAACAGACCGCCTTTGGTGTCGGACATGCTGTATGATCATGCTACAGGGCCATTTGTTGATCTCATTCCGAAACAATTATAAAACCGGTGCACGATTTCGATGCCAGCCGATTAAATCATCAAACTTACCTTGAAAGTGAAAACTCGTTGCGTTTTTATTCTCACCTATGATTTTCAATCCGAGTTTTCCCAAAATTCCGATGGATTTACGATTCAATTTATTGGCATAAGCTTCCACATACAATAAGTCATCACAGATATGATCAAAAACAAAACGATATAAATCTCTGAAAATATTATCCTTCCCCCGGTACTCGGAACGAATCTGAATTTCCTCCATCATGAAGGTATCGGCGGTTGTATAATATTGAAAAAATCCGATAATCTCATCCGTTTCTCTTTCAAGGATGAGAATGATCTGTCTGTTGTCTTTTTTTAAACCCTCGCCGACAGCGCGGTACCATTCCTTAAAATCTTCATCTCTGCTGTTCCCGGTAGGCGCAATTACACTCATATTATCGGCAAGAATATCGAAAATTTTATTCGCATATGTATCGAACAAATTTTTATCTGAAAACTCAAATCTTGCCATTGAATACCTCCGATAAATTTGCCAAACGATCGACCGAATGATTCGGTTTCGCTCCGGGATCAAAACTGCCTTTTATGCACAAAGTGCAATTCATGAGCCGTCAGGCTCAATTCATGAAAACTATATTTTTCAATATCATGCCGCAGGCAATTCACTGATTCCGAGCTTTGTTTGAATTCATTATATCATACCGTTTGAAATAAATCAATGCCATTCACGGAAAAATCAACCGTTTTCACGCATTTTTCAAAATATCTTAAGAAGCACCTCGCACACGTTCAAGATTGTCGGAAATGAAAAAATGAGAATATGCTTGCTGACAATGCTAATAACCTTGTCGAAACCGATTCGATTTGATGAAGCAGAACTCCGCGTCTTTATTTGCGCGAAGAGATGCCGCGCGAACGGATACGGCCGCACATGCCGGTATTTGGATTGGCAAGACATTTTAACACGGGGAGAAAGCAAAAATGACTTTCTCCCCGAAAGATAATTATTGTTCGACAAGCGGATCTGTCAAATCAAAGATAGTCCGCTTTTTGGCATTTGGGCGTGTATATGTCTCTTATATAACGCACAATACCGCAATCGGTCAAGGAAACCGCGGAAAGGATGATCAATCTTTTCTCTGTTTCACAACGATCTCCGTATAATGCTCCGAATTTCCGCAATCCGCGTCGATGGTCACGGACGGTTCCCCGCGCAAGCCGTCGGTTTCAAAGATCACAATCTCGTTCTTCTCCCTCAACAGTACACCCGGGATATACAGTGCCGTCTGTGGGCCGAGCTCCCAATAGCGTCCGAGATTAAAACCGTTGACCCAGATAACACCTTTTCGCAAGGAATCAAAATGCACAAAGCAGGAAATGCCCGGCTGTGCCCGAAATGTTCCGCGAAAGAAGGCCGGGAACGCGGGCTGTGCATTCGTTTGATACCGCACCGAATCGATATTGTCAAGCGGCAGGGTCGTGATCTCCCAATGAAATGCAACTTTCCCGGCACGCACCTTATCCGACGGGTCACGGGGCGGTGCAAGCAAAACCGCTTCGTTCAAGCCCTTGCGGTCGCCCAAATAGGTTTCATAGCCGTAACAGATACGTCCCATGTTTTCGACCAGAATATCGATCTCGTCGCCTTTCTTCAGATCGTTTTCCAACAGAATGGGGCTTTCGTCCTCATCGCGCATACGAATGCCGACAAGCTTTCGGTTGACAAAGACATGCGCTCGGTCGGCAAGCCCGCAAAGGGTGATGCTCCGAAGCGAATGCGGCTCGTAATCGATCACCTTGTGATAGAGGATATAGCCGTAGCTTTGGTCAAACTCCTCCATCGGCTTTACGGTCACGCTTGAAAAATGCGCACCGAGGTTCGGCATATCCCAAAGGGAGGCCGTTTCATTCAAATCCACCCTGCCGACTGTTTGAAGTACGGGGGACGGCGGAAGCGGTGTGGGGTCGTTTCCTTTGATATCCGTATAACGATCGGTGTAGCCGCCCCATTCGGTGATGGCCGCGTCGTAATCGTAGCTCGTGATGACGGGATGATAGCCGCCGCCGAGTTGATTGGTTTGAGCGCCGTTCATAAAGCCGAAATTCGTGCCGCCGTACATCATATAGATATTGAAGCTGACATTGTTCTCATCAAGCAGACGAAGTGTTTCACGCACATCCGCGTTGTCGATGCGTGTGCATTTCGAAAAGCCCCAGTCGGTGAAGTTTCCCGCCCAGTATTCGAGAACAAAGTAGGGAGCGTCGGGGTCGAACATATCCAAAGATGTAAATTTTTCCGGCTTCCCTCGCCCGCCGAAGTCGGTACCGGAAACGATATGCGTTCCGCTTCTCCCGGTCGATAAGTAATAGGGATCGCTTCCGTCAGCGGCAATGAGCAGACAGTCAATGCCGTTTTCACGGTAGATGTTCTCAATCTCGCGCAGATAGGAAAAATCATCACCGAAAGAGCCGTATTCGTTTTCAACGGCAAGTGCAATGACATTTCCCCCGTTGGTATCCAAATGCGGCCGTATCTTGGGAAGAAGAACGCCGAACCAATCGCGCAAGTGCGTCATATATTCCGATGTGTTACAACGAAAGGAAACGTTATATTCCCTTTTTAAAAGCCAGGCGGGCAAGCCTCCGTTTTCCCATTCGGCGCAAATATACGGCCCTGTACGCAGAATGACCTTGAGTCCTTCGGCGTCGGCTAACTCGATGAAGCGTTCCAGATCGAGCATGCCCGAAAAATCGAACTGCCCTTTTTTCGGCTCGTGGAGATTCCAGCAGGTATAGGTTTCGACCGTATTGAGCCCGGCAGCCCGAATTTTTTTCAAAATATCGCTCCAATAGGCGGGCAAAGCGCGAAAATAATGAAAAGCTCCGCTTTTTATGCGAAATTCCTCTCCGTCCAAGTAAAAGCGTTTGTTTTTGACGATCATACCGTTTCCTCCGTTCGCTTTTTCGAAAAGTATAACACATATAAAAAGGAAAAGCAAGCATTTTTTATAAATTCCGTTCTTTCGGCTTGCTTATTTTTCAAAACGGGTGTATAATATGGGTATGTTAAGAACAGGAGAATTCCAAAATGGTCAAACGCTTTATACGCTATTACAAGCCCCATATGCGCCTTTTTTGGGCAGATATGGCGGCGGCTCTTTTTTCCTCCCTCATCGGAGTGCTGTATCCCATCCTCACCCGCCAAATGCTCAACGATTTTATTCCGAACAAGGCTTACCGTCTGATCGTATTCTCGGGAGTCGGGCTTCTCATACTGTACTTTATACGGCGCATGCTCGACTATTTCGTACAGTACAAAGGGCATGTGATGGGTGTACGAATGCAGGCCGATATGCGGCGCGACCTGTTTTCCAAGCTGCAAACGCTCCCCTTTTCGTTTTTCGACACGCACGAGACGGGAAAGCTCATGAGCCGCATGACCAACGATTTGATGAACATCAGCGAGCTTGCACACCACGGCCCCGAAAATGTCATTGTGACAGGCATCACCATCCTTGTTTCGTTCGGTTACCTGGCCTCCATCGACGCCATGCTGACGCTCATTGTATTCTTGTGCGTTCCGCTTTTGATGGCAGTGGCCATGCGCTTACGGATGCGTATGCGCTCGGCCTTCAAGGAAGCCAACAAGGCGGTCGCGTCCATTAACGCTTCGCTCGAAAGCAGTCTTTCGGGCATTCGCGTCACCAAGGCATTCACCAATTCGGAGCTGGAAAAGGACAAATTTGCCGCCAGCAACCGTGAATTTGTCGGAGCACGCACGGTGGCCTACAAGGCAATGGGACAGTTTTTGTCCACCACGTCGTTCTTATCCAGCGTGTTCAATGTGGCGGTACTCATTGCGGGCGGACTGTTTTTATATGCCGGGCGTATCGATTTCGGCGATTATTCGGCCTTTGTCGTGTCCTTGAATCTCTTTTTGACGCCGGTCACATCGCTTATCAACTTCATGCAGCAGTATCAGGACGGCGTAGCCGGCTTTGAGCGCTTTTTGGAGATCATAGACATGCCGTCGGAAGCCGACACACCGACAGCCCGCCCGTTGGAAGCAGTAAAGGGACATATTTCTTTCGAAAACGTCAGCTGTCGCTACGGCGAAGGTGCCGAGGTACTTCACGGCGTATCCTTTCAGGTGTCACCCGGTGAGACATTTGCGCTTGTGGGGCCGTCGGGCGGCGGAAAAACGACCGTCTGTCATCTGATCCCACGCTTTTACGACGTGACCGACGGCCGTATCACGTTAGACGGAACGGACATTCGCGAATTGACGCTCGAAAGTCTGCGTCAAAACATCGGTATCGTTCAACAGGACATTTATTTATTCAACGCCAGTATCAAGGACAACATTTTATACGGACGGCTCGACGCGACCGACGAAGAGGTGATCGAAGCGGCCAAGCGAGCCAATCTTCACGACTATATCTTGACGATGGAAAACGGCTACGACACGGTCATCGGCGAGCGCGGTGTGCGGCTTTCGGGCGGGCAGAAGCAGAGACTCAGCATTGCACGGGTCTTTTTGAAGAATCCGCCGATTCTGATCTTAGACGAAGCGACCAGCGCTCTCGACAACACAACGGAACTTCTCATTCAACGCTCCTTGGACGAGCTTTCACGCGGACGAACAACGCTGGTTGTGGCACACCGTCTGTCCACGATACGGGACGCCGACCACATTGCCGTGGTCTCCGACGGCACGATCGGCGAACTGGGAACGCACAGCGAGTTGATGAAATCGGACGGCATATACGCTTCTCTGTACAAGGAGCAGTTTCGGAACGATGCACATTGAGCTTCGCCATCAAACCAAAACCGTCTCGACCTCCGTTCCGCTTTCCCGTAACAGTGTGACCAAATCGTCGGTTTTCAGCCAGACCGTCGCGGTATTATCGTTGGGATGAATCCCGATCAGCGCATCTTCGCCGACAAAAGCGGAGTCCAGATACAGTTTGACTTTATGCTCGGTATCATTGAGCAAACCGAACGGACTGACCGCACCGGCATACAGTTCGAGAAGCTCGTTCAGCTCCTCCTCCGACGCAAAGCTCAGCGGACGAAGCGCATGCTCCTTGCGGAATGTCTTCAAATCAACCCGCTTGTCTCCTTTGACCGTAATCAGATAATAGGAACGATGCTTATCATCACGCACGAACAGATTTTTGGCATCGGGCTCGGGGTATGGACACACCACATCGGCCAGCTCCTCCATGGTATAGACCGCCTTGTGCTCGGTGATCTCGTGCCAAATGCCCTTTTGTGAAAGCATGGCGTATATTTCGGATTTTTTCATCATGATTGTTTCCTCATCAAACAAGAGAGGAGCAAGCCGAACGACTTTGCTCAAGCTGTCTGCAAAAGGGACGAACCCCCGACGAGGGTTCGCCCTCTTTTTGACCGTAAAACGGTCAAAAATTCACCCACTCCTGCGTATTTTTTACGAAAAAAGGGAATTTCGTCGTCTGCGGACGACGACAAGGACTACGCGCCCTTGACCCCGGCGGCGAAAGCGCCGCTCCAATTTTCGCGAACAAAGTTAACCATAAAATGCAGTTTTCGTCCGCGCATCCTCGCTCGGTACATCTTTCTTAATTATGACTTTTTACAAAAGACGAGAGGAGCAAACCAAACGGCTTTGCTCCCCCCCATATTTCATTCGAATTAATACATTCCCGGAGCAGGTGCTGCGGGTGCTGCGGCCGGAGGCTCGGGCTTATCGGCAACAAGCGCTTCGGTCGTAAGGATCATCGAAGCCACGGAAGCGGCATTCTGAAGTGCGCTTCTGGACACCTTGGTCGGGTCAACGATACCGGCTTCCATCATATCGACGAAGGTATCGTTGTAAGCGTCGTAACCGTAGCCGGTCTTGCCGCTGTTCAGAATCTTATCCAGAATCACGGAGCCGTCCTTGCCCGCATTGAATGCGATCTGACGGATCGGCTCTTCAAGAGCCTTGACAACGATGGATACACCGGTCTTTTCGTCGCCCTCCGTCTCATCCAACAGCTTGGAAACGTTCGGGAGAATGTTGGCGAACGCCGTACCGCCACCCGGAACGATACCCTCTTCAACAGCGGCCTTGGTCGCATTGAGAGCATCCTCGATACGGAGCTTCTTTTCCTTCATTTCGGTTTCGGTGGCCGCGCCGACCTTGATAACGGCTACGCCGCCGGAAAGCTTTGCCAATCTCTCCTGGAG
>CAZYFX010000058.1:0-12224 GCA_964646725.1 uncultured Oscillospiraceae bacterium
CTTCTCCGCGCATTTTGGCCGCCTGCATGGAAATGGAGAGCTTTTCCTTGACTTTTTTCTGTCCCACATAGTCCTTTAAGGCCTTGGGACGCAAAGAAAGCTCCGCGTCAAAATCCTCGGGCGTTTCGGAGGAAGAAACGATGCGATTTTCAAAATCGAATTCTTCTTCCTCGTAGTGTTTATCCTTATTGCTTTTGATCATAGACGGTCATTCCTTTTCTGTTTCCGACGACGTTCACATCAAGGCGGAAAGCGCCGAACGGATAAGTTCCTCCAAGGTCGTGCCGCTTGCCTTGCGAAGGGCGTTGACGGCTTCCTGTCGCGAATAGCCGAGCACCACAAGCGCGTTGACGGCTTCCTTGACAACATCGCCCGTAGCCGACGGTGCGCCTTCTCCGGGGAGCGCTTCGGAGTCGGTATCCCAGCTTGTCAACTTGTCCTTTAATTCCAAAATGATCTTCTGCGCCGACTTGAGTCCCACGCCGGGCGCGGTCGCAATGGCTCTTGCGTCCTGCGAAGCCACGGCGGCAATAAATGCGTCGGCCGACAGCGTGGAAAGCACAGCAAGCGCCGCCTTGGGGCCTACACCGGAGATAGAGATAAGCATTTTGAAAAGATCGCGCTCATGCTCGGAATAGAAGCCGTACAACTCGGCGGCGTCCTCACGGACAAGATAGTGGGTGTACAGCTTGACCGTTTTGCCGACCGTATTGCCCGAAGCCTGAAACGCGCCGCCTGCGGCAAGGCTGTCGTAGGTCTTGCGGGTGATAGAAACAAGGTATCCGACCCCGGCGCAGTCGATCACGGCTCGATCGGGCTCTAAGAGCGCCAAGGTTCCGTTCAAATAATAGTACATAGAAAGCCACCTTACATGGGATAAATTAGAACACTATCATTATAACCGATTGATGCGAAAAAGTCAACCGAAATCGGCATTTTTACAAAGTTCGGTCGCGGCGAAATGCCGATTCGCGAACGAAAACCGAAACGACCGCAAAGCAGTGCCTTGCGGTCGTTCGGTTATTTTAAATTTGGTATGTCAGTCTTTTTCGGTGACCGTATACTTACCGTCCGTATTCGTCACCGTATAGTTTTCCGTATCGACATACCCTGTCGGGTCGTTGTCGAAAGTTCCGCCGATAACGGTCAGAGAATCGGTCGGAAGAATCAAGGAACCGCTCAAGTTGCCGCCTTTTACGGTGACGTTGCAGCCCATGCCGCTGTCACTGAATACATAAAGGCTTCCGCTTACGCTGCCGCCCGATACGGCTACGGTGGCATTGGCGCACGATATACCGGTCCGGCCGCTGATTTCTCCGCCGGTCACAGTCAGATTGGTGTTCGTGGATAGCGAAACAGAAGCGACGTCCTTGGAGTGAATCTTACCGCCGGATACGGTCATATTCACATCGGAATATATCTGAACCGCAACGTAGTTACCGGTGACGGTTCCGCTTTCCATGCAGAAGTTTCCGCTAATAACCTGGATTACACTACCGTTTTGCTCCCGTTCGATCGAGCCTCCGCCGACGTTGTCCCGGATAGTGCTGTTTTCAAGCTCAAGCATACTTCTGCTTTCCGGAAGACCTTCCGAAGCGGTCAGCTTTTTCCCGTTCAGGTCTAATACAACGGTCGTTCCGGCACCTTGAATAAGCGTATCTGTCAGCATGATATTTTTGCCGAGCTTGATGTAGCCGCCATTTTCAAGGGCTTCCTGCAAATCGTCAGAGGTATCGACGGTTTTCCACGTGATGCTTAAATCGACGATCTTGTCGATGTATTCCTTGTTTGCGGTGTACGCCACGCCGCCTGCGCTCTTGACCGCGTTTGCGACCTCGGCGACGGTACTGCGCGTGATTTCACCGTAAACGACCGTGTTTGCGTCCAACACGTAGTACGGACGAGCCGCAATGTAGGTTTTGACGTTCTCCGCGGTCAACGGAATACCCGTGGCTACGGCGGTAACGATGGTTCTCGTTTCGGTGGAATCATAGCTGATATCGGTGACGATGTTGCCCTCACCGTCCACCTTGTAGGCGATACCCTTCTTGGCCTTGCCGGATTCTGCGAGCGCCAGATCCAACGTGTAGTTTTCGGGAAGCGCGTTGTAGGCGGATTCGACCGTCACAAGATAGCCGTATTCCTTGATGGAATTGCGAAGCGCCGTTAAGAACGAGGACTTGAAGCGAAGACCCGTTGCGATCGCATCGCTGCGAACCGATACTTCGTTCGAACCGAGCACACCGTCGGCATTGGCGGTCACTTCGCTCACGGCAGCGGAATCGACCTTGTAGAGCTTCTGCGCGGTGTAGCCTGTGTTCACGGTCACATAACCGTCGGTGGCGGGGATCGCAAAATCACCGGTCGCGGTCGCTTTGGTGACCTTGCCGTCCTGCGTGTATACCATGTCGCCTGCGGTTACGGGAACGGTAAGCTTGTAGATGACATAAATGCCTGTTTGTATCCAGTTACCCGAACCGCTCGGGCTGTTGTCCGGCGTATATACAAGCTCTGTTGCGCTTGTACAATTATTAAACCAGGAAGTCAGATAAGTCACAGTCAATTCCGTTTTATCCGAATTGTACTGCCCGTTGTTCATAGATAATCGGATGCCGGGCAGTTTTAGGAAATAGTCATCGGTCATCTTATTCAAATATCTGCCGGTGATCTTCAGCTCCACACTGCTGCTTTCCGATATCTGTGCAGGAGCCGCGGCGGACGTATTGGTACTGTCATAGGTCGTACCGTCCACGATAAGGCTTATATCCGAAATTTCGGGAGTATCGACATCCGCGTTTCCGTCGTCGTAGATGTAATAGACGCCAAGTCCGACAGAAGAAGCGCCGTTGTCGGGATCGGGAATATAGGTCACTTCGCATACATCTGTTACGGACGATAAATAAGTTCCGATAAGAGTGCTTGTGAGCGTATCAGAAGCATTTGTTTTGTCGGATGAAACAGTAAAATCCTTGATGAAAAATCCGAGCATCGGGGTCACAGCCAATATGGCATTTTCATCAAGCTGATCCAGGTTCGTACCGAGCACGGTGAAAATCACCGATTGGGTGTCGGGCGTGATCTTTGCAGGGTTGGTCGCGGAGGTGTTTGTGCTGTCATATACCGTTCCGTCAACAGTGACGGTGACACCGGTGACGGTGGGTGTGCTCGGGGTGGGGTCGGTCGAACTGCCGGAAGTGGAAATGATGCTGTACTTGGTGCCTGTTGCAAGCTCTGTCGCAGCCGTCGTGCCGTCTGCTGAAAGCGCGTAGCCTGTCGGGAGCTCGAGCACCTCATCGGTCAAGGATACGGAATCTACGTCATTGTAAACCGTAAGGTCGGTCAAGGCCGTGTCGGTCGTGGAGGTCGTACTGTAGCCGGAAAGATCCAGCTTGCCGCCCCAGTAGGAAAAATGAGCGTCGCTTCCGGCGGTAAACGTTCCTCCGGTGATGGTCGTAGTGCCACTGTCGAGGCTTATAGCACCGAAACGTCCCGCGCCGAAGCTGCCGCCGCTTATGGTCATGGTTCCTTGATTGTAGACTGCGTAAGGGGCATCACCCGTCGCGGTGAATGTACCGCCGCTGACGGTGAGTGTGTTTTTATTATTAACGGCACTGTGGTAAGAGCCGGTAAAGCTTCCGTCTTTGATTTCGGCAGAAACGGTTTTATCGGTATCCTTTTCGATAAGTAAAGCACACTGACCTTCATAACTGCCCCCGGTGAAAACGGCTTTTCCTTGGATAACCTCAATTGCAGAATTACCGCCGACAATCTTACCGGTCTTTTCGGTACTGCCGTCCGTAAAGGTTACCTCTGTATTTTCTCTGCTCACGTAAACGGGAGTGCCGGTATCGTGGGTAATCGAAAATCCGTTTAAGTCGAGTGTGAACGTTCCACCTTTAATATTGTAGCCGCCCTCCTCCGGAACAGTCGGGTTCTTTTGGAGCTGAATGTACTTGATACTGCTGTCGGTTTTCGCTGCCGCAATGGCTTCGGCCAGTGTACCGCTGCTGCCCTCATTGAGCTTGTCCTTGGATTCGCCCCACTTGGCTTCGTCTGCTTCGGAGGGGGTGACCGAACCGGAAGAACCGTAAACGCTCCAGATGCCTGTGTCTTCTCCGGAAGGAGCATAGCAGTTTGTACCGCTTTCGTGCGTGACTCTTCCGGAAGTAAGTTCTCCGGAGCTTGTGCCGTCCGTATAAAAAATTGATATATTTATGTGGTTAACCTCGTCAATCGATGAAACCTCGGATGAAATATCATAATAATAGACGTTGCCGTCGGCGTGATTCATCGGCCTATTGTGCAGTGAGTACTCGTCAGCGCCATCTTTCATGACCCACAAAAACACGCCGTCGATGGCGTTTGTAAGGCTCACTTCGGAAACGGCGGAAATATCGACGTACAGAAGCACGGATTCCGCAAGTTCGGCCGTGGGCGACACGGCAAATGTGGGAACGCACAGGCTTATGATCATCATAAGCGAGAGAAGACCGGATAAAAACTTTTTCATTCGTTGATTTTCCTTTCTGTTCTGTTTATCTTGTGTAAATGATAATAATTTAACAATATTTACAGCAATAAGCGCATGGAGAAGGCGGTGTGTTTTCGTTTTCCCGTTTTTGGCATAGAGACAACTTCCTTTCGTTTGTCCGTTCGCGGCAATTTGGTACGGATTCTAATTTTCTATGATAGAGTATAACAAAAAAATATGAATTTGTCAAGAGGAAGAGCAAAAAAATATACATTTTACGGTCGGGAAAGCCCGGCGGAAATTTGTCCCCACAGGGGACATCGGGCGTAAACCCGAATATATCTCCCGCAGGGAGACGGTACGACAAAGCGCCGCTTCTTACCTATATAAAAAAGCCACCGATTGTTGATGCTCTTCTGCAACTCAATCGGTGATTTTCTTTATGGGTTGGTGGGACAAAACTCCACCTTTAACCGCATTCCCATTCCTTCCGCGAGCCGTTTTAAAGTTTGCAAGGACGGATTGGCATTTCCGTTTTCAAGACGGCTGATGTCAGCCTGCGGTATGCCTGTGATGTCAGACAACTGCTTTTGTGTGATAGACTTTTCGTTTCTTGCGGCAAGCATGGCTTTTATGATCTGATATTCCGGTTCAAGCGCATCCCACTCTTTTTTAAATTCGGGATTTTTCATTTGTTCGTTCAGTGTTTCTCTAAAGCTCTTCCCCATCATAAGCTCTCCTTTCATAATCGGAGCGATATTTTTTTGCAAGCTCGATTTCGCCATCCGGTGTTTTTTGTGTTTTCTTAACAAAGCCGTTCGTCAGTATTATTTTTTTTACCCACAACAAAGAAATATAACACGCGAGTAATATTGTTTCCTTGAATTGCACGAATTTCAAAAATCCCATCTGAAAGCGACTTGGAATACGGCTCGCGCAATTCGTTTCCCTTCAGCTCAAGCAGTTCCAGAAGTCGAAATATTTTCGTTTGCATTTTTATATCTTGCGAAAGAATAAATTCTTCTGCAGGATATGTCCCATCGCTTTTTTCGTAATACTCAACCTCAAACAGTCTTATCAGCTCCTCCGTTTTGCTATCACTTATATTATATGTGATAAAACACATATTGTCAATAGGGTTTCGAAATATTTTTGATAAAAATGTGTGCTCTTTCAAATTACACGTTTTATCCAAGCTTCGCTACACAATCCCTCAGTCAGCTGAGCTGACAGCTCCCTTTACACAAGGGAGCCGCTTAGAAAGTGCGAATTTCAAGGTCTTCCGCGCCTGAGCCGTAAGCCCCAATGGGCGCACGGCGGAGTAAAAACCGCGTCCGCAGACTATAAGTTCTATTTGAACTGTGCCCGCGAAATTTGCCGCGCGGCTTCCGCGCCGGCGCTTCGCCGTTTCCCCGAAAAAGTTCGACGTTCATCTGAGCCGTCCGTCCTGAAGATGGACGGCGGGGTAACAACACGCGGACGAAACTCGTCGTTTTATATACATTCGGACGCGAAAATTGCAGCGGCGCTTCGCCGCCAAAAAAGCCGCGGAGCAAAAGCTCCGCGGCTGAAACTGCAACTCTTAAGAAGGTTCGTAAAGAACAGAGTCACGTTTTTGATTGTTGCTTAGTCGGCGAACAACGTACCCATGTCAATGACAGCATTCTTGTCATCGATCAGGTTGACGATCTTGTCGATGTAGTCCTTGTTTGCCTTGTAAACTTCGTTGTTTGCGGTCTGGATGGAGAGAGCCACAGCACCGATGGTGCGTCTGGTGGTCTCGCCGTAAACGACCGTGCCACCGTCAAGTACATAGTACGGACGGGCAACGATGTAGGTGTTCACACCGGCCTTGGTCTCCGGAATACCGGTAGCGACCGCCGTAACGATCGTACGCAGATCCGTCGTGTCAAAGCTGATATCGGTCGTGATGTTGCCGTCGGCGTCCTTCGCAAAGGCAATACCCTTCTTGGCCTTGCCTGCGTTCACGAGCGCCATATCCAACGTGTAGTCGGCGGGAAGTGCGTTCGCTTCGGCTTCGACCGTGATGAGATAGCCGTATTCATTGACCGAGTTGCGAAGTGAGGTCAAGAACGAGGACTTGAAGCGCAGACCGGAAGCGATCGAGTCGCTGCGGACGGACGCTTCATTGGTTCCGAGTACGCCGTCGGCGTTAGCCGTCACTTCGGACACAGCGCCGGAAGCGACCTTGTAGAGCTTCTGGGCGGTGTAGCCGGTGTTCACGGTCACATAACCGTCGGTCGAGGGAATCTCAAAATCTCCGGTAACGGTTGCCTTGGTAACCTTGCCGTCCTGCGTGTAAACCATGTCGCCGGCGGTTACGGAAATCTTGAGAGAGGTGGACTTGTAGACAACATTGTTGGTAAACGTTAAATCGTGCTTACCGTTGGGATGATTGTATCCCCAGTCACCATTGTAGCTATCGCCAATGAATATTGTATTGATAACAAAACTGTCTTCCGTAATGTCGCTTAACGTTTTTCCGTCTGCAAGCGCAAAGGATATTGTCATGGCATCAAAATCATTGGGGTCAAAGCTTGTAGCTTTGGTAGAATAGGCATCAATGGTAACAGTTGTTTTTGTTCCATTTACAACCCAAATAGGTGCACACGGAAATTCATATTTTGTGTTTCTGTTCTTCTCAGGCAATAAAACCGGCAAATAGTAAGTGTCTTCGGTTTCATCTACTACACTCACATCGACTCTGGTCAAAGTATCTGCGGTAGCATCAATCGGGAACAAAAGCGTATTATCAAAAGTGAACTTCACCTGATAACCGTCGATTTTCCCGCTCGGAGACGACATATTCACGGTTACATCATAACCGCCGGTGATATTATCATTTTCACCGATTGAAAAAGTTACGCCTATATCGGCAGCAACAGCCGAAACAGCAAGTGCGGCTGCAACCAAAGCCGAGGCTAACAAACGTTTAATCATTTAATAAATACCCCCACACTTTATTCAGCCGTTGCCTTGGCATTGTAATTCTTCAACAAGTTGGTAAGGTCCGCAATGGAAACCGACCCATCACCGTTGATGTCGGCATCAAGCTTTTCAGTCGAGTTATAATCAGAAAGCAAATTCGTAAGGTCGGCGATATTAACTTCACCATCCTGATTAACATCTCCACCCAACAGCGTAACATTCTTTGTTACGTCATCCGCAACAACAAGCTCATTCTTCGTATACGACAAATGAGCCTTTTTCGTAACAACGAATTTATAGGTATCCGCGGGAACGCTGACGGTGTAGGTACCGGACGACGTGGTCACGGTAAACGTCTTGGTGGAATCGGTCGTGCTGGTAAGCGTCACGTTTGCTTCCTTGGCGGAATCCGACGTAACGGAACCGCTGACCGTAAAGTTGCTGCTTGTTTTGTTCACATAGCCCAATAAAACGGCTTCGGTTAAATTGCTTCCGCCGAGATATACCGTGCCGGGCTTGCCGTCGGTCTTGAGAAGGAAGCTGTCAAACGAAGCTTTTCCGTTTGCATCGGCCGTGACCTGATCGATGTATAAAATCGAGCTTTCGGTGATGGTCGGAGCGGCGCCCTCTTCGGCAATGCCCTCGACTACAACCAAAGCATAATATTCGCCCGCCGTGCCGGTATAGGTAACGGTGAACGAGTTGTCATCAGCCGCTTCGTAGACGGTCGGAGTCGCACCTGCGGTTAACGCAAGGAGTGCCGACGCGGCAACGGCTGACAGGATGAGCGGTATTTTTTTCATATACTGCACCCTTTCTTTTTCAAATTTGTTTTTCCGTCGAAGCTATCCTCATGCACCGAGCTTAAAGAAACATACGGAAGAACGGCATGAGCACATACTGCATGGCCTCCAGCGCCTGCATTTCCGCGTCGCGTTCGGGCGTCCATTCGGGAAGTCCCGTGTATAAGACGATTCCGGTCTGTGCGTCGTAAGCGCGCGCACCCGAAAGAGCACACGCAAGTGTTACGTCCGTCATGGTGCGGTCGTAGGTCATCTCAAATGCTCCGGTAAACGTTTCGCCGTCGGCAAAAGCCGTTCCGGTAAGCGTATTCAACGAGCCGACCGAGCCGTCGGGGCGTGTGACGATCACTTCACCCGTCTCTTCGCTCCAGCCCACGGTACAGCCTAAGCTTTCGCAGACAAAGCGAAGCGGAACGAGAAGCGTGTCACCCACACGGTACGGAACAACGCGGCGGTCAAGCGCATCCACAGCGCAAAGCGCTCCGTCTACGGCGGCGGCATAGTCGTTTTCGACGAGATATACCGTGCCGGCAAGCCGCTGTTCTTTGGTATAATTCTTAGGATACAGCTCCGAATAATAATAGGTAACGGTCTGCTCCGTCCTCTCCGTGTCGCCGGTGCAAAGGATGATGTCGGCAACGGGTCGTTTTTCTGTCGCGGAGGTGATCACGGCTCCGTCCGGGAAGAACGGATCGTAAACGCCGCCGTCGTAGGCGTTCGCAATGTACAGGGATGTGTCTCCTTCTCCGATGACCTTGAACGAGAAGCGGTAAAGCTCGCTCTTGGCATCAAAGTGGAGCATTTTATCCCACACATAGTCGCTTTTCACACCGGGAGACGCAAACATCGTGAACAGGAAATACCCTTTAGCGGCATCCAGTTTTTCACCGATACACATGAGTCCCTCGTAGGAAAAGCTCCTTGCAAACGCGGAAAACGAATCTGTCGGTTCGCCTGTCTCCGAATCGATCGGCGCGAGCACGGACGGGTCATAGCGGAACGCCAGCTCCGAAACGAGAAACTCCATCGACTCCGCGCTGACGGAAACCTCAAAGCAACCGGCTTCATCCGGCGCTTCGGCCTCCACGCGAAACGTGGCACGTTCGGCGGCATCTGCTTTAACCGCACCGACTGCGGCGAAGAAAACGAAGGTCAAAAGAACGGACAGGGAGAACAAACGGTTTCCTATTCGTTCAAGAACCATGCAACACCCCCCAAAAATCGGATAATAATTGTTTTGCTACATAGTCATTATAGTACAATTCGACGGAATTGTCAATATATTTTTTTGAATTTTTGCATTTTTTCCTTCGTTACACAAACGAATATGTTCCAAAATCCCCCAAAAAGCCAAAACTATCCTTCAACGTGTCGGCATTTTCGGCACTTGAACCTCTTAAAGCGCCGCCAGTTCTTTTATGACCTCGCCCGCCAGTATCAATCCGGCCACGGACGGAACAAATGCCATACTTCCGGGGACAGGGCGGTTGGCCGTCCCTTTTGTCTCGTCGCTCAAACGCGGTGTAAGCGGCTTTTCCTTGGAATAGACTACCTTCAAGCGCGGAATGCCACGCTTTTTGCATTCCTGCCGCATAACGCGCGCCAAAGGGCAGACGGAGGTCTGATAGATGTCCGCTACCTCGAACGCCGTCGGGTCGAGCTTGTTTCCGGCTCCCATACAGCTGATGAGCGGAACGCCTGCCGCATATGCGCGTTCGACGAGCGACAGCTTGCCGCTCACGGTATCGATGGCGTCGATGATATAGTCGTACACGGAAAAATCAAAGGTGTGCGCCGTTTCGGGGGTGTAAAAGGTATTGTAGGTATGCACGACGGTATCGGGGCCGATATCACGGACACGTTCGGCGGCCACCTCGACCTTGAGACGGCCGACCGTGCTGTGTGTGGCGATAACCTGGCGGTTGATGTTGGTAAGGCTCACGGTATCGTTGTCGATAAGGTCGAGCGTTCCCACGCCGCTTCGTGCCAATGCTTCGACGGCATAGCCGCCCACACCGCCCACACCGAACACTGCCACGCGAGCCCGATGAAGTCGCTCCATGCTTTCTTTTCCGATCAGCAGCTCGGTTCTCGAAAATTGATTCGGCATGATTTCCCTCCGTTCTACAGGATTGTTCCGCCGCCGACCACGATATCGCCGTCGTATAAAACCACGGCCTGTCCGCGCGTAATGGCGCGTTGTGGCTCGTCAAACACGATGTGCAGATGTCCGTCCGCAGTCATTGTGACGGTGGCGGGCTGCTCCTTTTGACGGTATCTCACCTTGGCGGTCACGCGAAGGGGGACGTCGATTCGGTCGAACGCGATTAAGTTGACGTTTCCCGCCTCGCAGGTATCGGTGAACAGCGCTTCGTTGCGCGCAAGCACAACGGTATTGCTTTCGGGTCGCACGTCCTTGACATACCACGGGATATCCGAGGAGATACCCAAACCCTTATGCTGTCCGACGGTATAGTGGATAATTCCCTTGTGCCGTCCGAGGACGTTTCCTTCCTCATCGACAAAATCGCCCGAGGGATATTCCTTTCCGGTGTAGTGTCGGATAAAATCGGCGTAAGTTCCGTTTCGGACAAAGCAGATATCCTGACTGTCATGCTTTCGGGCATTGACAAAACCATGCGCGGCGGCGATTTCGCGCACCTCGCTCTTGCGGTATGCACCGAGCGGAAACAGCGTGTGCGTCAACTGCTCCCCGGTCATGGAATACAGGACGTAGCTCTGATCTTTCGTCTCATCGACCGCCTTTTTGAGCAGATACCGTGCGCGCATTTCATCGTATTCGATGCGCGCATAATGTCCCGTGACCACGTGGTCAAAGCCCAGTTCACGCGCACGTTGATACAGCTTGTCGAACTTCAGATGGCGGTTACAGGCGATGCAGGGATTGGGGGTGCGTCCGTTTTCGTAATCGTCCACAAAGGGATCGATGACAAAGGAACGGAACTTGTCCGAAAAATTGAAAACATAGTGGCGCATTCCCAAAAGCGTCGCCACGTTTCGCGCGTCCTCCACGTCCGACAGCGAACAGCAGGAGTTTTCACGCTCCGCTTCGTTCTCTTCGATGTCCTCGTCGTAAAACAGTTTCATGGTCACGCCGATGCATTCGAAGCCCTTCTCCTTCGTAAGAAGCGCCGCCACGGCACTGTCCACGCCGCCGCTCATGGCAATAATGGCTTTTTCCTTCATGATCGATCTCCTTTGCAAGCTTCGAACGGCGCATTTCGTCAAAAAGCCGCGGCTCATCTCATGCGCCGCGGCTTTCGTATTGTTCGATTACGGTTTGTGCGAAACGTCCGCGCGTCGCGAAGCGTTTAGTTGTTCGAGGTGAGCTTTGCTATCTCGGCTGCAAAGTCATCCTGTCTCTTTTCGATGCCTTCGCCTTTTTCGAAGCGGATAAAGCCCTTGAGAGTGATCGTTCCGCCCAAGTTCTTGGCTTCGGCGGCAATATATTCGCCGACCGTTTCCTTGCCCTCGGCCTTGACATATTCCTGCTCGAGCAAGCACTTTTCGGAATAGAACTTGCCGATCTTACCATTGACCATCTTTTCGAGGACGGCTTCCGGCTTGTTGGCGTTCTTTTCGTCGTTCTTGATCTGGGTCAAGATGATTTCCTTCTCGGCGTTGAGATCGGCCTCGGGAACATCTTCCTTGGTAGCGTAAAGCGGGTTCATGGCAGCGACCTGCAAAGCGGCGTTGCGCAGAACGGCCGAAGCGGCTTCCTTGTCGGTGGTGGCGTCGCCGTAAACGATAACGCCGATGGTACCGCCGCCGTGCACATAGCTTGCGCAGACAGGCTCATTGACGATCACAAAGCGACGAAGCGAAAGCTTTTCGCCGATCTGGAAGGTCTTGTCCTTGAGAACGGCATCCACCGTATCGTCGGTTCCGACGAATTTGCAGGCGAGAAGCGCGTCCACGTCGGCCGGCTTGTTGGCAAGGATGGTTTCCAAAACGCCCTTAACAAATGCCTTGAAGGTGTC
>CAZYFX010000059.1:0-12142 GCA_964646725.1 uncultured Oscillospiraceae bacterium
GGTCGGAGGGTCAGTCCGTTTCCATCGTTTCCGACAGCGACGAAATGAAGGAATACACCTACAATCTCAGCAACTGCGTCAACTGGAAGGGCGCGCTCGTCGGCTTACGTTTTGACCCGGCCAGCGCCACCGACGTTTCCTACACCGTCAAGTCCGCCGAGTTCCTCGGTGCTTCGCAGGTAACTCCCAAGACCATGACGATCAACGGCATGACCTTTGACACCAAGCTTCCGACCGAAACGGCCGAAAACGGCGATGTTCTCGTTGCTTTCGATCCGTCCGTCGGTATGGACTTCCGTCTCAACACCTACTATGTATGGGATAAGGAAGCCGGCGAACTCACCCTCAACTTCATCAAGCACACCCTCGTTTACACGGTCGGCAGTGACAGCTACCTGCTCGACGGCCAGAAGAAGTCCTTGGGCTACAAGCTCACCGAACTTGACGGTCTGCCGCTTCTTCCCATCAAGCAGCTCTGCGCCGATGTCGGCTACACCTATGAGCTTCTCAAGGACGGCACGGTTTCGGTCGATACCGATCAGAAGGATTACTACACCGAGATTATCAACCGCGAACCCGGCGTATGGAACTTCAACAACGTCGGTGACGTTGAAGGCTGGACCTCCAGCAGCATGACCTTATTGGTCGGCACCGAGGGCTACCTCCGTCTCGACACCGTTTCCCAGGAAAAGCACGCCGACCCGATGATGCATTCGGATACGGTCGAGCTTCCCGCCGAGAAATACCTCAAGCTCGAATACCGCGTCCGTTACGACTATCTGGCCGACGGCAACCAGCAGATGGTTCTCTACTTCATTACCGATCACGATTCCTCCTGGTCCGAATCCAAGACCTTGAAGATCGATATTCCCGAAAAGTCCACCAACGGCGAATGGATCGAGGTATCCTACGATCTTTCAAAGCAGCCGCTTTGGAAGGACACCATCACGCAGGTTCGCTTTGACCCGTTCAACTGTGGCGGAACGATGGACGTGGATTACATCCGCTTTGTCGCAGACCCGAACTACGTTTATGTAGACCCGGCCAAGGCTCCGTTCTCTCTCACCAATCCCGATGCCGAGGGTAAGGAAGTCGCCTTCAAGAACGGCAACGCCGACATCTCCATCGTTGAGGATCCCGACAACAAGGGCAATCACTACTATCAGGTTCTCCCGAAGGACGACGGCAAGATCTGGCTGTATGCCACCCAGGACTGCCGCTACAAGGCCGGCGCTACCTACAAAGTAGAGCTTGACTTCCGCATTTTGGCCAACGGCACGAACAAGAACCTTGCAAGCGACTTCAAGGGCACGCTTCTGTTCAATGCACAGTATGCCGATCCCGGCAACTCCAGCGACCATGTGGTAGCTCGCAAGCAGATCTCCGTTGCAGACGGCTGGCAGCACTTTACCTTTGAATTTAAGGTAAGCGACGAAAGCAAGCGCGGTTCCGATCACTTCGCGTTCTACGCCGACCCGGTGAACGATAAGGGCGTAGGCTACGCACTCGACAACATCGTTGTTACCGAAATTCTTCCCGAAGAGGAATAAGACGCTTTGTTAAGCGAATAAGAAAGAGCCCCTGCCGACGGCGGGGGCTCTTAATGGATGATCCGGAGGGATCATGGATAACGGAGGAACACAAACGCAGCGGAACGGTACGGTTCGCTGTGTTTCCTTTACTCTTTCCCTTGACTTATCCGAAAAAATCTGCTATACTTATCATAGAGAAAGTATCGAAAGGAGCGTTCCCATGAGCGAAAAGGATATCTGGCTGCTTGTATTGGAAGGCTTGAGAAGCAATTATGACCTGTCACCTATGACCGTAAACCTCTGGTTCGACAGCATGTCCATGAAAAAGCTGACGCCCGAGGCGGCCTATTTCTGCACCGACAACGATTTGAAAAAAAATATCATCGAATCCAAATATACCGACATTCTGTCGAAGGAATTGGAAAACGTACTCGGCTTCGCGGTCAAGGTCGTGATCGTGTCCGACGAGCATCAAAGCTTTAACGAGCAATGGGAAACGCTGCAAAACAGACAGCGTTCCGAACAGATTCAAGAGGTCACGGAGAAATTGGATGCCGAAACGCGCGTCGAAGCGCCCGCTCCGACGGTTCCGCAGGGTGTGATCGTTTCGTCCTCCTTACTTCCCGAATACTCGCCGGAATACACGTTTGAAAATTTTGTGGTCGGTCGAAGCAACGACGTGGCTTATCGCATGGCAAGCTCGGTGGCCAATCAGCCGGCGGTGGTGGCAAATCCTTTGTACCTGTACGGTTCGCCGGGGTTGGGAAAAACGCACTTACTGTATGCCATCACGCGCGTTTTGAACGACAATCATCCCGACTTCAAGATCATTTACGCCAAGGGCGAGGATTTCACCAACGAGCTGATCGAATCCCTCTCCACCAAAACACCGATCCTGTTTCGCGAAAAATACCGCAACGCGGATGTGCTTCTCATCGACGATATTCAGTTCATCGCCGGAAAGGAAACCATCCAAGAGGAGTTTTTCCATACATACGAAGCGCTGTTCGAGGCGGGACGGCAGATCATCGTTACCTCCGACCGCCTGCCCAAGGATATCAAAACTCTGGAGGAACGTCTGCGTTCCCGCTTTGAGCACGGTATCATCGTCGATATCCAGCCCCCGGATCTGGAACTGCGTGTGGCCATCTTCAAGCGCAAGGCCGAAACACTCGGCATGAACGTTGCCAACGATGTGCTCATGTATCTCGGCGAAAATATCCGCGACAACATCCGTCAGATTGAGGGCGCACTCAAAAAAATGCGCGCGCTTGCCTTTATCCAGGGTACGGATATTTGCATGGAGCACGCCAAGGCGGCGGTCGCCGATATCTTAACCGCCAAGGCTACGGCCATCACGCCGGAAAAAATACTGACGTATGTTTCTCAAAAGTACGGTATCCCGACCGAGGATATCATCGGCAAACGCCGCACCGACCCCATCGTTTCGGCGCGTCAGGTCGCCATTTATCTGCTTCGCGAGCTGACGGACATGTCCTTTTCCGGTATCGGAAAGGTGTTCAACCGCGACCACGCGACCATGGTTGCCTCGGTCAACAAGGTCAAGGAGCAGATCGACGAGGATTCCAGCTTTGAAGCGCAGATCGACGATATGATCAAGGATGTGCGTTCCGCCGTCTATTAAGCCAAGAGGTGAGCCTTTGAAATATTTACCCAAACTCGGCACCAAGCCGCTCCCCATGTCCCCCGAGGAATTGCCGCCGGGAACGGTGGTGGATTTCGTGTATGTATCGGGGGATGCGTATGTGGATCACCCCAGTTTCGGCACGGCGATCATCGGGCGCATTCTGGAGGACGCGGGCTTCACGGTCGGTATCATCGCCCAGCCCGATTACAAAAACCGTTACAAGGACGGAAGCGGCAAGGGTGTATGTGTGTTCGGACGGCCGCGCCTCGGCTTTTTGGTCAGCTCCGGCAACATGGACTCCATGGTGGCGCATTATACGGCTTCCAAAAAGCGTCGCAGTGAGGATTACTATTCCCCGGAAAAGAAGATCGGACTGCGCCCAGACCGCGCGGTCATCGTATACTGCAACCGCATTCGCGAGGCGTATGGGGATGTGCCCATTCTCATCGGCGGCGTGGAAGCGTCGCTTCGTCGCTTTGCGCATTACGATTATTGGGACGACAAGGTGCGCCGCAGTATCCTCATCGATTCCGGCGCGGATATTCTGCTGTACGGCATGGGAGAATATAATACGCCGGCCGTGGCCAAAATGCTCGATAAGGGCGTGCCCGTCAAAAAAATACGCGGCATTCGCGGAACGGTCTTTGCCGCCGAGCCCGACTACAAGCCGGAATTCGATTTTGTGGACACCTACAAATACGACGAGCTGAAAACCGATAAGGAAAAGTATGCAAGGGCGTTCCGCATCCAGTACAACAATCAAAGTCCCGTGGACGGGAAAGCGGTCGTGGAATATTACGACGGAAAAAAGCTGGTGCAAAACCCGCCGTCTCCGCTTTTGACGCGCGAGGATATGGACAAGACCTATGCGCTCCCCTATACGCGCACCTGGCATCCGAGCTACGACAAATACGGCGGGATTGCGGGACTTTCCGAGGTGGAATTCTCCATCACGCACAATCGCGGCTGCTTCGGCGGCTGTGCCTTTTGCTCCATAGCGTTCCATCAGGGGCGTAACGTCGTTTCGCGAAGCATCGAATCGGTGGTGGAGGAAGCGCGTATTTTGACTTCGCTTCCCGGCTTCAAGGGCTATATCCACGATGTGGGCGGCCCGACCGCCAACTTCCGCTACGGGCCGTGCAAGGCGGTCCGAGAGGGCAAAAAGGGCGTGTGCAAAGATCGTCGGTGTCTGGCACCCGAGCCGTGCAAAAATCTGATCTGCGATCAGAGCGAATATGTGGAGCTTCTCGAAAAAGTCGCGGCGCTTCCGAGAGTCAAAAAGGTGTTCGTGCGCAGCGGCGTTCGCTTTGACTACGCCGTGTACGACAAAAACGAGGGCTTTATCGATATCCTGGCGCGCAAGCATGTCAGCGGACAGCTCAAGACCGCGCCGGAGCATATTTCGAATAACGTGCTTCGCTATATGGGCAAGCCGCGTATCGCCGTATACGAAAAATTCTGCGACAAGTACTTCGCCGCCTGCAAACGCGCGGGGCTTGAGCAATATATCGTGCCGTACCTTATGTCCTCCCACCCGGGAAGCACGCTGGATGATGCCATCGATCTGGCACTCTATTTGAAAAAGCATAAGATTCGCCCCGAACAGGTGCAGGATTTCTATCCCACGCCCGGCACGGCGGCCACGACGATGTACTATACCGGGCTCGACCCGTTTACCCTGCAACCGGTCAAGGTGACGCGCGACTACGAGGAAAAGCGGATGCAACGGGCGCTTCTCCAATCCACACGCCCCGAAAACGCCGAGCTTGTCCGCAAGGCGATCGTGCTTTCTGGTCGCGAGGACGCATGGCAATTACTCGGTCGCCGTCCGACCGAGGACAGACGAAAGGAACCTTTCGGTGAGCGGAACACCGGAGCACGAAATACCAAAGGTGCAAAATCTTCCGAAAACGTCGGAAGCAAAAAGGGGACAAAAGGGTCAAAGAGCGCGAAAAAGACCGACGGAGCGCGTCGCAACGTCGGCCATACGCAAGCACATAACGATCGGCCGAAAAAGCGCCGATAAGTGTTGGCGTTACATTCTTTCTTCCCCGTCGGAAAGGGCACTTCGTTCGCGAAACAGAAGCGAAATGCACCACAGCGCGGAAAGCCCCACAATCACATATATAATGCGGCTGATAAGACTGTCCGCGCCGCCGAACAGCCACGCCACGACGTCAAAGCGGAACAGTCCCACGCTGCCCCAATTCAAGCCGCCGATGACGGAAAGAATCAAAGCGATTCGATCGAGCATTTTTTTCATCTCCTTCGATTGATTGAGTTGTTGAACCAAACGAGAGCCTTGTCTCATTTTGCTTACAGTATGCCCGACGCGGGGCGGCACTATACATATTTTTTAACCTGAAGCGGAAAGGAATCGATACCCATGCGCATGAGAAAAAAGAAAAACGGCGAAAAACGGATGTTGGCCTGCGCCGATATCCATATCACCGAGCCGTTTGCCTATAAAGGCCGCTGGCACACGCTTTGCGGCGAAAAAAAGCTGTACGCCGAGATCGGCTGCGGTAAGGGCGGCTTCATCACCGAGCTTGCACGCCGAAATCCCGATTCGTTTTATATCGGGGTGGAAAAGGTGCCGGACGTGATCGTGGTGGCCATGGAAAAAATCAAAAACGCGGGACTTTCCAACGTGCTCTTTGTATGCGGAGACGCGGAAACGCTCACGGACATCTTCGACGAGGGAGAATTGGACGGGCTGTACTTGAATTTCTCCGACCCGTGGCCGAAAAAAAAGCACGCCAAGCGGCGGCTCACCTATGTGCGCTTTTTGGAGCGGTACAAGCATGTTCTGGCAGACGGCGGGCAAATCTATTTCAAGACCGACAACCGTCCGCTGTTCGATTTTTCGCTCGAACAGTTCGAAATTTCCCGCATCGCGCTGTCGGATGTGACGAATGATCTACACAACAGCGTCTACGAGGCCGAAAACATCCACACCGAATACGAGGACAATTTCTCGGCCAAGGGCTTCACCATCAATCGATTGGTCGGCACGGTGGACAAATCGCTTCCGCCGCTGTCGGAGGAAGAACTCGAAGCCTACGAGAGGGCGCAAAAGGAAAAGAGCCGCGACGGTGTGTCCGAAACGGATGAGGACGAAAACGAAAACAAAAGCGAAGCTTTCGAAGAAGCAAACGAGGTGTGAGACAATGTATGATTTTGTACGATTGGCACTTGCCGTGCCGCATGTGACGGTGGGCGCGGTTCGGAAGAATACCGAACGGATTTTGCAAAAGTGCGAGGAGGCCGACCGAGCCGGCGCGGCGTATGTCCTGTTCCCGGAGCTTGCGCTTACGGGCTATACCTGCGCCGATTTGTTCTTTCAGCGTTCGCTGTCGGAGGAAGCCTGTCGCGGACTTTCCGAGATTGCGTCCTTTACCGAAAAAAGCGACCTGACGGTCGTGGTGGGACTGCCGGTCGAGATTGACAACGGCTTGTATAACTGTGCCGCCGTTTTGTCGGGCGGTCGGGTGTGCGGACTGGTTCCCAAGACCTTTTTGCCCAACTACAATGAATTTTACGAAAAACGCTGGTTTTCGTCGGCACTCGATCTGCGGCGGGATACGGTGGATTCCGTCGAACTCGGACTTTCGACGTCCTACCCGATTCCGGTATCGAACCGTTTGGTCTTTACGGGACGCGACGGCGAGACGTTCGGTGTCGAAATCTGTGAGGATCTTTGGACACCGCTTTCGCCCGGAACGCACACGGCGCTTGCGGGAGCGGAGATGCTGTTCAATCTTTCGGCCAGCAATGAGCTTATCGGCAAGCGCACCTACCGCCGCGATATCGTGCGCACACAGTCGGCAAGCGCCCTTTGCGTATACGCCTATGTGTCGGCGGGAAGCGGCGAATCGACCACCGATTTAGTCTTTTCGGGGCATTCGATGATATACGAAAACGGATCGAAGATCATCGAAAACGATTCGCTCATCGACGACGATTATCTATTGTGTTGTGATGTGGATTTGGGACGCATCCGTGCCGACCGCCGCAAATTAAAGAGCTTTTCCGACTGCGCCGCCGCCGATGTCATGACCGACGGATACCGCCGCGTAAAGCTGTATGCACCGCAAACGCACCGCGGCCTGCGCGACGACGAGGGTATTTTGTATCCGCTTCGCAAAAAGCCGTTCGTTCCGAGCGACAAAACCAAACGTGCGGAGCGCTGTGCGGACATTTTCGATATGCAGGTGGCGGGCTTGGTCGGACGGCTGTCGGTAGCCGCCGAAAAGGTTGTCATCGGCGTGTCGGGCGGCTTGGATTCGACGCTGGCATTGCTTGTCTGCGTACAGGCCATGAAAAAGCTGCACCGTCCCGTCACGAACGTCATCGGTGTGACCATGCCATGCTTCGGAACGACCTCGCGCACCTACAACAATTCGCTTGCTTTGATGAAGGCGTTGGGTGTGACTGTGCGTGAGATCAATATCAAGCAAGCTTGCCTACAGCATTTCAAGGACATCGGACACGACGAGGCGGTCAAGGATATCACCTACGAAAACGTGCAGGCGCGAGAACGCACACAGGTGCTCATGGACGTGGCAAACGGCGAAAATGCGCTTGTCTGCGGAACGGGTGACCTCAGCGAGCTGGCACTCGGGTGGTGTACCTACAATGCCGACCACATGAGCATGTACGGCGTGAATGCAAGCATTCCCAAAACGCTCATTCGTTGGATGATCGAGAGCTTGGCTGAGGGCGAGGTCTTTCCCGGCTGTGCCGAAATTCTGATGGATGTGGCCGATACGCCGATCAGTCCGGAGCTTTTACCGCCGGACGAAAACGGTGAAATCGCGCAGAAAACCGAGGATTCGGTCGGCCCGTACGCCTTGCACGATTTCTTCTTGTACTATGTCCTTCGCTTCGGTTTTGCGCCGGAAAAGATCTATTATCTTGCCTGCCGTGCCTTTTGCGACGATTTTGACGACGAAACGATCAAAAAGTGGCTTAAGAATTTCTACCGCCGCTTCTTTACCCAGCAGTTCAAGCGCAGCTGTCTGCCGGACGGCGTGAAGGTCGGAAGCGTGTGCTTATCGCCGCGTGGGGATTGGAGAATGCCCAGCGACGCAAGCTCCGCCGATTGGCTGGCGAGAGCGGAGAACTTGTAGGCGGGAAGCTTGCGGTACCTCCGACTTTTCCGCAACGAACCGATCTTACGTCGGACGGCAGCCTGCGCCCTTAGCATCGGTTCGGAGTCAGAGGGAGCCGACAATAATGCGGGCAAGCGCGGGACTTAAAATCTTGCGCGTGTCATCATCCACAAGACTGAAACGGTTGCCGTCGTTGGGTGTGCTCAAATAGTTCCACACACTGTACGGAATGCCGTGTTCCACCAAAAACGAGATCACATCCCGCATCCAGTTTTCCCGTGACGTAAGATCGGCGTGTCGGATCGTTCCGAATTCGCCGCACCATAAAATCTTGTCGGGATGTGCTTCTATAAAATCAAGCGCCGGACGAAGCGAATCGTCGATGAATTCCTTTCCCATCTCCGTGTAGTTCGGATAAGGGTTCGTATTTCCGCAAACCACGCGCTCATAGTCGCGGTATCGCTCGATATCTCCCGGATACGTCATCTTGCGATTGTAGTAGATCGGTGCCGGTTGAAGCACTCCCTGCTGGTGTGTAAAGCAAAACGGATCATAGGTGTGGAAGGTGTAGATCACATTCTCGTCATCGTATACGCGAAGATCCTTTAAGGTGGTTACATTGTTCCAGCAGGTGCTCCCGATGATCAGCTTGCGCGTCGGATTCAACGCCCGAAGCGCGGCGATCGTCCGCTCCGCCAGGTCGTTCCACTTGTTCGGCTCAACATTACGCACCTCGTTGAGCAGCTCGAACGCTACCTCCGAATATTTCGCAAAGCGCTTTTCGCATTCGCACCAGAACGCGATAAAGCGCTTTTGCAGCTCCGCGTCGTCCACAAGCTCCGGCCCGTCCTGCACGTCGCAGTAGTTGCCGATGGCCTTGTGCAGATTCAAAACCACATTCAAGCCGTGCTTGCGGCAGTCACCGATAAAGCGCTCGATCAACTCGAAAATGTGATCCCGATATACATACGGCGCTTCCTCCAAAACGATCTGATCGAAGCCCAAACGGATATGATCCATGCCGAGCGATGCAATGTAGCGTACGTCCTCTTCGGTGATGTAGCTGTCGAAATGCTCGAAATCTCCCACCGTTAAGTCGAAGCGTTTTTCTTGCGGAATGCAGTTGAAGCGTTTGTAGTTGGTGAGCCATCCTCCGATGCCCATGCCTCTTTCAAATCCGATAAAACGTTTCATATGCCGTGCTCCTTTTTGTTTTTTTCTTTCATTATACACGCTTTTTTTCGGAAACGGTAGCACGATTTCGATAAGCTCTTGCACAAAAGATAGATTTGCGGTATACCTGCTTACGGAAGCCGCATCGATACGTATCGGGAGGGAAAGCGATATGGAATACATCAGCATGACCGAAAAGGGCGTGACACGTTATCCGCCGCACCGCCATACAAACTGGGAGCTCATGACCTATGTGGAAGGAACGGGGGAGCTGTATACGCCCGAAAAAAGCTATCCGTTTGAACGCGGGACCATGCTTCTGGTGCCGCCGGGCACGGTACACGGCTCGATTTCAGAGAACGGCTTTTGCAACATCTCGGTCGGCGGGGATTTCGGAGCGATGCTGTTTTTCGATAAACCGATGAGCGTGTTCGACGGGACGGGAGACGGGCGGAGCTTGGCGCAAATGCTCTACCGCAATCGCTATGACGCGGAATTGGCCGAAGCGCTGTGCCGAGCCCTTCTGTGCTGCTTTCTGCAAAGCGTTCGCCCCGAAAACGAGCTGTGCGCGGCGGTGAACGTGATCGTTTCCGCCATACGGGCGTCGGCGTTCGACGCACATTTGGAGCTGCGGGACTTGCTGTGCGCAAGCGGGTATGCCGAGGATTATATCCGCGCCGGCTTCAAAAAATACACCGGGCGCACGCCGACCGCTTTTTTGACGGAGCTTCGTATGCAGCGGGCGCGATACCTTATGACGGTGTACGGCTCGACGCTGCCGCTGCAGGCAATCGCCGAACGGTGCGGATTTTGCGATTATGTATATTTTTCCAGGCGGTTCAAGGAGAATTGCGGCCTGTCGCCGAGGGAGTATTTGAAAAGCGCGGAATGCGGCACGGAATGGATGAATCATGAAGCATTGAACGGCTGCACGAAGCCGCGCCCGTCCGCCGCCGGGGGCACTTTGTCGGATCCTCCTTTTTAGGTTCGGAGACGCTCTGCCGCATATGTAAATTTTTAGAAAAAAACCGCTGAATTATTCGGAACTTTTTAAACATACGGTTGTAAATTTGTTCGAAAAATCCGATTTTCGGCGTTTTTTTACCCCCAAAAAGCCCGAAACCACTTGACTTTTCGCGGTTTTTGTGCTATCATACCATACTGCATTATAATCCAGAGGGATTGTCGCCGTTTTATGCCCATAGGGGCTTTTTGCCCTTTTGACGCCTTTCCCTCCGAAAACACATCACCGGTATCCGATATTATGAATGGAGTGATAGCAAACCATGGTGAAGCCGTGCAAGCTTGGCAACAACATCCGTTACAGCTTTTCCAAGATCGACGAAAAGCTCGAAATGCCGAACCTCATCGAAGTGCAAAAAGAATCCTACGAATGGTTCTTGAACGAAGGCTTGAGAGAGGTTTTGCAGGATGTATCCCCGCTCGTGGACTACACGGGCAATCTGTTTATCGAATTTGTTGATTTTTCGATCGACAAGAACCCGAAATATCCTGTCGAGGAATGCAAGGAACGCGACGTGAACTATGCCGCGCACCTTCGCGTGACCGTCCGTCTCTCCAACAAGGAGACCGGCGACGTGCAGGAATCCGAAGTCTTTATGGGCGATTTCCCTCTCATGACCGAGCAGGGCACGTTCATCATCAACGGCGCGGAGCGCGTGGTCGTTTCGCAGGTCGTCCGTTCGCCGGGTATCTATTATGAGGCCGCCGACGACAAGAGCGGCAAGAAGCTGTATGCCGCCACCGTCATTCCGTATCGCGGCGCATGGCTCGAATACGAAACGGACCCCAACGATGTTTTCTATGTAAGAATCGATAAGAACCGCAAGCTGCCCATAACGGTCTTTTTGCGTGCTCTCGGTTTGTCCACCTCCAGGGAATTGCTCGACATGTTCGGTGACGATCCGTACATCAAATCGACGCTTACCAAGGATCTTATGGAGGGCGAAGCCCAGAAAAACGGCACCACGCCGCGCGACGAGGCTTTGAAGGAAATCTACAAGAAGTTGCGTCCGGGTGACCCGGCTATCGTGGAATCGGCTCAGATCCTCATCAACAACCTGTTCTTCGATCCCAAGAGATACGACATTTCCGCCGTCGGTCGTTATAAATTCAACAAGAAGCTGGCGCTTGCCAAGCGTATTTCCGGCTTTAAATTGGCCGCTCCCGCCGTCAATCCCTTTACCGGCGAAATCCTTTACGACGAGGGAACCGTTCTCAACCGCGAAATGGCGGAGAATATCGAGAACAGCGGCTGCTACGAGGTGCTGCTTTACACTGCCGAGCACGGAAGCACCGAGACCTTCAAGGTGTTCTCCAACAAAATGGCGGACATGAATGCTCTCGGCGTGATTCCCGAAGGATACGATCTTTCTTCCTTAAATGTGGAGGAAAGAGTTCATGTCGGTGTTCTGAAGGAAATTTTGGACGGAACCGACAACGAGGAAGCGTTCCTTTCCGAGTTCAACCGCCGTCGCGGGGAGCTCATCCCCAAGCACATCACCCACGACGATATTTATGCGTCGGTCAACTATATGCTCTGCATTGCCCGCTCCTCGGGAACGGTGGACGATATCGACCACCTCGGCAACCGCCGTCTGCGCAGTGTCGGCGAGCTTTTGCAGAATCAGATGCGTATCGGCTTTACCCGTATG
>CAZYFX010000060.1:0-11723 GCA_964646725.1 uncultured Oscillospiraceae bacterium
CTCGCAATCCTTTCCGTAGGCGTGGACGATGCAGTTGGTCACCGCCTCGGACACGGCCGTTTTCATGTCGCACAACTCCTCCACCGTCGGGTCGAGTCCCACGCAGAACGCCGCCGTGATGCCGCGCGCGAAGCCTTCGTTGACCGAACGAGCGGGAAGTGTGCAGGTAAAGTAGTTGAGACGCTTTCTTTTCTTTTTCTCCGTTTTTTCGGCGGACTTGTATTTTGTTTTCATAGTCATTCCGTTTTTCCTTTCGCATTTGAATGATCGGTCGCGTCGGTCGTGCCCGCGTCGGTGTGTCTGACCCCGATGAGCTTGTCCACACCGGCCATACGAAGCAGTTTTTCGACACGATCGGGCGGATTTTGGATGAGCATGGTCGCACCGAGCTCCCGCAGGCGTCGATAGCGTCCGAGCACCAGTCCGAGTCCAGAGCTGTCCATAAAATCGATACGCCCGAGTTCCAGAACCAGCGTTTTCGGGCGAAGCTCACCGATCATCTTATCCATGCTCTCGCGCACCTCGGCGGCACTGTGGTGATCGATCTCGCCGTCCAACTGCACAAGAAGCGCCTGCTCCGAAGAATATGCCGTCATTTTCATTTTTTTCATTCCTTATTGTTTGATACCGTGTTTGTGCTCTCATTATAGCATGCCCGATCTGAAAAGAATGTCGCAATCGGTCGTCCGACGAAAGATTCTCACTTTTTCCTTCGAACGACCGCAAAGGCACATCCTGCGGCAAGCAGAACGGCGGCAAAAGCGACGATGCCCGCGCCGTCCAACAGCCGTCCCTCCTGCCGACAGAGGTAAAACGCCGTCATCGAAACGGCCGTAAGAAGTCCGAGTGCGCCGAAGCGTCGTTTTTCGTTTTCCCTTGCCGCGCCGCTTTCCCGAAGTGTCGCTCCGGCAAGATACAGATAAAAGCCGAGCCGAAGCACCGCCGCGAAGGTATGCACAAGCACGCTCATTTCGGGAAAGGAGAAGTGTGGGAGTAACCGCACGGCGGCAAGCGACGGGTCACGCGCACGCACGGTAAGCTCCGTGCCGAAAAGCAAGAGATTTCGCGCAAGCTCCGCGCCGGTAAGCAGTACAAACAACACCGCGCCGCGCGTACAGGCGTCGTGCAAAGGCTCTTTCTCCGATTTTTCTTCCGTCCTTAACACAAGTATGCCGAGCGTCGCGTCGGCACACAGATACACGATCTCCGCCACGCATTTCGCAAGTCCCGTGCCGCCCGTCGCCGACAAGTCGCCGATCGCGTCGAACCAATCGATTCGGACAGGTGAAAGGAAAGCAAGCATTCCGAACACCGTCCACAAAACAAAAACGGGAAGCGCGAAGAAGGCCGTTCCGCAAACGCTCCGTTTTCCCCGCGCGGCGGCGTAAGTACCGCACGCGACAAGTCCCGCACCCGCGCCGATCACGACGAACCGGGCGCCGTAGTCGCGGTCGAACAGGTCGAGCGCATCGACATACCAAGCGCCCACCGCGCCCGAAAAAACGCACAGTGCGGCGGCAAGCGGAAAAAAGGCAAGACTATTTCGCATTTCGCGCCGCGAAAAGTACGAAGCCGCCGCGTGGGAAAAGAGGATGAGGCAGGCGGCGGGGACGGCAAAACCGATGAGCGGCGAAACGCCCGTGCGGTAGACAGGGTGCAGGATACTGCCGGCGCAAAGGTAAGAGCAATAGATTAAGGTAGCGAACAGGCTTTTATCTTTTCGGCGCGTTTTTTTGATGGTGTACACCTCCTGACAAGGGCGCGGAAGCCTCGCGGCAATATTCGCGGGCGTAGTCAAAATTAAATCTATAGTCTGCGGACGCGGTTTTCAGTCCGCCGTTCGTCCATTGGGGCTCTCGGCTCAGCACAAATGACCTTAGCATTCGCACTCGCCAAAAGCTCCCTTGGTGATGATGAAAACTGCGGCGGCTCTTTCGCCGGTTGCCGCCCGAAAATCGGCCACGCAGGTGTATCCATCAAATAAAGATACACTTCCTTTATGTCCGCGTCGGTCAAGCCCGTCCCCCATTCGTAGCCCTCAAGCGTCGCCGTGTACAAATGCCCCCGCTCCGTCAAAAACGCCTCGAACGGCTCGGTCGGCGTTTTTCCTCCGTAGGTCATCCATACCGCTTCTTCCGCGTCCGCTTCCGTTTCGGCCGCCAATCCGTCCGTGTTCGCCACATCGCCCGATACCAGCGCGTGCAAAATGTATCCGCCCTCGTCTCGGTCAAGCGTCAGTCGGTGCAGATACAGCGTACCGTGCGCCGTTCGGCTCTCGCAGGAAGAAAAAACAAGCACGCTCCACAGCATCCCCAAAACAAGCACCGCGCGCTTCATGTCTTTTCCCCCTTTAATTCGTTCGACGCATGTCGCAAAGCCTTTTTCGGCCGCATGAACACCGAATCGTTCAACCCCGCCCTTCGGAGCGGCACGAACGGCAACATATACGGCACACCGAACGACGTTTTGCCGCACAAATGCACCGTAAGTCCCACAAACGACAGCGCAATCCCCGCCGCACCCCAGATTCGCGCCGCCAAAAGGATCATAAGCCGCACCAGCACCGTGCTGTTCATGTATGGGGGCAGAATGAACGTACAAATGGCGGTCAACGACGCGACCATGATGACCGGAGCACTGGAAATTCCCGCCGAAATAGCGGCATCCCCCAGAATCAGCCCTCCGACGATGCTCACCGCGTCTCCCACCGCACCGGGCATTCGAATGCCAACCTCGCGGATCAGCTCGAAGATCAGCAAAATCACTAACAGCTCCCCGAACACGCTGAACGGAACATTCTCCCGCGCTTCGGTCATGGCGCGGTACAGCGTATACGGCACGGCGTTTTTGTGATGCTCCATGAGGGCGATATAAAAGGCAGGCAAAAACAGCGCAAGCAGCATGGCCGCAAAGCGTATCGAACGGATAAAGGTAGCATAATAGGAAGTTTTCAAATAATCCTCGGCCGATTGCAGACTTTCGATAAACAGATACGGTACGGTCAGCACCACGGGACTGCCGTCGCAGACGATCGCCACGCGCCCCTCGACCAATTTGGCGGCCACCTTGTCCGGCTTTTCGCTGTTGCCCACCTCGGTGAACAGGCGCGGACGGCCGTCGGTGAGAAACTGCTCGATGTAGCCCGAATCCATGACCGAATCGAGCTTGATCGCTTCCAATCGCTCCAAAACATCCCCGACCAGCGCCTCATCGGCCACGCCCTCCAAATACACGACGCGCACGCTCGTTTCGGAATATCGACCGACCGTCAGCTCCTTGACCTTCATGCGCGGTGTGCGTAAACGCTTTCGAAGAAGTGCGACGTTATCCTCGGCTTTTTCGACAAAGCCCTCTCGCGGCCCGCGCACGACCACCTCGTTTTCCGGCTCGCCGACACTGCGCCCGGGGTCGTTTCGTGCGCTTGCGGCATACGCGCTCACGCCGCCGTCGATATCGGCAAACACGACGGCACAACCGGCCAATATCTTTCGGCACAGCGTCTCATACGAATCGACCGCCGCGACCTCGCTTGCGTACAGCATGGCGGAAAGGGAGAAATCGTCGGTCACACCGCCGGTCGAACGCGCGATGGGGCGCACGACGTTTTCGGCGATATAGCTTCGGCCGGAAAAGTTTCCAATGTTGGCAAGGTACACGGTCTTGCCGACGCAGGCGATGGGGCGCAGATTGAAATCGGCACACGCGGCGAAGGTTTGCGTCAGTTTTTCGGCGGTTTCGGCGGCGGTTGCGGCAGAGAGCATGCGGCGGCCTCCTTTGAGCGGTTTAAGGGTAGTATGGATGTTTGGGGAGAAAATATGCACCTCTTTTCGCCGACCTCCAAAAATTGTCGTGATTAGTGGTAAAATATAATGGAAAACACTATTTGAAAGGAAATCAAGCTCCATGAGAACAATCACAAAAGAAAGTATTTTAAAATTCAAAAAACACTTGACCGAGGAAGAAAAGAGCGAAAATACGGTCGAAAAATATATACGAGACGTTACCGTTTTCGCAAAACTGCTTTGCGGCCGAGAAGTAACAAAAACATTGACCCTGGAATACAAAAAGGAGCTTTGCGAAAAATATGCTCCGACCAGCGTCAATGCGGCTATAGCTTCCCTCAACAGTTACTTTTCCCATATGGGATGGCACGATCTGCGGATAAAGGCGCTGAAAATCCAACGTCGTATCTTTTCGAGAAAAGATACAGAGCTGACAAAAGCGGAATATGAAAAACTGCTCACTGCGGCCAAGAACAAGAACAAACAAAAGCTGTATTACCTTATGCAAACGATATGCTCCACCGGAATCCGCATATCCGAATTACGCTATATCACCGTATCAGCCGTCAAATCCTCTCAGGCAACAATAAACTGCAAAGGCAAAATGCGTGTGATCCTTTTACCGAGAGAGCTTTGCAAGCTGCTGAAAGGATATATTTGCGACAACAACATAAAAAGCGGTCCCTTGTTCGTGACCAAAACAGGGAAACCGCTTGACAGAAGTTATATTTGGAAATTGTTAAAATCAATATGTAAGGATGCGGGCGTATGCAAAGACAAGGTATTTCCTCATAATTTTCGCCACCTGTTTGCCCGTACATATTACAGCTTGCAAAAGGATATCGTTCGTCTCGCCGACATTCTCGGACATTCCTCGGTGACCACAACAAGGATTTACACAATGAGTGCCGGGGATGATTGTCGCAGACAGATACAAAAGCTGGGACTTTTGCGGTTATAAACAAAAAATCCACATAATTGTGTTTATGTGGAGCGTTTATAAATCGAAAATTGATTTATTGGTCACATTATAGCACATATCAACAGAAAAGTCAATAGTTTTTTTAAAATTATTTCCTATGATGCGTCAAAAACAGCACCACAAATCGACCGATTGTAAAAACTGCTTTAAAATCGGTCTTGTTTTTGTGCCGAAAACAGGGAACAAAGGGCACATTGTATTCAATTTGTTCCACATAAACACAATTATGTGGAAGAAATCGAACATTTGCGCAAAGCAAACAACGATTGATTGCGGCTTGCATGGTGTATGGAATTATATTTGCTTATAGAGCGACTATTCCGCTTTATATAGATTTATTTCATTACGAGGAGGTGATAGAATATGAAAGCAATGACTGTTGCAGAAATGCATACCGTAAATGCCGGTGATACAAAAAGGTGCCCTTTTTGTGGAAAAACATTCTCTGAGCCGAATTGGTTTAAAAGAACATTCTTCCATACGCCTTCAGCATATCAGCAATTACAAAACCATATTTACTTATTCCAGTGCCCTAAGAGAAAATAAGCAATAATCTATGAGGTGATACAAATGAGAAAAATGGATGTTTTCGAAATGAAAACAACGCACGGCGGTGCATCGGTAGAATTCTATTGCCCCAAATGCGATAAAAATTGCGTTTTCTCAGCATGGTTGTCAATCTTTGCCTATGCACAACTTGCGCTCCATCAAGGCGGCATCGGATGTAAAAAGAAAAAATAATTAAAACATATTTAAGTAAGCAAGAATAGTTTGCTTACTTAAATTTTTAGAGGTGAATAATTATGCCGTTCAGAATTGTAAAGCAACACGATATAAAGGATTGCGGAGCCGCCTGTCTTTCCATGATATGCCGACATTACAACCTGAAGCTCCCCATGGCAAAATTCAGAGAGCTTATCAAGGTTGACAACAACGGAGCCAACCTGTACGGCCTTGCGGACGGCGCGAACAAATTGGGCTTGGAAGCAACGGCCTTACAGGGCACTGCGGATGAATTTATCGACAGTTTTCATAAGAAGGAATTTTCTTTACCGCTCATTGCAAGAGTCATCATCGACGAAGTGCTGGAGCATTTTGTGGTCGTTTACAAGATCACAGGCAAATACATATATGTTGCCGACCCCGGCAGCGGAAAGAAGAAATACAAATATGATGAATTTTTCCGTATTTGGACAGGGCACATTGTAGCATTTGAAAAAACAGCGGCTTTTAAAGCCGGAAACGAATGTAAAGGCACTCTCACGCGATTTATCAAATTGGTAACCAAACAAAAGAAATTGCTTGCCGCGGTTTTCTTTATTTCGTTGCTGATTTCCTTAATCGGCATGTTGGGGGCTTTTATTTTTCAAATCATCATCGACGGCATAGAAAACGGAAAAGGCGACGGATTTTTAGGCCTGTCCTTGGGTCAGCTCTGCGGCGGAATCATCGTGCTGTACTTATTCCAAACGCTCATAAACATTCTGCGAGGGTGTTTTCTGTCGATTTTATCGAAAAACGTTGATCTGTCGCTTATGTTAAACTATTACAATCATGTTGCGGACTTACCGATCAAACATTTGAGCGGAAGAAAGACAGGCGAATTGATGTCCCGTTTTAACGATGCGTCGAATATAAAAGACGCCCTTTCAAGTGCAACGCTTTCCCTTATGCTCGATACGCTGACGGTCGTTCTGTGCGTCTTTATCCTGTATACACTGAATCCCATCCTGTTTTGCATTACATTGTTCACGGTTACAGCGTATGCCGTTGTAGTCATTTGTTTTCTCGAACCGATGAAAAACATCAACGAAAAACTTATGGAAGAAAACGCGGACGTTACCTCATACCTGAAAGAGTCATTTGACGGAATTGAAACCGTAAAGGCCTTCGGAGCCGAAAATACCATAAAACAAAAGACGGCAGACAAATTCACAAAATTTGTAAAAGACTCCATGAAAGGTTCGATCATCAACACGGTACAGGACAGTTTGTCAAACGTAGTTGCTTCGATCGGCGTCATTGTCCTTTTGTGGTGCGGTACGATTCTTGTTATGGATCATGTCATTTCGCTCGGAGCCTTAATAACCTTTTATTCTCTGCTCGGATACTTTTTGAATCCCATTCAAGGTTTGATCAACCTACAGCCGGAGCTTCAGAGTGCCGTCGTGGCGGCAGACAGATT
This sequence comes from uncultured Oscillospiraceae bacterium, assembly GCA_964646725.1. GTDB lineage: Bacteria > Bacillota > Clostridia > Oscillospirales > CAG-382 > UMGS882. Next base: position 6,950 of record CAZYFX010000060.1, read on the forward strand.
GAATGACATTTTTGATTTGGAAACAGAAAATGAAGCAGACGAAAAAACAGAGCTTAACAACGACATTGCAATAAAAAATGTCAGTTTTCGCTATGGAAACAGAGAACTTGTGCTGCAAAATATCGATATGACGATCGCACAAGGTGAAACCGTAGCCATAGTCGGCGAAAGCGGTTCCGGGAAAACCACTCTGGCAAAACTGATCATGGCATTTTATGAGCCGGAAGAAGGAGAGATTTTGATCGGCGGAAAAAACATAACAGAGCTGAATCCCCGAAACGTCCGAGAAAATATCGCTTATATTTCGCAGGATGTGTTTCTTTTTTCCGATTCCATAAAAAACAATCTTACACTCGGAAATCAAAGTATCACTATGGAAGAAATCGAAAAGGCATGCAAATTGAGTATGGCCGACGAATTCATCCAAAAGATGCCTATGGGATATAACACTTTGCTTGGCGAAAACGGACACGATTTATCCGGCGGTCAGAAGCAGCGACTCGCGATAGCAAGAGCTTTGCTGAAAAATCCCAAAATACTCATTATGGACGAAGCCACCAGTAATCTTGACACCATAACGGAAAAAAGTATCAAAGCCACCATCGACAATTTAAGCGGAAGTATTACCTGCATAATTATTGCTCACAGATTAAGCACCGTAAAAAACTGTGATAAAATATTCGTTATGGACAAAGGAACCGTCGCGGAAAGCGGAAATCACAATGAGCTTATGAAAAAAAACGGACTGTATAAAAGCTTTGCGGCGGACGCATGTTTATACTGAATATCCTCTCTAATCTCCGCCCATACCTTTGAAACGGGTTCACCTTGACGAATCATACAAAGAGCCGAAAACCCATTGACTGAGTTTTCGGCTCTTACTTTTGTCTTTACTCTGCCCTACCGGCTAAGCTCTCATTTTGGCGGAGCCTTCCCCGGATATCGGCATTCGCTCATGCGAGCTGAATCGGTTCGACTTAGATATTCTCGTTTTCGATGAATCTCATGAACACGGCTGCTGCCTGTGCACGGGTTGCTTCATCCTTGGGTGCGAATGAACCGTTGTCATGACCGCTCATGATGGCCTTGCTGAACGCCCAGATCACAGCGTCGCCCGCATATTCGGAAACTTCATCTTTGTCGGTGTACGAAGTCTCGCCGCGAACGGCAACGTCATAGCCCTTGTATGCGGCATAGCGGTACAGAATGGTTGCCATCTGCTCGCGGGTAATGCTTGCTTCGGGTGCAAATTCCGTCTCGGTGATACCGGTCACGATGCCGTTATTCACAGCCCAGATCACGGCCTTTTCATACCAGGAGCCGCTCACAACGTCGGTAAAGTTCGTCGTGCCGCTGACTGCGGGCTCTCCCTCTACGCGATAGAGAATGGTCACGAACATAGCTCTGGTGAGCGTCGTGTTCGGATCAAAGGTCGAGGCACTCATGCCGTTCATAAGCGATTTCTTGTTGGCATACTTAACGGCTTCGAAGAACCAGTCCTCTTCGCCGACATCGGTAAACGGATTCGTCCAAGTGTCCGCACCCTCGACGATCCACTTAGCATACAGCGTGAAGTTTTCGGTCACGCGCGTTTCGAAATCGTATGCATTGGTAAGCAGAGCATCGGTATACCAGCCGTCGAACACGTAGCCTACGCGAACCGGATCGTCCGGACGGTTGAGCGTGTTGTTCTTGTTGACATGGCGGTCGTTCACGAAGCTGCCGAAGTTGGACTCAAAGCGAACGGTGAACTGAACCAGGTTGCCCGCTGCGTCGTACTTTCCGTCGGACGAACCGTAGGAAACCGATCCTGCGGACTTCTTGCTGAACGTAGGAGTCGGAACTTCTTCGCCGGCCACAACAACGATCTCGGCATCGGTAACTTTCTTGCCGTCCTTATACTTCCAATTGTTGAAGCGGTACTTGCTGTCCGGAACAGCCGTCAGAGTGACCTTGGTGCCTTTGACATACATGCCGACACCGGCAACGCTTCCGTTTGCGGCGGTAACGTTCACTTCGACCAACATATCCTTTGCATCTTCGGATGCGACCGTGTAAATGATATCGGATGCATCCAACGTGTAGTTATCCGCGTCCGCACCGGTCAAAGCAAAGCCGGTCAGGGTCACGGTGTAGCTGCCGTCGTCATTCGCTTCCACAGAGCTTTCGAACGAAACGGTCACTTCGTCGTCGGAGACGGGAGCCGCATCGGCGGCAAAGCCAACGGACGGAACGTCAAGATCAACGGAGGATTCGTCCAACTTCAGGGTCTTCTTTTCAACGTTGACGGTAACGGAAGCCGTTGCTTCGGCGTAGCTGTCGTTACCTGCCTGCTTGACGGTGATCGTCACTTCGCCGGCTGCAAGGACGGTGACCTTGCCGTTTTCGTCAACGGTCGCAATCTTGTCATCGCTCGTTTCGAAGGTAAAGGTATCAAGACCGCTGTTCTCATCGGCCGTAGCGGTGAGCGTAAAGTCTGCATCGCCGTAGGTCACGGTTTCGGGAGCACCCGAAAGCGCGATGGTCTGCGCCAGCTTGTTGACCTTGAGGGTCTGCTTGTTTTCATAAACGGCATAGGTATCGTTTCCGGCGCGGGAAACGGTGATGACCGTGGTGCCTGCCTTGTGGATGGTGATCATACCCTCGGCGTCAATAGAAGCGACTTCGGGATCGGAGGAGGAGAAGGTGATCTCGGCGTCAAGACCCTCGATCGCCTCGGCGGTGACTTCCAACTTGAAGGGCTCGTCGCCGACCGTCTTTTCGGTAAGCTCGGCAACCGTGATACCCTCCTGGGCTTTCTTTTCCTCGACCGTCAGAGTGCCCTTGGTGAAGATCAGCTTGTAGTTGGAGCTTGCCTTCAGAGAGCCCTGCAGAATATCGAAGGTATCGACCTTGGTGCCGTCCGCCTTGGTGGTAAGCGAACCGGAGAGAACGTCATCCAATTCGTCGAAAATCTCGCTGTCAATCGTATAGGTAAGTGCGGGAAGCTCGGCACCCTTGGCCATGGACTTGTCGTCTGCCTTGACCTTGAGCTCGGCGGCGGCAATGTTCGCCTTGACCGACGGAGCTTTCACGGTGTAGTTTTCGGAATCCGCACCACTGAGCGTGATGTCCTCAAAGGTAACGGCAATGCCGGTACCGACATTCTTGCTTGCAAACGTTCCGTGCGTGGGGAAATCGGCTTCGACTTCATCGCCCGAGACCACGCCGACCAATTTACCGCCCGAAAGGGCAGCGTCGGTGTTTCCGTCGTACGTCTTGTTGGCGGCGGTAAGATTCGAAACGGTAAGCTCCTTTTGAGCGACCGTGACGGTAGCCGTCACTTCCTTGGCCTTGTAGCCGGGAGCGGAGATGGTCGCGGTGACATGGTATTCACCGGCTGCCGTTACGGCGTAGGAATCGACCTTTTCGGTGCCGCAATCGTCGCTGTAAGTGATCGTCGTGCCGGTGGGAGCGCCCTTTACGGTCGCTTCGACCTTCTGTGCCTTACCAGTGTAGGTAAGAGTCCTGTCCGCGAAGGTGACCTTGACGGAATCGGGAAGCTCGGGAGCGTCGAGAACCTTGACGCTCCCGTCGTTGACGACGCATTCGACATCGTCCATATCTACATCAAATATCTGTGCCTTCGAAAGATCGATGGTCACGGGAATAGTCGAACCAATCTCGGCATCCTCGGCGATTGTAAAGGTGAAGGTAGCCGCAAGATCCTTATTGGTGTAGTTTTCTTCAGCTGTTCCGTTGTTCCAATACAAAATCGGTTTGGTCTTGTTATGATCCACGGTACCGTATTTTCCGGCATCGACCGTCTTGACAAACGTGAGCGCACCCTCATCATAAGACAGATTGAACAGCGCACTGACAAAACCGTCGTTTTGCGTAACTGTCAGCGTCAGCTCGACCTCTTCGCCGGGCTGTGCCTCGGCCTTGGAAATATCGAACGTGACCTTGCCGGCCGCACCCGCTGCCAGAGCCATCGTCGTGCTTAAAAGTGTCGCAAAAGCAAGCACTTTTCCGAACATTTTCTTTTTCATGCATCTTACCTCTTTCTTGATTTTAGTGGTTATTTGTCTATAATACTACTTTCTAAGATAATAGACTATATTTTTTGCCGTGTAATATTATAATATTTTTCAATGTGTCAATTTTTTGTCGCAACGATACGATTTTATAAGGAAATTTTTACCTGTAAGCTTTAGGGGCAAGCCGACAGCTTCCTTTACACAAGCAATGCTGTCAACTTAAGGTATCAGCATACGCCGACTGATATGTGTTAACATAGTGCGTCCCTGCAAGGGACGCGGGTCATACTTTTTCGCTTGTACGAAAAAGTATCAAAAAGTACCCCCAAGGGTTGCGACCCTCGGGACTCCCGGGGACGGTTCAAAACTCATGCAGGCTGAACTTTTACAATAATTTGTAATTTTCAGCTGTTAGGAAACTCTCTGCGAATTTGACAGTGCGTCAAGCATCTGCATGGGAGGTTTTGAACCGGTGCGAGGGGCATAGGCTACTTCTAACGCAAGATCGTTACTTTGTGAAAAGGACAAAGGTACTGCAAGCTTAACAGTAGGATAATTTCATAAAACGGACAGTGTGGTGGCAATATTGAGTTTGCTGAAATGATTTAGCATACTGCCTCTGTCCGCAACTCGGGTAATTCGCATTTTTTGTAGGGACCGTCGTCCTCGGCGGTCCGTTATGGAAAAATGCGGTGCAAAAAATACCTCTGCCGAAATTTGTCTATTGCGGACAGTCGAGGACGCCTGTCCCTACA
>CAZYFX010000061.1:0-11552 GCA_964646725.1 uncultured Oscillospiraceae bacterium
CCACGACCATGATGTTGTTGTCGTCGTTACACAAAAGCGACGTGAGTTTGAACTGTGCACGGTTGGTGTCCTGATACTCATCCACCAGAATATAGCGGAACTTGTGTCTGTATTTCTGCGCCAGCTCTTCGTCCTCTTCGAACAGGCGCACGGTCAGCAGAATCAGATCGTCGAAGTCGAGCGCGTTGGCGGCATGCTTGCGCTTTTCATACTCACGGTACAAACGTAAAATCGTGCGGCGGCGCAAGTCGTGCGTGCCGATGGTGCCCTCGTAATCGTCGGGCAGAAGAAGCTTCTCCTTGGCGCGGGAGATTTCATTCAAAACCGCCTTGGGCGCAAAGGTCTTGTCGCTGATCTCAAATTCCTTGATAATGGCGGTCATGAGCCGCTTGGTGTCGTCGGTGTCGTAAATGGTGAAGCTTCGCTCAAAGCCGAGACGGTCGATATACATCCGAAGAAGCTTGGCGCAGATCGAATGGAACGTGCCCGCCCAAACATCGCGCGCCTGTGTGCCCAACACATCCTCCAAACGCTCGGCAATCTCTCCGGCGGCCTTGTTGGTGAAGGTGATGGCCAAAATTTCATACGGACGCGCCGGTTCGACGGCAAAGGTCGCAAGGGCACTGTCAATTTGCTCGGCCGAAAGCGTGGGGGACGCGGCAAGCGCCTCCAACTTTTGGATATACGGCTCGAACAGCATGTCCTCGGAGTGCTCGGTCGCAAAATATGCGTCACCGTAGCGCACAAGATAGGCAATGCGCTGAACCAACACGGTGGTTTTTCCGCTACCCGCGCCGGCAAGCACCAAAAGCGGGCCGTGCGCCGTAAAAACGGCTTCGCGCTGGCGGTCGTTTAAAAAGGCATAAGCCCTGTCGAACAGGGCTTTTTTGGCTCGGATGAGTCGGTCGTTTAAGGTCATGTTTTCCTCTTTACTTTTCATCGGCTTGGGCGGTGGAACGTCGGAACGAGCTCGGCAATCTTTTTCTCAAGGCTTTCCAACATTTCCTTTTCCGAAAGAGAATTGTCGCAGGCGATGTGATTTAACTCGTCCAATTCGCTTTTGAGCTTGTCCTTGTCAAAATCGACAAAATGTCCGACAAAGATCTTTTCGTTCTGTGTTTTTTCCAGATTTTCATCGTCCATCATCAGCTCTTCGTAGAGCTTTTCACCGGGACGAAGACCGGTATATTCGATTTTGATATCCACATCCGGCTTTTTCCCGGACAGCAGAATGATCTGCTTGGCAAGGTCGGCGATCTTGACGGGTTTGCCCATATTCAAGACAAATATCTCGCCGCCCTCGGCTTTGGTGCCTGCCATCAGCACGAGCTGAACGGCTTCGGGAATGGTCATGAAAAAGCGGATGATATCGGGGTGCGTGACCGTGACCGGGCCGCCCGAAGCGATCTGTCTTTTAAACAGCGGAATGACCGAGCCGTTGGAGCCGAGCACGTTTCCGAAGCGAACGGCCGAAAAGACGGTGCCATGCCCGTTTAAGGACTGGATGACCATCTCGCACATTCTCTTGCTGGCGCCCATGATGTTGGTCGGATTGACCGCCTTGTCGGTGGAAATGAGAATGAACTTTTTGACACCGTTATGTATGGCGGCGCGCGCCGTGTTGTAGGTGCCGAACACGTTGTTCTTGATCGCCTCTCCCGGAGAAACCTCCATGAGCGGCACATGCTTGTGCGCGGCGGCATGGATGACGATATCCGGCTTGTAGGCCGCCATGATGCTGTCTATGCGCTCGTAGTCGCGCACCGACGCGATAAAAACATTCAGTTTAAGCGAATCGCCGTACCGGAAAACCAGCTCCTGCTGGATGTCATAGGCGTTGTTTTCGTAAATATCGATGATGATCAGACGTTCCGGACTGTTGGAGGCAACCTGTCGGCAAAGCTCCGAGCCGATCGATCCGCCGCCGCCCGTTACGAGCACGGTCTTGCCGCGAATGAAGGAAGCGACCTCCTCGTTATTGACTTCGATGGGTTCGCGTCCCAAAAGCTCCTCCATGGTGAAATCGCGCAGCTTTCCGATCACGCCCGTTTCTTCGGAGCCGAAATCGACCAAGCGCGGCAACAGCTTGACCTCGACTTCGATGTCATTGCAGTTGGAAAGAATGCGCGCGCGCTGCTTGTTGTCGGCAGACGGGATGGCGATGATGATGAGACGGATATCGTATTTTTTGCAAATTTCGGGAATGGCCGTATCGTCTCCCACGATGGGGATACCGGCGATGGAGCGTCCGACCTTGACGGGATCGTTATCCACGGCCACGATCGGCTTGATCCCGCGGTCGGGGTGATATTTGATCTCGTTGAGAAGAAGCAGGCAGGCCTGTCCGCAGCCGACAATGAGCGTATTGACCGGTTTGTTTTCCGTCTCCGGCGCCATGCGGTTGACATAGACGCGGTACAGGATACGCGACAGTAGCATGGCTGTGGAAGATAAAACGGTGAAATACAGAAGAAAGCTTATCGGATATTGCAAGGTGGGAACGAAAACGCCGATGATCCGATTGATAACGGAAAAGATTAGCCCGGCTGTGAGAAACGCGGAAAAAAAGCGCAAATATTCATTGCTTTGCGCATAGCGGTAAATGATCTTATACAGTCCGAAGGCGTAGGATACGGTCGGGTACAGCACAAACAACAGCATACACGTCAAAACAAAGCGCGGTGTATGTGCGATAAACGACGCCGCGGGCTCGGGGAAAAGCAAGCGGCAGACAAACAGGCTGACCAACAGGGTCAGATAGTCAAGCAGCGTGATATAGATGGTTCTCATTTTTGCGCTCAATGCAGGTACTCCTTCCAAATAAGAAAACGAAGCGGTAAAAAGCCGTTCTTAACCCGCCGTATCGGTATGACACACATGAGGGTGTTCACGGATAAAGGCTTCGGCTTTTTCCAAAATGCGTTTGTCGTGTCGGAAGTTGAGCGCTTCCAACGCTTCCTCATAGGAAAGCAGTCGGTATTCCGATATTTCCATAATACTCATGCGGATATTTTCCGGGTGGAAGCCGGCTAAGAAATAGATAGCTTTTTTGCGAATAAAGCTGTTGATCCGGTAGTTGTAAAACTCACGGAAACCGTCGATGATGTTCGTATGTATTCCCGTCTCCTCGTAAATTTCGCGAAGGGCGGTCTGCTTTTCGGTCTCGCCGAATTCGATATGCCCCTTGGGAAATCCGATGTGGCCGGAAATATTGGTTATGAGGATATAGCGGCGGCATCCTCCGTCCTCGGTGAACAACACCGCGCCGCAGCTTTTCTCATAATAGCAGATAAATTCGGCACTGCCGGCCGGGATAAAGCGCTCGGTCAAGCGAGCGATATGCGGCTCATAGTAAACGCTGTTTTCGCGCGCCGCGATGAGGATATCGTCCTTTGCGCCCGCTTTGTCGTGGGCAAGGGCGATGATCTGTGCGTTGAATTTGTTGACCGGAAAATTTTCGCCGATGAGGATGACCTCTTTCACGCCGTATTTTCCGAGGGTGGTATAGCCGAAATTGAGAAATCCGGCGAAGCGGTTGCCGATAAAGGCACGGTATGAGCGTTTGACATTGACCGTGCAGGTGAGACCCAAAATTTGCCGCGCACAGCTTTTTGCCGAGAAATCGTTGAGATTTGCCATGGTACATCTCCTGTTTTTTACGAAAAGAAACCATATGAGCCGTACAGGTGCAATATGCTTCTTATATCTCATACAGTATAGCACAAAGTCTGCCGTTCGTCAATGGTTTTTTGAAATGTTTTATCGAAAAGTACACTTTTTGTACATTTTTTCGAACGAGTACCCCGCATGTTTGTCCCCTGCGCGAGGCAGGGGACGAGAGAGGCTCGGGAAAGCCCCGGGTGCTAACTCATTTTTTGCACCACGACCGAGAACAGTGCATCGGTTAATGTGCTTCCCGCCGTGGCGGCTATGGTGAACGACAGGGTCGTGCCGCCGCTTACCGTCGTTAAGGCGAACACGCCGTTGATCGAAGCCAAGCGGTCGTTGTCGGCCACGGTGTCCCGACGGGTCGCCGCTTCGTCGGCGGTCGCGTTATACGTCGGAACGACCGAAACCGTTCCGGCCGCCGAAACGCCTTCCAAAGAGTAGCTTACGATATACTTTCCGTCCGGGAGCGTGATGTCACTGCCGCTTGCGGTGATGACCGTATCGGTTTGTGTGTCGGCGGTGGTCAGGGAAATCGGCTCACCGACGGAAAACGTGGGAGCGGCGGTGAAATAAGCATAATCGTCAGTGGCCGCCGCACCTGTAGCACCCGTAGCACCTGTAGCACCCGTAGCACCTGTGGCGCCCGTAGCACCTGTAGCGCCCGTAGCACCCGTAGCGCCTGTAGCACCGGTAGCGCCCGTAGCGCCCGTAGCACCCGTAGCACCGGTTGCACCTGTGATCACGATGGCCGGGCCTTGCGGGCCGGTAGCACCGGTGGCTCCGGTCGGGCCGATGGGACCCATGGGGCCGGTCGGGCCGATGCAGCAGCGTGTCGGGGGCGGAGAAAACGGCGGACGCGGACGATTGCCGCCGCAGGAACCCGGAGCGTTACCCGAGCAACTGCCGCTGCTTTGACAACCGCAGCTTCCCGAGTCGTTCCGGCAGCCGCAAGTGTTGCCTGCGTTCCCCGAACAGCCGCAGGTACTGCCGTTTCCGCTCTGACAGCCGCAGGTATTGCCGCCTGTGCCCGTGCTCGGGCAATTCGGAAGATTCGGAGCGCCGAAGGGCGGAAGCCCCGGCGGGAAGGGAGGACGGAACATGCTTCCGTTCATGCCGCCCATACCGCCATATCCGTTATTGGTCATAGGACATTTCCTTTCTTATGGGAGTTGACAGGCTGCGCGTAAGAACGCAAGCACTGTCTTTACAGCATATGACGGACGGTTCTGTTTTGACAGACGCGCGCATACATTAAGCACGGTGGGAGGTATGAAGAAGATGACTTTTTCCCTTTGTATGATCGTAAAAAACGAAGAAAAGTATTTGGCACGCTGTTTGGACAGTGTCGAGGGGATTTTCGACGAGGTGATCGTGGCGGACACCGGTTCTTCCGATCAAACCAAGCGGATCGCGTATGCCTATACGGAAAAGGTATACGATTTTCCGTGGTGCGACGATTTTTCCGCTGCCCGCAATTTTTCCTTTTCCAAGGCGACCGGCGATTACATTGCATGGCTGGATGCGGACGATGTGCTGGAGGAAGCCGACCGCGCCCGCTTTCTTGAATTGAAAAGGACGCTTTCCTTTGAGGTCGATGCGGTCATGATGCCGTATAAAGCGTCCGAGGGCTTTTTGTATTATCGCGAACGACTGGTCAAACGCATGGCGCACTTTTCCTGGGTCGGCTTTGTACATGAGGTCATACCGCCGCGCGGAAAAACGATCTATGCCGATATCACGGTATGCCACCGTCCGGAATCGGGCAAGCGTTCCTCCGACCGCAATTTGCGTCTGTACGAAAAAAAGCTTGCCGAGGGAGTGCGCTTTACGGCGCGCGAAGTCTACTACTACGCCCGAGAGTTGGCGGAGCACGGAAAAAACGAAAAGGCGATAAAACATTTGAAGGAATTTCTGGATATGCCGCAGGGTTGGTATGCCGACAAGCGCGAGGCGTGCCTCATGCTGTACCGACTGTATGCCGACACGGACGGGGAAGCGGCGCACATCTATCTTACCCGCTCGCTCGGCTACGCATATGTCACGCCGCAGGCCCTGTGCTTGATGGGGGACGATGCCATGCGCGACGGACGGCTTCTTCAGGCGACGCTGTGGTATCGGGCGGCACTCGAATGCCCGAGGGAATATCGGCGCGACGGTTTTGTTCAAACGGATTTTGAGGAATACTATCCGTCGCTGTCCCTTTGCGTATGCTTTGACCGTTTGGGAGAGCGCGAAACGGCGGCCGCCTATAACGAACGCGCCGCGCTTGTACATCCCGACAGTGAAAAAGTGCGCTACAATCGCGCGTATTTTTCCGAACAAAAGGAGAAAGAAACGGAAAAAAATCAAAATAAGACTTGAAATTTTCGTCTGTATACAGTATAATGGAGTTGTAAAAGTGTAATTTGTCGCCAAAATCATGCGGAAGCAAAAAAACAAGGAGGAATGTGTCATGATGTCCGTATTCTTACGCTACCCCGAGGGCAAGGCCAAGGCTGTGACTTTCAGCTACGATGACGGTGTGCCGCAGGATAAGCGTCTTGCGGAAACGCTCGACCGCTACGGCATGAAAGCCACCTTTAATTTCACGGCGCGCGGGGACGTTTATACGCCCGAGATGATTCGGGAGTACTTTCTTTCGAAAGGACACGAGATCGCCGTTCACGGAGCGTTTCATCGTGCCAACGGAAATCTGCGTCCGATCGAGGGCATTCGCGACGTGCTCGACTGTCGGTTGTATCTGGAAGAAAAATGCGGTCGGATGGTGCGCGGCATGGCGTACCCCGATTCGGGCATTACGCAGATGGGCAACTTCACGACCTATGAAAACATCAAGCACTATCTGACCGATCTGGATATCGTCTATGCGCGAACGCTCGGAAACGACAACGATTCGTTCATGCTTCCGACCGATTTTCACGCATGGCTTCCCACGGCACATCACAATAACCCACGGCTTTTCGAATACATCGAAAAGTTTTTGGCGCTCGATATTTCGACGAAAGCCTACCATGCGCGCCGTGTGCCGCGTCTGTTCTACCTCTGGGGGCACAGCTACGAATTCGACCGTGACAACAACTGGGAGCGTTTGGAGGATATCTGCCGCGCCTTTTCGCAAAGCGACGAGCTGTGGTATGCCACCAACATGGAGATTTACGAATACGTCGAGGCGTACAAGAGCCTTGTCCACAGTGCGGACGGCCACACGCTGTACAATCCGACACTGCACACCGTGTGGCTCGACGCGGACGGAAAGGTATACAGCATCAAGAGCGGCGAGACGATTCGTATCGATTGAGGGGCAGACGGTTATGGACTACAGAGCAAGCTTGGAAAAGCGGCTTACCGACGAGGATAAGCGACTGTTGAAGCGGATATATGCGCCGCAGGTCGTGGCTGTCCCGCCGGAGGATGCTTCTACCTCTCTTTGTGTGACCGATGACGGAGAAATTCGTATTTACGGCGCACGGGACAAAAAAGAGCCGGATGACGTCGGAACGCTCGGATACATTTCTTCCGCCGACGCGGGGCTGTCGTGGAAATTTCATCTGCATGAGTCGGGCGCACTCGGAGCGGCCGAGAAGAATCCCGCGACCGGGCGGTATATCGGCTATTATCCCCGCGAATTCAGGGGCGATTTAAAGAATCTTTCCGACCGAGAGGGAACGTGGGCGCTGTTGAACGACGAGGGCTTCGACAGCACCGACCACCGGTGGGTCAAGCTGTCCGACAAAAGATTACATATTCTGAAATATCCGTTTTATCTCGAAAGCTGCGGACGCTGGTTCATCTTGGCCGAATACTGGTGTCCGAATCATTCGGATCACATCGTGACCGTTTTTTATTCCGACGATGACGGCGAAACCTGGACGGAGAAGGTACTTCCCTCCGTGCCGCCGTTTGCGGTGCGCGAGCCGCATAAAGGTCCGCGCTGGGAAAACTACTCCTGCGAGCCGACGGTCACAGAGCTTTCCGACGGAACTCTCGTTATGCTTGTGCGAACGACGCAAAATTATCACTATATGTACCGTTCCTTCGATCACGGAGACACCTGGACAGACCCCGTTCCGAGCATTTTTCATGCGACGAACACCATGCCCGTGTTACACAAGCTGTCGGACGGACGTATCGTGTTTTTCTGGTGCAATACACAGCCTCTTCCGGAGCTCGATCACGAAAAGACCTTTCCGCCGCTGTCCGACGAAGAAAAGCGCGGTGTGTGGGAGGACGTTTTCACCAATCGCGATGCCGACCATCTGGCGATATCGGACGATGACATGAAAACCTGGACGGGCTTCCGCGAGCTGTTCTTAAACGAAATGCGCTGTCGCTCGGACTTCCGTTCGCTCGGCGGTACGGATTCGCGGGACAAGAGCGTCCACCAGGCGCAGATGTTGGAGCTTCCGTACAACAAGCTTCTCGTTCATCTGGGGCAGAATCGGGCGGTGCGCAAGGTCGTGATATTGGACATAAACTGGCTGTACGAAAAGGGACGGACGGAAAATTTCCGCTATGGGTTGGAAAACGTCTCGACGCAAATGTATGTTCGAAGCAATCTCGGCGGCTATCGCGGTTTTTCGGGACATTGCGCCTACAACCGCACCGACGGAGCGCTTCTTGTTCCCGACCCGAGCGGCAATTTCCGAGAGGTTTTGCAAATCGGGCGCGTGGAGGACGAACGGTTGGTGTACAAGAAGCAGGGCGCGGTCTGGAATTTCCCGGCGTCGGCGGCGGGGCGTGTGACGGTCGAGCTGTCTGTCCGAGGCTCGGGTGTGCGCCTGTGCTTATCCGATCATTGGTACAATCCCTGTGACGAAACGGTGGCGGACGAAGCGTCCGTTGCGGCGGAAATTGTCGAAAAAGGCGATTTTACGACCGTTTCGATCGAATACGACACACAAAAACGAACCGCGCGGCTCATCGGCGAAACGGAGCAAAGAGAGCTTTCGTTCGGAGCGGATGCGCCCTACGGCCTGTGCTATCTTCACATACAAACTTTAGCCGAAAAGCAGGATACGCAGGGGACGCTCATCCGTTCCCTTGCGCAGACCGCTTTTTAAAATAAAACAAAAACAAAAGAGCAAAGGAGAAACCATCATGTTCAACAAACTCGGATTACAGCTGTTCACTCTGAGAGACTACTTCAAGGACGAGGATTTTGCCGATCTGACCTTTAAGAAAATGGCGGACGCCGGCTACACCGAAGCGCACACGGCGGGCACTTATCTTCCCGAGGAGCGTTTTATTGAGCTTGCGCACAAGCACGGCATCAATTTCATTGGTACGCACTACGACTACGATCAGATTTTAAATCACCCCGAGGAGACCATGCGTGTCCACAAGTTGTGGGGCACGACCAACATCGGTATCGGCGGTATGCCCGGAGAGGTCAGAAGCTCTGTGGACTCTTTGAAGAAATTCATTTCGGATTTCAACCACGCCGCCGAGGGCTATGCCAAGCACGGCTTCAAGCTTACCTATCACAATCACCACTTCGAATTTTTACGCATCGACGGCACCAAGACGCTGATGGATTACCTGTACGAAGGCTTCGACAAGGACACGGTCAGCTTTGTATTGGATACCTGTTGGGTACATGCGGGCTGTGCAAGCCTTGACGAATGGATGGACAAGCTTGCCGGACGTATCGACATTCTGCACCTGAAGGACGTTATGCTCAAATGCGAGGGCGGTCACTTCTTCGGCACGATGACCGAGGTCGGAAACGGTACGGTGGACTGGAAAAAGGTCATTGCCAAGGCGGAAAGCATCGGCGTGAAGCATTATGTGGTCGAGCAGGACGCAAACTTTGCCAACGGCAACCCGTTTGACAGTATCAAGACCAGTGCCGATTACTTAAAGCAGTTCATGGCGAAGTAAGGAAGGAACGCTGTCTATGTCCTGTAAGATATACACCACAAACACGCACGGTGAGTATTTCGAAAAAGAGATATTTCCTTCGGAATATTTGGCGGGCGCGTGTTCGGCGGAAAAAGCCGCGTATTACGTGAATCGTGGCTTTTGGGGCTTCGGAGCCGCCATTACCGGCGCGAGCTGCTACAACCTTTCGAAGCTGGATGCCGAGACGCGACACGCGCTCCTAAAGCATCTCTACACCAGCGAAGGCTTGAATCTCGGTGTCGGTCGGCTCACCGTGGGCGCAAGCGACTATTCGGCCGAGCTGTACACCTACGACGATGTGCCGAACGATACGTCACTCGAGCATTTTTCCATCGACCGCGACAAGGCGTACATTATTCCGATCGTCAAGGAAATTCTTGCGATCAAGCCGAATTTGAAGCTGTTTGCCTCTCCCTGGACGCCGCCGGCGTGGATGAAAACCGGCGGAAGCCTTGGCGGCGGCTATATGCGGCGCGCCTATCTCGAATGCTATGCCGAGTATTTCGTGAAGTACATCAAGGCCTATGAAGCCGAGGGGATTTCGATCTGCGCCGTCACGGTGCAGAACGAGCCGCAGACGGCGCAAAACGGTCTTATGACTGCCTGCGTCTGGCATCCCGATCTGGAAGCGGAATTTGTTTCCGTATTGCGCGGAAAATTCGACGAAAATCATATCGAAACGCAAATATGGTTCCACGACCACAATTTTTACGATGCCGAGCGGCGCGTGGACTGGTGTCTTACCGAGCATCCCGCGTTGGCAAAGGATTGTGCGGGGCTTGCGTTCCACTACTACGAGGGCGCGATTGAGCAGACGACCTATTTGAAGGACAAATATCCGCAGCTTGCTCTGCATTTCACGGAGGGCGGCCCGCGTTTATACGATCATTACGACACCGACTGGTGCAAGTGGGGTCTGATGGCCGTCAAGACGCTCTGCAATCGGTATTCCTCCATGACCGGCTGGAATTTGATGTTGGACGAATGCGGCGGCCCGAACATCGGCCCGTTTTTCTGCGGAGGATTGGTGACGCGCGGAAGCGCGGACAATGCGCTCTCCTACAGCGGCCAGTATAAGGCGTTTAAGCATTTTGCTCATTTGGGTGAGGATGACAGCATTTATCCGATTACCCTGTCCGGCATATATCCTACCATGTTTTCGTATCCGCAGGCGGACGCACAGCGTCCCGACGGTTGCGTAATCGAGCACCCTGACGGCTCGGCCGAGCTAGTTCTGGTCAATCCGAACGGCCATAAGCTCCAACTGCAATATCGCCATAAGGGGCAGTGGTACTATATCGAGCTCTTGTCCGACACAGTGGCAACGGTCGTTTTCGATGCGTAGGCGTGTAGGCGTTACGAAAGAAATTCGTCGATATCGTCGAAGGTAAGCCCGTCGTGCAGGGCAAGGTTGAGTGCATAGCCGATCAACTTGGACAGATCTTTCACAATATGGTCTGTCTCACCCGGGGTGACGAAAAAGCTTTTGCCGTTTTGAGCACGCAAAGTTTCGGTCAGCGCTTCCAACAAGCGTTCGGCTTCGTCGGGCGCGGTCGGAGCTATGTCCGAACGGTCGAGCGCCGTTTGCAGTACGTCAAGTGCCAGCGTCGGCACTTCCACCACCGTCGGAACGCCGATCGAAAGCACGGGAAGCCCGAAGGCGGTCGCGTCGAAGCTTCGGCGCGTGTTATAAAGCCCCGAGCCGGGCGAAAGCCCCGTATCCGACAGTTGGAGCGTGGTGCATAATCGCGAAAGCCGTCGGCAGGCAAGTGCGTCCACGGCAACGATGAAGCCCGGACGCGCCGCTTTGGCGGCACCGCGGACTGTCTCGGCCGCTTCCAAGCCGGTGTTTCCCGAAACATCCGGCACAAGGCAGACCGTTTCGCGCATTCCCAAGGAGCGGAACAGGCTCGGGTCGGCGCGAAGAATGTGCCGCGTGACGATGAAATGCTCGGCGGCGAGAGGGCCGACGGCATCGGCGA
>CAZYFX010000062.1:0-11517 GCA_964646725.1 uncultured Oscillospiraceae bacterium
CCTCCTGATCTTAAAATACGTTTTGAAGTTTTAGCACTTGAAACGATCAAGTGCTAAAACTACATAGTGTATTGTATACCTGTCAACCGAAAAAATCAAGTGTTTTTTCCAATATTAACATATTTTTAACATTCAATTTGGCACTTTACGGATTTGTTCGCCAACAATCACGGCACAAGTTTCAACGTTTTCTCTTCAAGCACGTTTCCCGTCGAATCGGTAAAGCGAATAACCGCATTTCCCTCGGTCAGAGTAACGGCACAGCCGACAAAGCAGTCGATCTTCTTTGTTTCCGTGTCGCGTGTAAAGCGCGAACCGACAACGACTGGGCAAATCTGTCCCTTGTGGTCGATACGTCCGCCCTTTAAAGATATTTCGGTGGTGTGCAGATGTCCCGCCAACATAAGCTGGGGCTTGGCCGTTTTATCCAAAAGCGAAAGCCATGCGCTGTACAGCGGCTGTTCGATATCAAACGGCGGTTTATCGGTAAAAGAAATCGGATTATGCGCCACCACCATGCGGTATTTCACGCCGTCGGCGGCGTACTCGGTGCTCGGGTGCGCAAGAAGCTCTTCGAGGTACTCCGTTTCCTCCTCACGAAAGGCGTGACAGCAGACGGTATGCCCGTATTCGGCATTGGTATCCGGCTTGTCCTCACCGCAGTCCAAAACCAGTCCCCACAACGAACCGACGCGGAAGGAATAATACGACCGACCGTTTTGCGTGGGGGTAAAATCGGCGATATTTTCGGCATAGAAGCCGCGCGTGTCGTGATTACCGCGTGAGAACAGACAGGTGCGTTCACCGTGGGTGATCGCCTCGCACAAACGGAAGATAAGATCGAAGTTTTCGACCTTTCCGCTGTGGTCGGGAACGTCCCCGTTGAGAACAAGCAGATCGAGCGCGTCGCCGTAATAGGACGCGGCCGCGGCGGAATGCTCAAAGTGACCGTGCGTATCCGACAGATGGTAGACGTGGATATCTCCCTCGTTCGGAACGGGACGAAAAGCATAGGTAGCCGACACCGGCTCCTCGGTTTCGGCAAAATAAGGCTTGCGGTCGATGATCTTGCGATAGGTGACGGTATAGTGACCCGCCGCGTTCAATGCATTCATCGGCACATGTACACGGTGCATACGGGTCGAGGAACGGATGATGCCGTTGGAGTGGTCGTAATAGGTCTTGTCACCGACCGTTACCCAAAACAGTACGTCGCTTTTGACCGGCACCATGATTTGATATTCGTCTGCGACGGCAAACACCGCCGGGCAGGTTTTCAATTCGGGAAGTAAAGCAGTCATATTCAACATCCTTTCTCGTTATTTCGTCAATGCAAACCGAGAATCAGCCGATAGGTTTCGTCCCGCAGCGCCCGGACAAGCGATGCATTGTCGCACACGTCATCGGGTAAAACAAGTCCTCCGTGCGCAAGGTCGCAGGCGGAATGAAAATCCGAACCGGATATTTTCTTCAACGCATACCGTTCGGCCCAAAGCATGGCCATTTCGTTGCGGGAATCGTAGCCGGTGTGACCGTTGTAAACCTCGACACCGTCAAGGAGCGGCGGGGACGTGATCTGCATTTGATCGCGAAACGGATGTGCCTGATAAACAAGCAGTCCGTCGGCTCGGAGCAAGGGAAGTGCCTTGTCGATCGGCATATCCATAAGCCCCGGGTGGTTCACAAAGTAGTCGGGGTCGGAGCCGTAGACCAGAAAATCGGTTCGGCTCGCTTCGGTAAAGCGAAGCTCACAGCCGTACAACACGGTAAAGCCGACGGTATCGGCATAGGTCTTGGCGGCAAAATAGCCGTCGCGCTGTACGCGAAGCATTTCTTCCTCGGTCGCATACTTTTTTCGATAGCGCGGCATACAGTGGTCGGTGATAACCAAACCGTCGTAGCCGACCGCGCGGTACATATCGACAATTTCACGTGCCGAATGCTCTCCGCATTCGCTGGACTGCTCGGTGTGGACGTGCATATCAAAGCGCTTCATCGGGAACGCACATCCTCTCTTTTGAAATACTGATAGAAGTTACATTTAATCATGCCGTTATACAGCTTGCGTACCTTGTCGGCTTTTTTGCCGTACAGACGCTCGAACTCCTCCTCGGAGGTGATAATATAGATCTGCCACGGCGCAAGCTTCGGGAACACCTTCCCCATTTTGCGGTACAGCTCACGCGCCTCGCGAAGAGAATCCAATCGCTCGCCGTAGGGCGGATTGCAGACGATCGTCGTGCGCACACCGTCATTTGTGAGCGACAGCGCATCCTTTTGAAATACCTTGACATGCTTTTCCATACCTGCACGATGAACATTTCCGAGTGCGGTTTTGAGCACGTCCTTATCGATATCCGAAGCGTAAGCGCAAAACGTGCTGTCGGTCACGACGGCCTGTCGCGCTTCCTCTCTTGCGCGCATCCATATGCCGCTGTCCAAAAACGCATAGCGTTCGGCGACAAACGAACGGGAAAGTCCCGGCGCGGTATGAGTCATGAGCAAAGCCGCCTCTAAGGCGATGGTACCCGAACCGCAAAAGGGATCCCACAGACGTACATCCTCGCGCGGGCGGGCAAGCTTGACAAGTGCCGCCGCGAGCGTTTCGCGGATGGGAGCGACACCCGCTTCGGTACGATATCCGCGCTTATGAAGCGGTGCGCCGCTGGTATCGAGCATGATCGACACCTCGTCGTTCAAAATAAAGAACTCGATCTGCAATTTGGTTTCGGTTTCTTCGAACCAGTCGATGCGGTAAGCGGTCTTTAAGCGCTCGACCACGGCTTTTTTTATGATGCTTTGGCAGTCGGGAATCGAATACAATGCCGATTTGACGGAATGTCCCTTAACCGGGAAAGCGTCGCGTTTCCCGACAAACTGCTCCCACGGAATGCTTTTTACGCCGTCAAACAATTCGGTAAAGCTTTCGGCACGAAACGCCGCAAGACGTATATACAGCCGCTCCGCCGTGCGAAGATTGACGGAGGCTTTGGCAAGCACATCCTCGTCGCCCTCGAACACGACGCGTCCGTCGATGGTGGCCAGCCGTCTTCCGCCGCAGGCGTCGATCTCCTCGCCGACGAATTTCTCAAGCCCGAACAGGCAGGTTGCCACATATTGATAGATTTGGTTTTGCGCCATAATAAAGTTTATCTCCCATTCTGAATGCGAAAATGCCGTGCATGCTGTTTACTTTTCATCCGTAAGGTCGGAATACAGCGGCTTGTACGCCTTTGCTTTATCGGCACGGCGGTGTGCGACGTGTCCCGCGACCGAGCGCACGACGGCACAGACCGCGTACACGCCGATAAATAAGAACGACATGCATATGACCATAAAAATGCGGGTGGTGAAGGCGGTATTGCTTCGCAAATACGATTCGGCTCCCCCACCCCACACAAAGGTCAACAAAAAAGACACATAGGAAAGCACAAAGTGTACCGCATGAGTGAGCACGCTCCCTACATGGTGCGCGCAAAGAAAGTCGGTTACGGCAAAGGCTAATGCAACCAAAAGCGCAAACAGCGCGATCCACAGAAGCTGTGAGCAGAACATGACGTTATCCGACCCAAGCACCCCCCCCAGCGCGGAAAGCGCCAGAACGATTGAACCAAACGTCGTAAAAAAGCGCCGACACAAGCTTTCCAGAGCCTTTTGCGGTTTTATTTTCCGTTTTTCCATTCTTCCGTTTTTCCTTTCGTCACCGCGTTAAAGCGTTTCGAGAAACGTTTTCAGCTTCTCGGCAATAATACGGTTGCCTGCGTCGTTCGGGTGAAGTCCGTCCGGGCAGAACGCAACCTTTTGTGCCGGGATGTTCGGGCAGATGCCGCCGAAAGCGAACAGATCGAGCACCGGCAAAGAATAAAACTCGGCCGTGCGGCGAATGGCATCCACATAGTCCTTTAACGTCTTACCGTGCATGGCATTGGGTACATGGTCGTTTTCGCGGTGAATGGGCGTTAAGATGACGATGGGCTTGGTCGGATATTTTTCGATCAAACCGCGATACAGCGTGTGAAGTGCGCCGCAGAAGGTATCGGACGTTCTGTCCTCAAAACGGCCGAACGGAGCGTCGCCGTGACCGTAATCGTTGGTGCCGCCGAACACGACGATCACATCCGCATCGTCATCCATTTCGGCAAAGCGTCCGCAGAAATCTTGATCCCATTTTTCGTTGGAGAAAACCTTCTGACGTGCAATGCGTGTGCCGCCGATGCCGTAATTGCGTATCTCCGACAAGCCGCACAGTTCCATAAGCACCGATGAATAGCGCGTCTCGACCGAGGACGCACCGGTTCCCTCCGTGATGCTGTCGCCTAAGAAATTGACCTTTTTGTTTTTGAGTTCCATGATTTTTTCCTCCTGTGGGAGTTCTTTCCCCCGTATATTTTTAATTGCAGTGTTTTTTCGTTCAATCTTGTGTCGGCGTATCAAAGTGCTTCCAAAAACGTTTTTAATTTTTCGGCGATGACACGGTTTCCCGCATCGTTCGGATGCAGTCCGTCCGGACAGAGCGCAGTCTTTTGCGCGGGAATGCTCGGGCAGATACCGCCGAAAGCAAACAGATCGAGCACCGGTAAGGAATAATACTCCGCCGCACGGCGAATCGCATCCACATAGTCCTTTAAGGTTTTACCGGTTTGAGAATTGGGCACATGGTCGTTCTCTCGGTGCAAAGGCGTTACGATCACGATATCTTTGGTCGTATATTTTTCAATCAAACCGCGATACAACGTGTGCAAAGCGCCGCAGAAGGTATCGGGCGTTGTATCCTCAAAGTTGCCGAAGGGCATAAGCGTTTGCGTGTATCCGTAGTCGTTGGTTCCGCCGAATACAACGATCACATCCGCGTCATCGTCCATTTCGGAAAAGCGTCCGCAAAAATCCTTATCGACTCTTTCGCCCGAAGAACCCGGTCGATGAGCAAGCCGCGTGCCGCCGATGCCGTAATTACGTATTTCCGCCAAACCGCACAGTTCTTTAAGCACCGATGTATAGCGCGTCTCGACCGAAGATGCACCATGCCCCTCGGTAATACTGTCTCCTAAAAAATTGATCTTTTTGTTTTTGAGTTCCATCGTATTTTCTCCTTTCGAAAATCTTGAACACCGATATTTCGGCAATTATGATATGCGTTCAAGCATACGCGTCAATGTCTCACCGGTGACCTCGCTTTTTGCGTCAAAGGCTTCGTCTACGGTAATTACGCCGTTTGCGGCACACCAAGCCACGCCGTCCTTCGCCCATTCGGACAGACCGAAATCATCGGTAAACAAAATGCGCACGGAAAGCTCCTCGTTCGCTTCGTCGGGAAACAGAACGGTCACGGCCGCCGTGGAAGCATCGGGGCAGGCGTAGCGATACAGCATGACAAGCGCTTCCTCGAGCGTGATGTTTTTTTCGGGGCAAAAGAGTGTATTCGAGCACCCGCGCGTAATCTTTGCGACCGCCAAACGCCATATCGCATCCGCGTGCGGCGTATTTTCCGTCACATCGTAAAAGGCGGCCGGATTGGCGTCCTCCTCCAAAAAACGTGCCAAAACACCGGCAAAGGCGGCTCGTGTCAAGGGAGTCTGAGACGAACGAATATCCGCGCACAAATCGCGTTCGACCGTTAAGCGATAATGCGCCGTCCGACCGCCGCGTGTGGATAAGCAAACATCGAGCGGCTCGGTGTAGTCATGCGGCTCCGAAAGATCTGTACTCAAAATACGGTAGGGTGCAAGCAAGGACGTTTCAAAATCAAGGGAAAGCGCCGTAATGTCGGTTTCAGCCGAAACGGGAATCGTGATCAAAAACGGCTTGTCCTCTGTCCCCTTGCCGACAAGCGGTGCGCCGTCGCAGGTATAGGCCGTCACAGCCGCATAGTTCTCGTCAAAGGCAGTCGTGCGCTCAAAGCAGAGTGTCGCACGGTCTGCGGTGAGGGACGTAAAAATCGGAAGTCCGTACCAGCCGTTGCCGACATCATCCGTTACGGTGTCGGGATTGTAGGCGTAGTGAAATTCCAGCACGTCCGCATTCGACAGGGTGACGGAGGATAGCCCTCCTCCGCCGAAATCGTCGTTGTTGTAGTTGAACAGCCAGCCCGAAAAGCCCTCGTTTTCCGCCAAATCACCGATGGAAGCAACATATGTGCCGGACGCATCGGTCACATAGCGAAGTCCCACCGATGTGAGCGCCGCCCCTACCGCTTCGACCGCCGATGTGCCGCTTTCGGTTTCAAAGACAGTCTCCGGCAGCAGTACACCGTTTTCCGTCGCACCGGGAAGTCCCGCATTCACAGCCGAATAGTCATACACGCCGAGAGAAAAGGTGATTTTTTCCGCATAAGTGCAAACGGAAAAAAGTGCAACAAGGGCACTCACGTGCATCGCAGTGCGCAAAAACCTGTACAATTTCATAGTATCCTCGTTTCTTTATGACAAAAGCTTTGCCACACACACGCGTTCAATGCCGTGTGCGTCGCAGAGCAGCTCGGTTTGGAAGCGTTTACCGCGAAAGAGTGCGTCCACCTCACGGGCGATATCGTAGCCGAGCTCCACGGCGATTTGTGAAGTGCTTTTCAAATAGCGACTGTATTTGGAGGCGATGATCTTATAGAAATCCAAGCCGTCGTAGCCTCCGTTCAATGCGATGTATGGCTCGAACAGCACCTCGCGCTGGAGCGCATCCACATCCTCCGTTTTGATGTAGGGCGGATTGGACACGATCACATCGGGTATTTCGATGGGTGAAAATTCCAGAATATCTTCACAGCGGAAGTGTAAACGCTCGGCGGAAATGTTGTGATATGCCGCATTTTTTCGGGCATAGCCTAACGCTGCTTCCGATATATCGACGGCCGTTGCCGTCACATCCGGGCGGTTGTTGAGCACGGCCACGGGGATACAACCGCTTCCGGTACACAAATCAAGCAAATGTCCGCCGCGCGGCAGATTTTTCACGGCAAAATCCACAAGGAGTTCTGTCTCGGGGCGCGGGATCAAACAACCGTTTCCACAAAACATACGCAGCCCGTAAAAATCCCACTCGCCCAAAATATACTGTAACGGCTCCCGCGAAAGGCGGCGTCGGACAGCCGACATGAGCAATTCCTCCATCTCGGCGGGAATGTTCTCGCGACGGCGGATGATGATATCGGTACGTGTCAGGTGGAGCGCCCACATGAGTAATTGTTCTGCCTCCAATTGCGGATTATCGACACGGTTTTCGAGGGCGCCGATCGCTCGCGCCTTAAAATCATTGATCGTCATTGTTTTTCTCCGTCTCACGGACAGCTCTAACGAACCGTTTATTTGGCGTAATCATTTACGCATTATCTTCGTTATCTCGTTTTTCATCCGACATTTCCATCTCTTCGGGCGTATCCTCGCACGGATACATATCCGGGAGTGCCGCCTTTAAGGAAGCGATCGCCACCTCGATCTGGGTAAGGTCGGGTTCCTTGGTGGTCAATCGCTGGATCCACAAACCGGGTGCGGACAAAATACGCACCAACAGATTATCGTGCTTTCCGGCATAGCGAATGAACTCATAGCCGATGCCCACCACAAGCGGCAGCACCAAAAGCTTGATCGGCACACGAAAGCGGATATCCACATCGATGTACAAAACCGACACCAGAATGCCGATGAACATCATGACAAACAAAAAGCTGGTGCCGCAGCGCGGATGGAAGCGGCTCTGTTTTTTGACGTTTTCTGGGGTCAATTCAAGCCCGGCCTCGTGACAGAAGATGGATTTGTGCTCCGCTCCGTGGTATTCGAACACGCGCCGCATATCCGGCATGAGCGACACAAGCGCAATGTAGGCAATAAAGATGAGTATCTTCGACAGGCCGTCCACGATGCTTTTGATCAAGCGGATATCCGTGAACCGTCCCACAAAATCCGAAACAACGGCCGGAAGTACGATAAACAATCCGACCGACAAAAGTACGCCGAGCACCGCTCCCAAAAACGATGCCAGTGCGGCGGCGCTTTTTCCCAACTTTTCGCGAAGCCATATCTCGAATTTGGATTCCTCCTCTTCTTCCCCCAGCATCTCGGCCGAACGATTGAGAGTTTTGAAATTCAAAATCATCATTTCGACAAAATTAACGATACCGCGCACAATGGGAATGCGAAAGAGTGCAACTTTTTCGCGGATCGGTGTGCTCTCGGTCACTTCGGTTTCGACCGTTCCGTCGGTCTTGCGTACCGACAGCGCAACACGCTTGCCGGCCTTCATCATAACGCCTTCTAAGACGGCTTGACCGCCCACGGTGCCCAATCGCTCCGGGCAGGAGGTTTGATTCTTGTTCATGGTACACATCCTAACTGAAAACATACATGTTTCTATTCATTATTCTTCTTCGTTGATCCCGAAATAATAATCAAACACAGCAGCGGCCACGCCGGAAGCGCGGGTGCTCTTGTTTCCGTTCTCGATCACGACCGCCACGGCGATCTCGGGGTTTTCGTAAGGGGCAAAGCCGACGAACAGAACGGTGTCGCTGCCCTTGGAGACCTGCGCGGTGCCGGTCTTGCCTCCGATATCACCGGCATAAGGCTTGGAGCCGAACACACTCTGCGCCGTACCGCCCTCGTCATCCACGACCGAGCGCATGGCGCTTTTGATGATGTTGACGGTAGACTCCGACAAATGTGTTTTGCTGACGACCTTCGGCTTGTTCTCGTAGACCGTCTTGCCGGTTTGATATTCCTCCACACTTTTTAAAAGTGTGGTTTGATAGCGATTGCCGCCGTTGACGACAGCCGATATATAGACCGCAAGCTGAAGCGGCGTAAACGCATGGTCGGACTGACCGATGGCCATTTGCAGCGTGTCGCCCGGATTCCATACGTAGCCGCGCGCTTCCTTATACGCGGGGCTGGCTAACACGCCCTCGCTTTCGGGCACCTCGATGCCGGTCTTGACGCCGAGTCCGAAATCTTTTGCGTAGCGAACGATGGCGTCCACGCCCATTTCATCGGCAACGGTATAGAAGAAATAGTTACAGGAAACTTTGATGGCATCGGCAACGTTGACATAGCCGTGTGTTCCGCCGTTGCGCAAATACAGCCAACAGCGCGGTGTGTAGGTCGGCGCGTACTTACGGTATTCGCCCTCGTCCTTGATGTAGGTGTTGATGTCGATCACACCGGTATCGAGCGCCGCGGCGGCCGTAAGCATTTTAAAGGTCGATCCGGGCGGATAGATTCCCTGCGTTGCACGGTTGATGAGCGGCGAATCGGGATCGTCCCGCAGTGTGTTGAAATCGGAGGAAAAGGTATTGAGATCATAACCGGGATAGCTGGCCAAGGCAAGTAGCTCGCCGGAGTTGACGTCCAACACAACGGCAGCTCCCGCTCGACAGTCCTCGCCGACATAAGAACGGTTCTCCTTTTGCGCAAGCTCGACGGCATAGTGGATCTGGGTTTCGAGTGCTTCCTCCACGATTTTCTGAAGCTCGGAATCGATCGTCAAGCGCACATTATACCCCGGCTTGGGCTCGTCGGTGATCTCATAGCCGACCAAGTCGTTGTTTTCGTCCAATTCGCATAAGGCCGTTCCGTCAACGCCCCGCAGATAGTCTTCAAAGGCCTTTTCCATGCCGTCCTTTCCTATGACGGCATTGTAGGGATAGCCCTTTTCCTTGATGTATTCGTCCGCTTCCTCGGCGTAAATGGGGCCGACGCTTCCTAAAATATGGCATAGCACCCGATTTTGATTGTAGGTACGCGAATAGCTCTTGGAAATCTCTATGCCGTGCAGCTCATGCTTATGCTCGACAATGATGTTTCGCAGAGTATCGTCCACATTTTCAAGAAGCACATACGGCACCGCCGTCGAAAAATCCGAGGTTTCCATGTCGTACCGAATCGAAGTAAGCTTGCGCCCTTTTTCTGTGGCGGAAAGCTCTTTGGATATCCCGTAGCGCTTTGTCAGAGCGGTATAAAAATCCGTTCCCGTCACATCTTTTTTTTCGATGTCCGCCAAAGACAAAAAGCGTTCGAAACGTTTGGACTTTGCGGAATCGAAAATATATTCCTCGTCCAGACGGTACGGCGCGTCCTTTGTCAGAGGACAGGAATCGGGAACTTCGACATCGTACTCGGCCATCAGATCGATAAATTTCGAAAGAATCTCAACGGATGCGCCGTTTTCGAGCGTGGTGCGGTTGAGCACGACGTTATAGGTGACCACATTGGAAACCAGCTTCTCGCCGAAACGGTCGCATATCTCCCCGCGATTGGCGGAAACGACCGCTTTTTTGTAGGTATGCTCGGACACACGCGTCTCGGCTTCATCCGCATCGACCACCTGCAAATACAACAGTCTTGCCGCAAAAACGACGCAAATCGTGCAGAAAAAAGCGGCAATAAAGATCAGCCGCCATGTCGGAGCACCGTTCTTTTCGGACGAGCCGAAGGTGGGGCGCATTCGTTTTCCTCCTTTCGCGGATTTTCAAAATATCTGTATCCGATTACCGATACAGGCTTAACATGCGTTTGGTGATGTAGCTGACACGATCGGCCGCCACTTCCGCCATTTCGGTAAACGAAGCGTCGGCGTTTTCGTCGGCATTGTCCGAAAGCGTGCGCAAAACAATGAACGGAACGCCGTTTGCATAGGCAGCATGAGCAACGGCCGCGCCCTCCATCTCGGTGCAAAGCGCCTCATATTTTTTCCGAAGCGACAGCACATATGCCTTATCCTCCACAAAGCGGTCGCCCGAAACGATACAGCCAACCTCGTAGCGAAAATCGGATTCGCGTTCTTTCAGTTCGTCGGCCGCCGTCTGCGCAAGGGCAATCAGTTTTTTGTCCGACGGGAACACCGAGCAGTGCGGCGCGTATTTTTCCAATACGTCGATCGGATAGAAATCGTGATAGGTCAACGTATCGGCGATGGCAAGGTCGCAGACATGAAGCGACGGCGAAACACCGCCGGCCACTCCCGAATTGATGATTACGTCCGGATGTGCCGCGTCGATCAAACGTTGGGTACAAATGGCGGCATTGACCTTTCCCACGCCGCAGAGGGTCATGTACACGTCGTGTCCCTCGTAATGGCCGTGATAGATAAAGCCGTCCTCGGAAAGAGTTGCTTGGAATTCGCGGATATACAGCTCGATCTCACAATCGAGCGCTGCAATGATACCGAAGGTTGCCATGATATGCTCCTTTTCTTCCGTAGATTAGTCCAAATAGTCCTTCAGTCGCTTGGAGCGACTGGGGTGGCGAAGTTTGCGAAGCGCCTTTGCCTCTATCTGACGAATACGCTCACGGGTAATGTTAAAGACCTTACCGACCTCCTCCAGTGTGCGGGTGCGTCCATCCTCCAACCCGAAGCGGAGCTTCAAAACATGCTCCTCTCGGGGCGTTAAGGTGTGTAACACCTCGCACAGCTGTTCACGAAGCAAGGTGTACGAAGCCGCCTCAGCCGGAGCGGGCGCGTCATCATCGGGGATAAAATCGCCCAGATGGCTGTCCTCCTCCTCGCCGATGGGCGTTTCGAGACTGACCGGCTCTT